>CAMCHR010000005.1 GCA_945874755.1 Chitinophaga pinensis
CGACTGGTCACCCATCTTTTGTGATGAGTAACTCTTTCTCTAACCAAACATTAGCGCAAATTGAATTGTGGACAAACCATAAGAACTACGAAAACAAAGTGTATGTATTGCCTAAGCATTTAGATGAGAAGGTAGCACGTTTACACTTATCTAAAGTAGGTGCACAATTAGACGAATTAACAGAAGAGCAAGCAGCTTATTTAGGCATACCTAAAGCAGGTCCATTTAAGTCAGACGCTTACAGATACTAGTCTTAAAAGATATAGCAGCTAAAAATTGCTAACTTAAAACCCATGTTGAATTAATCAGCATGGGTTTTTTATTTTCAGTACCTTTAAGGAATAAATTAATCAATGTCATTTAAAAAAAGCTTTTATAAATAAAGCTGTTAAAGAATTTAAAAGTTAAATGAATAAAAAAATATTCTTGCAAATCTTATTCATCGCTGTTATTGGTCAACTGTTTCTAATGCAAGCTGTTTATGCGCAAATTAATCTTTTAGAAAAAGCACAAAAAGCAATTACAGGGAAGCCGCAATCGATGACTGATAGTACAAAAACAAATTTGTTGAATCAAATTCGTACCCTCAATTCATATGCTGGTAAAAGAATCAATAGCATCACTATTGAGCAACTTAATTTTTCTACCAGTATCGATTCAAAAGAGTCTAATCTGAAAAGTTTTTTTAGTAAGCTTGGAAATCAATTGCATTCTAATTCTAACACAAGGGCCATTAGAGAAAACCTATTTTTTAGTGAATGGAGTATTTTTGACCCTTCTATTATTGCCTACAATGAAAAATGGCTAAGGGATTTGAGCTATATACAAGATGCAAAAATAATTGCAATGATTACCCCCTACGATACCAACCAAGTGGATTTGATTGTGGTGACTAAAGACTTATTTAACTATGGGGGCGAAGTGTTGATGAATAAAAGCAATGCATACTCCGCTAAAATCAATAATGTCAATTTATTGGGTACTGGAAATAGTGTACAATTGATTCAGAATTTTGATATTGAAAGAACACCAAAATCAGGATGGGGTTATGATGTTGGTTTAAGTAATCTACTTGGAAGTTTTATTTCTATCAACGCAGGTATGAACCAATTTGGGAATAATCTGGCCAATAACGTTTTATCTGCCAGAAAAAATTATATCAGTGTGCAAAGACCCATCCTCCACCCTAATAGTAAATGGCTTGGTGGAATGGAATATTTAGAAACTGTTAATGAAAATGTTTTTCCAAGAAAATGGGACACCCTCTTTGACCAGCAATTGAACTATAATTTAAAGCACATAGATTTTTGGGTTGGATACCAACTAACAAAGCCAAAAAAACGCATCAATACCAATGAATACAGACAGTTTATTCAATATAGGCATCTTGAAAATAATTTTAAAGAACGGCCCATTGAGTATTTAATGCAATTAGATAGAAACTATCAAAATCTAATAGCAGATTTTATTTCTTTTACCTTGGTAAGACAATCCGTTTATAGAACAAGGTATTTATATGGTTTAGGTAGATATGAAGATTTACCAATTGGTCAATCATTTACATGGACCACTGGACGTTCTAAAATAGAAAAAGATCGATCAACTTATCTTGGTTTTAAATTTGAGCAACATAAATTATCAAAAAATGAAAACTACAACCATATTATTGTCAATATTGCAAGCAGTTATATCAATAAGTCATTACAAGACATTCGTTTTTTGAGCAGCTTAGAACAATTTGGAAAATTAAAATACTTAAATAACGGTTATGGTTATAGACAAATTTTAAACTTAAGCTATACCCAAACCTTAAACAATAAATACAACGAAGCGCTAAGAATCAATAGTATTTATGGTATTCCTCAATTGAATAAAGAACAAATCAAAGGGAGCACGCGTATCTCTGGCAATTGGGAGACCGTACTGTATAATAACCGTCCAATATTTGGGTTTAAATCTGCCCCATTCGTGTTTGCCAATACTACTTATATTAGGACGATGGGTGACCCAATATTAAAAGGCGATATCTATACTGCGCTTGGTTCTGGCATTAGAGTAAGAAATGAGAACCTTGTGTTTGGAACCATCGAACTAAAAGGATTCTATTTTCCTAGAACCAATCAGCAGTTAAGTCCATGGAATTTTAGCCTTATTACCAATCTCAGATACAAGTACAATTCAAATATCGTTGAGAAGCCAAATTATGTTGAAATAAACTAATTTTTAAGCCTTTTAACTCAACCATTTAAGACTAAAATTGTTATTTATAGTATGGTTCAAGCTTATAATTTTTTAGCCAGTTGGCAGTTATTCCCAGAGAAATGTGATTTCGAATATCAAACAGTTCCAAAATCGGGTAACTATAAAATCGAGACAGTTACGAATGGTCATTTGTTGAGTTTTAGCCACAATTGGGTCAACTTAGAAAACGATGCATTTTATGCACAATACCAAGTGAACCCCAATGGCCAACCCATGGCTTTTGACAATACCGAATTAGCCAATACCATTAGCGCCGAAATCAATAATGCCTCTTGCTTAACTGTTCAATTTTTTAAAGAAGATACACTCAGCCTCAAAGTGGTGCACGAAATTTTGTCAAATGGGTTTTTAAAAGTAACACAAGAGGGTTTCAAAGAAGACCAAAGCCCTTTCAAAAATATTGAAGTTTACCATAAGCAATTAAGCGTATTGCCTTATGCCTCATCTGCAGGCAGTGTGGCAATTCGTCCTACTAAAGAAGGCGTCATTAAGCATAAGGCACTCTCTGCCATGGAGGGTCAAACCAATATGCAGCTCAATCAAATAAAAGAGCAAATTGAATTACTTGCAAGGCAAGCTCAGGAAATTCGTAAAAGAAAAGAATTGAGCATGATGATTTACGAAGCAAAAATTACTTTCAAACCACAGATAGGTCAAGTGTATCATGTCTATGAAAAGCAAGATGGGTCGCATGTCTTGTCCATGGTCGCACCTCACGAATGGGGCGGCGGTGCAGGACCTTTTGCACAATTTATTGCTACAGTAAAATTATTAGCAGACCATACTTGGATTGAGGTTGCTATTTAATACCCGTACTTTTCTAAAATTGCATCTACCTTTTTTTCAACCGCTGCATCTTTTAATACAGGTGGTGCATGATGTGGTTTAATCGTAGCATCAAATACCAATGGGCCTTTTGCACCCCAATGCTTATTTGTTGTGAATGCATCAATGGCTTCTATATCATGAGAAGGATTGGTTCTAGTAAATGCAGCCCATAAGAAATTATTGATATCGCTTGCCATCCATCTTGGATCTTCTGTTCTAATGATCATGACCACCCCTTCTTGCTCCAATAATATTTCACCCTGCCCTGCTAATACTGTCTGTAAAGCATTTGTATTATACGCTGTTGCATTGACTGCAATCACACCCGGCATGACTAGATTAGCATCCATATTTAAATTCAGTAATCTTTGAGGCACTGTATTTGCCAAAATTCTTTTTACATCTCCATATGCAGCAATCACTACTTTAGATCCTGAATTTAAACCCTCACCTGAATAATCTAAAGTATCCATGGTGGTTTTAGTGTAAAAATGGATATCATTACTAAGGTCTAATCTTGATAAAATATATTCAAAATATGCCTGCACACGATGGGTCGATATTTGATTGGTATCGTCCGCTGTGATGAAAACAAATTTAGCTAAACTCAATTGGCCTGTTCCTAAAATATGATTGGCAATGGTTAAAATTTCTGCCGGTTGTTTGATGGTTAAATAAGGCGTGTATCTTTCACTACCAATGGCCAATAATAATGGATGCACCCCTGCTGCATCTACTGCATGCACTTCTTTTAATCCAGGAATTTCATTGGACACAGCAGCACCAGTCATAGCATGTATCAATTGTCCAAAACTGGTATCCTCTTGTGGTGGTCTTCCAACCACTGTGAAAGCCCAGATGGCATTTTTTCGCGCATACACTTTATGCACGCGCATTAAAGGAAAACTATGCTGTAAACTATAATAGCCTAAATGATCTCCAAAAGGACCTTCTGGTTTATTCTCTCCTGGATACACTTCTCCAGTAATCACAAAGTCGGCATCCGTACTCAAACAAAATCCGTCTTTGTAAGTATATCCAAATCTTTTACCTGCAAGCACGCCTGCAAAATTCATTTCACTTAATCCTTCTGGTAGTGGCATCACAGCAGCAACACTATGCGCTGGAGGTCCCCCTACAAAACAACTTACTTTCAAAGGCATCCCTTTTTTGTTGGCCTTTGTTTGATGCACGCCAATCCCTCTATGCAATTGATAATGCAAACCAATTTCTTGATCTAACTCATATTCATTGCCCGTTAATTGTATTCTGTACATGCCTAAATTACTATTTGCAATGCCTGGCTTGTCTGCATCTTCTGTATATACTTGTGGTAAAGTGACATAAGCGCCACCATCCATGGACCAATGTTTGATCAATGGCAGATCACTAATTTTTATTTCTTCGTACGTGACTGGCTGACTGATTGGATTTTTTTTAGGCAAGGCATTGATCGCAGCTGGCAAAGCACTTAATGCAGCTAATGGATTTTTTAATGCAGAGGCAGGATCAATTTTAATTTCAATTAATTTTTTCACCTGTGGCAAAGTATCTCTAAAAATAAATTCACTTCTTTCTAATGTGCCAAAAATATTGGATGCGGCCCTGAACTTAGAACCTTTCACTTTTTCAAACAAGATGGCTGGCCCTTTTTGTTCATGAATGCGCAAATGGATTGCTGCCATTTCCAGATGAGGATCTACTTCCTCCTTTATTCTGAGCAATTGTCCATTGCGCTCTAAATCCAATAAACAAGCTTCTAAATTAGAATAAGCCATCAGGTGATAATTAAGATACAAAATTAACTTAAATTTGCTCATGACTCGTTTAAGTGTAAACATAAATAAGATCGCTACGCTAAGAAATAGTCGTGGAGGCAACAATCCCGACCTATTAAAAGTAGCACTGGATTGTGAGCGTTTTGGCGCAGAAGGTATCACGGTGCATCCAAGACCAGACGAAAGACATATTCGGTACCAAGACGTTTATGATTTAAAGGAAAATATACATACAGAGTTCAACATTGAGGGCAATCCTAAAGAACAAAAATTTGTTGACCTAGTATTGGCTACTAAACCAGCACAGGTGACCCTAGTTCCCGATACATTGGGTCAATTAACCAGCGACCATGGTTGGGATACCATTACAGAACAAGCTTATTTAAAAGATATCATTGCAGTGTTTAAAGCTGCAGGTATTCGTGTATCTATTTTTGTTGACCCGAATGAAAAAATGGTAGAAGCTGCTGCAACAACTGGGACGGATCGCATAGAATTATATACCGAAATGTATGCAAAGCAGTTTGCTGCAGGAAATAAAGAAACTGCAATTGCGCTCTATATTAGCGCTGCAGCCTTAGCAAAAAAATTAGATCTAGGTATTAACGCAGGACATGATTTGGACCGTTTTAACTTGGCCTACCTCATCAAAGAAATCCCCTATATAAATGAAGTATCCATTGGCCACGCACTCATTAGTGACGCGCTTTATTTAGGATTAGAAAACACCATACAACTCTATAAGCGCGCTTTAGGATAATTTTTTGTTACCAGGCTTCTACTATATTTGAGCAATTAAGGGGTTTTTGATTCCTTATTAAACACGAATTTGTATCTTGCAGTAAATACATTTTATGGCCAACCAACCAATTGTAGGAATTATCATGGGAAGTGACAGTGATTTGCCTATCATGCAGGCAGCTGCTGATATTTTAAAATCTTTCAATATTCCTTTTGAATTAACGGTAGTTTCGGCACATAGAACACCGGATCGCATGGTAGAATATGCAAAAACAGCGCGTAGTAGAGGCTTACAAGTAATTATAGCAGGTGCTGGTGGCGCTGCGCATTTACCAGGTATGGTGGCCGCATTAACTAGTTTACCCATAATTGGAGTGCCTATCAAATCGACTAACTCTGCAGATGGTTGGGATAGTATTTTATCCATTTTGCAAATGCCAGGCGGTGTACCCGTTGCAACGGTGGCATTAAATGGTGCTAAAAATGCAGGTTTATTAGCTGCGCAAATTATTGGTACGCATAACGAACCGATTGCTTTGGCAATGGACGATTACAAATCAAAAATGGAATCTGAAGTATTAGAGAAAGTAAATCAATTGAAAACAAATTGGGAGAATCAATTTGACGCTTAGTCAAATTTAATTATTCTGAATCTAGACTCCAATCCTGTAGAGTGTTCCATGATGGTTTCTATCCAAGAAAGGTCATATTGACCTACCCATTTAGAAAAATGCTCTTCTCTTTCTTGTAAATTATCTTGCGGAAATAATTCTTTTTTAATGCGATGTATGCGTTGTATAGCAACAGTTTGCTTGCGTCTTTCCGCACGCACCATTTTCTTTTCTAGTGCCAATAATTTTGCTTTTGCTTGCTGCGCTAGATTTTCGGCGTGTGTACCTAATGTCGGGTCTACTTTTTCCACTTCATTTTTGATAGTCGTATATAAAGTAGTTAAGTTTTTCATTTGATCCTGTAAATCCAATGCTTGGGATGCGTGTTTTTTTACATAAGCTATTTCTAAATCAAGGATTGGCTTAAACAAGTCTTGTTCTTCAAAATGCATGGCAGCCCATTGTTCAGCTTGCTTTTGACGCATCAATAAAAAAGAATTTCTTAATTGCAATAAAGGATAATGCACACCCACTTGTTGAAACAGGTTTTTCAATTCCATCCAATAGGCTAGCTCTCCTCCTCCACCCACAAAAACAACACCAGGTAAAATTGTTTCCTGATACACCCCTCTTAAAATGACATTCGGGCTGAACCTTTCAGGGTATTGATGCAATTCTGCGATGATTTCTTTTTCTGCGAATTGAATAGCTGTATCCACAACTATATATTGTTCCCCTTGCTTTTCGATCCTTCCTCTTATATTGTCTTTTAAATAAAATAGATTGATGGTTCTGCCCTCGGATTGAACATGGTAGGCTTTTGATAAAGCAGCAATCGTTGGTTGTATCGTTTGATGAGAAAAGCCTGTCAATAACTCTTTTTCCATTACTGGAATGAATGCCGCTTTAAGTGCAGCATCATCTGGTTGTAATACCAACAATCCTTTTGCTCCAAAAAATGCATGTACAAAAGACAAAGTTGCTTCACTAATGGTTTTACCTTTTTGATAGGCTTCTTTTAAAATCTCCAAAGCTTGTTGACCTTGAGGAAGTATGGACCAATAATTTTCTAATTGTTTTAATAAGCGTAATAAAGCGTCATCCACCTGCATTCTTCCAATCGCACCAGTTTGTTTGGTCACCCATTGGCATTTCTTATGGTCTAAATTAAATGCACCGACTTCTTCTAAGTCCGCATCTTCGGAGCCCATATAATATACTGGGACAAAATCATAGTCAGGGAATGTTGCTTTTAAACTTGCAGCAAGTTGTATCGCATGAATAATTTTATAAAAAAAATACAAGGGGCCTGTAAATAAATTCGGTTGATGTGCCGTGGTTACCACAAAAGTGGATTCCTTTTTTAACAATGCAAGTTTGTCTTGGACTGCTTTTTCTTGTGGAAAATTGGAGTATTGTTTTGTCAATACATCAAACAATAATGTACGATTGATCGGATATTTTTTTCGGCCTTCTATCGCCGATCGATAACCCTCAATATTAGGCGCGTATTGCACAAAATCAATCGCCTTGCCTTTACCCTCTAAATAATCATTGATTAATGAAGAGAATACATGGGTTGAACTAAAAGGGATATGCATACTGCTTTGAGACATCGTCTGCAAATTTCGGGAAAAATGTATTGATAAAGGCATTTTATTCAATATTGAAAGAAAAATAATACTTTTATAGGGCGAAAGATTGCTCGCTTAAAACTAGACCCTATGGAAACCTACGGTAAAATTCTTGTTATTGCTATGCCCCTATTTCTGTTATTGGTACTATTTGAAAAATGGTACGGATGGCGCAAGGGCAATGATACCGTTAGAACAATGGATATGATTTCGAGCTTAAGCTCTGGGGTAACCAATTCAACCAAAGATGTTTTAGGGTTGAGCCTTGCTATTATCAGTTATGGCTGGCTAGTGGAGCACTTGACTATTTATCAAGTTAAATCTAGTTGGATGCTTTATGTGATTGCATTTTTAGCGTTAGATTTTGCAGGCTATTGGGTGCACCGTTTAGCACATACTGTAAACTTTTTTTGGAACAACCATATCGTACACCATAGTAGTGAAGAATTTAATTTGGCTTGCGCATTGAGACAAAGTATCTCGGTGTATTTTAGGATTTATGCTTTTCTATTAATTCCTGCAGCGATGTTTGGTGTGCCACAACAAGTGATTGCTGTGGTAGCTCCTTTACATTTATTTGCGCAGTTCTGGTACCATACGCAACATATCCATAAAATGGGATGGCTAGAATACATCATTGTGACACCAGCACATCACCGTGTGCACCATGCTATCAACCCAGAATATTTAGATAAGAACTATGGTCAAATATTTATTTTCTGGGATCGTATGTTCGGTACTTTCAAAGAAGAAACCCCTGCAATAACCGCTGTATATGGTGTTACAAGGCCAGTGCGTACTTGGAATCCCATCAAAATAAATTTTATGCATCTATGGTTATTGATGCAAGATGCATGGCATACTCAAAGTTGGAAAGATAAATTACGTGTTTGGTTGATGCCACTAGGATGGAGACCAGCAGATGTAGTTGAAAAATATCCTGTTTATAAAATTGAAGATGTGTACCATTTCGAAAAATACGATACCCCTGCACCAAAAGGGATGATTGTTTATTTATGGATTCAACTATTTTGTTTACTCTTAATTGTAAGTTACTTGTTTGGCAATGTGGCAAATATAGGACTTACCAATATGATGTACTATGGCTTATTCATATTTGCACAAGTATATGCTTTAACAGAATTCATGGACCGCAATCCTAGAGCATTGATCTATGAAATAGTGAAGAATGTAATTTGTGTTGGATCCATCCTTTATTATGGCGGATGGTTTGGACTACAAAACTATTTTGGCGCGAGTAGCTATATCTTAATGGGCTATTTTATTGCTAGCACAGCGACTGTGGCTGCCTTTACTAGTCAACTAAATCGCCCTCTAAATCATAGTCGTACGCTTTCGTAATTTTTACCATTACAAAATCACCTGGCTTCAATCTTTTTTTGGTATTGATCACCACTTCGTTGTCTACCTCCACACTATCAAATTCAGTGCGGCCTAAATAACGACCAGCTTCTTTTTTATCCACCAATACTTTTAAGATCTGCCCTTCCTTAGACTGATTAATTTCAAGGCTAATCTCTTGTTGTACTTCCATGATCTCTTCGGCACGGCGCTGTTTCTCTGCTGCAGGCACATCGTCTACTAAATCATGTGCGCTTGTATTTTCTTCGTGACTGTATGTAAAAATGCCTACTCGGTCAAATTTATGCAATTGTAAAAATGCCTTTAATTCTTCTATGTCTTCCAATGTTTCTCCTGGAAATCCAGCTATCAAAGTCGTACGAATGGCGATACCCGGCACACGCTTTCTGATTTCTTGAATCAATTCGGTCATCTCCTCTCTAGTAATAATACGGCGCATGGCTTTTAGCATATTATTACTTGCATGTTGCAATGGGATGTCAATGTAGTTACAAATATTATCGCGCTCACGCATGGCATCCAATATGTCTAAAGGAAATTTTGAAGGGTACGCATAATGTAAACGGATCCACTCCACGCCTTCTATATCGGCTAAGGCGTGTAATAATTTAGGTAAGGCACGCTCTTTATAAATATCCAATCCGTAATAAGTTAATTCCTGCGCAATCAACATCAACTCTTTCACTCCTTTCTTCACTAAGCCTTTTGTTTCGTCCACCAATTGTTCGATGGTTTTACTCACGTGCTGACCACGCATTAAAGGAATCGCACAAAAAGAACAAGTACGATTACAACCTTCACTAATTTTTAAATAAGCATAATGCGATGGTGTACTTAATAAACGCTCTCCCAACAACTCTGCTTTATAATCTGCGTTCAATTGATTCAAGATCAAAGGCAATTCCATGGTACCAAACCAAGCATCTACTTCTGGTATTTCTGCAGCTAAGTCGCCTCTGTATCTTTCACTTAAACAACCCGTCACATAAACCTTGTCTAATTTGCCTTTCTTCTTTAAAGCCACTTGGTCTAAGATGGTGTTCACACTCTCCTCTTTTGCTTTGTCAATAAAGCCACAAGTATTCACAACAACAATATTATGGTCTAACTTTTTATTTTCATGAACCACGTCAATATCATTGGCCACTAATTGACCACTCAGCATTTCACTGTCCACTAAGTTTTTACTACAACCTAGTGTGATGATATTGACCTTGTTTTGCTTTAAAGTTTTTGACTTCATAAAATAGGTTTAACGAATACGCTTCGTATGCTTAATTATTTATTGACTTCGTTGGTGAAGTGGAATGTAATGTCTGGATTGTTCGTGATCTCAGTATTTAAGAACCATTCACTTTGTGCTAAGTAAACGGGTGAGCCATCTTTGTCTTCGGATGCGTTCTGTTGCTTATAACGCAAGAAGTCGTTCAATTTATTTTTATCCGTAGAAGTTAACCAACAAGCTTTATAAAAAGGAAGGGTTCTAAATTCACAAGCAGCGCCATACTCCTGCAATAAACGGTATTGAATCACTTCAAACTGTAAGTCACCTACGCAACCAATGATTTTTTTATTGCCACCAAACTGCGTGAACAACTGCGCCACCCCTTCATCTGTTAACTGTTGAATCCCTTTTTCTAATTGTTTGGTCTTCATTGGATCTTTATTCACCAATTCTTTAAAAATCTCTGGAGAGAATGTGGGGATACCTGTAAAATAAAATTTTTCTCCTTCGGTGAGTGTATCTCCAATCTTAAAATTACCTGTGTCAAAAAGACCCACCACATCACCAGGATAAGCGTCTTCCACGATATCCTTACTGCGTGCTAAGAAAGTATAAGGATTGGTAAAACGTACATCCTTATCTAGGCGTACATGGGTATAATATTTATTGCGCTCGAACCTACCACTACATACACGCATAAAAGCAATTCTATCGCGGTGCTTTGGATCTAAGTTAGCATGGATCTTAAAAATAAATCCGCTGAACTTGTCTTCACCCGCTTGCACTTTTCGAACACTTGTTTCTCTGTCACGCGGTGTTGGTGCAATTTGAATGAAAGTGTCCAACATTTCTTGGACCCCAAAATTATTCACAGCAGAACCAAAAAATACGGGGGCAATAGATCCAGATAAATAATCTGCCGGATTCAATGCGCCATATACCCCATCAATTAACTCTACGTCTTCTCTTAATAAATCGGCATCGCGGTCACCCACTTTTTGTTGTAAGACTGGGCTAGATAAATCACCAATCGCCACCACATCTTCATCATCTGCTTTTGTACTTGCTGTAAATAAACGTAAACTTTTATCATGCAAATTATACACGCCCTTAAATTCCTTACCACTATTAATTGGCCAGGTCATAGGGTGTAAGGAGATTTTTAATTCCGCTTCTATCTCTTCTAATAAATCAAATCTGTTTTTACCATCACGATCCATTTTATTAATGAAAACAATCACCGGTGTGGCACGCATACTACACACTTCCATCAACCTTCTTGTTTGAGGCTCCACCCCATTTACAGAATCTATCACCAATATCACACTATCCACCGCGGTTAAAGTTCTATAAGTATCTTCTGCGAAGTCCTTGTGACCTGGCGTATCTAATAAATTAATCAAATTGCCTTTGTATTCAAAAGACATCACCGAAGTGGCCACAGATATTCCTCTTTGACGTTCAATCTCCATAAAATCCGAAGTCGCATGCTTCTTAATTTTATTGCTCTTTACAGCACCTGCAGTTTGAATTGCACCACCGAATAACAATAATTTCTCTGTCAACGTGGTCTTACCCGCATCCGGGTGAGAGATGATGGCAAAGCTTTTTCTTCGGTTAATTTCTTTTTCGTACTTCATTGTGCGTTGTTCCTTAAAATCCGTTTATATATTCAACCCTATTAAAAATGGCCCGCATTCAAAATCATTTGAAGCACGAGCCATTCTATATTTTATTCCATGCTAGTTAGATATCAATTGCTTCGCCATAAGCAGCAGCAGTTGCTTCCTTTAAGCCTTCACTCATTGTTGGGTGTGGATGAATTGCATTTAAAATTTCATGCGCAGTGGTTTCTAATTTACGAGCAACCACAGCTTCAGCAATCATTTCGGTTACATTCATACCAATCATATGACATCCTAAAAACTCACCATATTTTGCATCAAAGATTACCTTCACAAAACCATCGGTGGCACCCGCTGCAGAAGCTTTACCGCTTGCTACAAATGGAAACTTACCTACTTTGATTTCATATCCAGCTTCCTTCGCTGCTTTTTCGGTATAGCCTACGCTAGAAATTTCAGGAATACAGTAAGTGCATCCTGGAACATTATTGTAGTCAATTCCTTCTGGCAAATGTGCATGCTTCTTTTCCATGTATGCAATATGCTCTGCAGCATTGATACCTTCTTTTGCAGCCACGTGCGCTAATGCTTGACCAGGAGAACAATCACCAATGGCATAAATACCTGGAACAGCAGTTTGTCCAAACTTATCTACCACGACTCTTCCTTTATCTACCTTGATACCGTTTTGTTCTAAACCAATATTTTCAAGATTCGCAATGACACCAGCAGCACTTAAAAGTACATCTGCTTCTAAAGTCATAGTGGTACCATCCGATTTTTTAACCAAAGCTTTCACGCCAGCGCCAGTCGTATCCACTGACTCAACCGATGCATTGGTCATGATCTCAATGCCTTGCTTCTTATATTGCTTCTCTAATTCCTTAGAAATATCTTCGTCTTCTACAGGTACAATTCTTGGTGCAAACTCAACAATCGTCACTTTTGTACCCATGCTGTTGTAGACATAAGCAAATTCAACACCTATTGCGCCACTTCCTACAATGATCATGCTCTTTGGTTGTTGTGCCATCACCATCGCTTCTCTGTAGCCCATTACTTTTTTACCATCTTGCTTTAAGTTGGGTAATTCTCTTGAACGACCACCTGTAGCAAGTACAATATATTTTGTATCGATTACTTGTGTTGTACCATCCGCAGCTTTTACTTCAACTTTGCCTTTTGAATGTACTTTACCGTAACCCATAATCACATCAATCTTATTCTTCTTCATTAAAAACTGAACCCCTTTGCTCATCTTGTCTGCCACACCACGGCTACGCTTAATCACTGCGCCAAAATCATGATTCACACCTGTTGTTGTGATACCATAATCTGCACTATGCTTTACATAATCATACACCTGCGCACTCTTTATCAAGGCTTTGGTTGGGATACAACCCCAGTTTAAACAAACGCCACCCAAGCTTTCTTTTTCAATCACAGCCACTTTTAAGCCTAATTGAGAAGCACGAATAGCAGCAGGATATCCACCAGGACCACTACCAATAACGATTACGTCGTATGCCATATAGTTCTATTTTAAGTGTTTATAGGGTGCAAAAATACCCCGAAAAAGGCAAATGAAAAAACAAATGATCAACTATTCAAAGAAAACACGCACCATCTGGAAAAACCACTTATTGTCGTTCGGACGTTGTTTACTAGACTGGTTTTCATCGTATTTGCTCAAACCAAACAAACCCGCCATATTGCCCCCACGCACAGCAATCTCCAAATATCCAGCAGAATTAAACCAGGCCATCTTATCGGCTACAGGCACCGAACCATAGTTTTGACTTAAGTTTTCAATGGTTTCATTTCTGGTAAATACAATCTTAAAGGCCCTGCCCTTAGCATGAAAATCAAACTCCTCCTTCCGAATATTCACCACCACATTCTCAAACTGATCGATGAATAAAATTTGGCCCTCCATCCAATCTGGCCCTAAAGTAGGTTGCATTGGGTAGATTTCTTGAATCGTATCGGTTCGCTCACCTGCCTCGTCCAAACTTCCAGAAGCAAAAAAATATGCAATCGCCTCTACCATGCGCTCGGTCATTTGAATGAATGTACCAGCCCCTTTACAATCGATTCTAACAATCTCCTTTGGCTTCAACCCCAACATCATGGTTAAAAAGCCATTGTCTGGTGTGATAAAAAAATGCCCATTGTACTGGGCAAATAATAAATGATCCGAAGGAAACTGAAACGCATTCACCATCACCACATGCACGGTTCCAGCAGGATAATACTTTGCAGCATTATTGAAAATATAGGCCCCTTGTTGGTAATTCTTGCTCGATAAATAGTGCGTGATATCTGCAATCACACAACCCGGAATAGTTGACAATATCTGCCCTTTAACAGCACCAATGATAAAATCCTCTTGGCCAATATCAGATGTTAAAGTTATTAATGGCATATTTAATCTTAAACGAAAAAATAAGTCCTTTATTTTATGGTTAAGCCCTATTTTTTAAATGACTATCAATACTTTAAAGCAAGTGCACCTATTTAATAAGTTGCCCATTTTTAAAGAAAAAATTGAAAGTCAGTTTATCCGCCAAACCCGGGAAATATTTATTCATAAAAACAGCACGCTTCCCTGTAAAAGTGAGTACCAAGGTACGTTTGCGCTTTTCAATTGCGTGGATGATATGGCCAGCACATTCCTCAGAAGACATCATTACACCCTCATCCATCGGCGACTCCTCTTGTGATTTTGCATCCTTATTCAAGGCAGCATTGCGGATATTGGAGCTTGTAAAACCTGGACAAACCCACATCACATGGGTACCAGTATGCAATAATTCGGTTTTAATGGATTCTAGCCAGCCATTAAGGGCAAATTTAGACGCAGAATACCCACTTCTTCCTGGCAAGCCACGATAACCTGCAATAGATGAAACGCCTACAATGACACCCTTTTGCTTTAAAATAGACGGCAAAGCCGCTTTGGTCGTGTATACGGTGCCCCAAAAATTGATATCCATCACTTGCTTCAAAGTTTCTGTGGTGGTTTCCGTGATCAATGCCCTCATGCTGATTCCAGCATTGTTGATTAACACATCTATCTGTCCCCAAGTACTTATGACATCTGCAATAAATTGTGCACATTCTTGTTCGTTACGCACATCTACACCTTTCAAAAATAAAGGCGCACCAGGATGCTGCACTTGTAATTGATTTAATTTATCCTGACTTCTTCCGCAGGTAGCTACTCTTGCGCCCATAGCTAAAAACTGCTCTACCAAAGCCTTTCCGATGCCGTCGGAACCACCTGTTATGACGACTATTTTATTGTTGAATACAGACATAAAAATGTGTTTGTACAAAAGTAATTGTTATTTGAAGATGAACCACTTAGGAGCTGTTTTGGGGAAATAAAGTTGCCTATTTATTTGGTTTGTTTCGATTAATCCTTATTTTTGCACTCCTCAAAAGGGAAACGGGTTAGAATTGGTAGCTCAGTTGGTAGAGCAATACACTTTTAATGTATGGGCCCTGGGTTCGAGTCCCAGCCAGTTCACAATCTAGCTAGTTAATAGCAATAAAAACTCCGAAATCATACGAAATCGGAGTTTTTTTATGCCCTTTGTGGCACGCTTTTGTAGTCTTTTGTCTTGGATTCTGTGGCTCGGTTTATAGAGTTGTTCCTAATTAGGCTTTATTGAATAATAAATAGGGAGCTAAATACATAAGATGTTTAAGCATTTTGAGTGTTGAAGCCCTTATTTCATTTTCACTCAATTTGCACACCTAAAGCAGATTAAAAACAAAATTCAGCCTTTAAGTTGTAACTTATAAAAAATTAATAATATGAAATATCTCTTCTTCTTACTTATATTTCTGCAATTGCAGTCATATGCACAAGTTGCTGATAATGTTAATACTAGAACCTTAGGTCGTTTTATTTCAAAAAGTGCTCCTAATCCTAATTTATATGTGGAAATTACACCTACATACGCCTTCCATACTGGCGATTTAAGTGACATTTATAATAATGGATACGGTGGATTATTCTCTATAAATCATAGATTAAAATCATCTGAAATAATTTTTGTTGAATTAGGCTATGTAAGTTTCAAAGGGAAACAAATTAATGTAAATTATACATTTACTCCACCATCATTTATTCACATACCTATAAGTATTGGTGTCAAACACTATAAAAAGAATTTTATTTGGGGTATAGGGGTTGGAACTGGAATATCAAAACTCGATGGAGTTAATGAAAGTACAACAAAGTTAATGATTAATCCTATTGTAGGTTATGATTTTGGACCAATCATATTGGGTGTAAATTATTCTATTACAGCAACAGAAAAAGAAGCTGGTATTACTCGTAATACAAATAAGTATTTAGGGGTAAGACTTTCCTTGACTCTTTAAAATTCATCTTTTCCCCTTATATTTATCAGTGATAACTAATCAATAAAGATTTAATATTTTTAAAACTATTAATTTAAAGTGCATAAAATAAACCTTAAAACTAAACCAGTGATTTTAATAATTTTCATATTATTAAATATTAATTCATATAGTCAAGATACTTTGAATTTGAGTTCGGGTAAATATTTATTGTCAAAGGTCATAGAAGTGACATTGAACGAAATTAAGTACAAAAAATATGATAACCTAAATGGACCTATATACACTATATTAAAAAAGGATATTATTTCAATTAATTATAAAAATGGAACTAAAGATATTTTATATAATTGGAATCAAAACGGTGTAATAACATACAAAAATGATACTAATTATTTAAAACTAATTTTAAGAAAAAAGAGATTTTTTAGTTCGTTAAGCATTAATCAAACTTTAGTCCCAAATTGGAAATTTTTTTATAATAGTGGAGATTATAACAACCCCATTACCATAAAAAGTATAAACGGATATAATTTTAATTCCCATTTATCTTTAGGGCTGGGTATTGAGTATATTCATGGTCTTTCCCCATTACAATATATTGCGATAAGCCCAGAGTTATTTTATTACACATCTAAAAAAGTGAATTCCCCTTTTATTAATGTTTTTGGAGGGGTTCTTTGTGATGCTGATATGTTTGAAAAAAAAACATTTGGAGCAACTCTTGGTTATAATTTTATTATATCCAAAAGGAATGAATTAATGTTAGGGTTCGGTTTTAAACAAATTCAACTTCCAAAAAAAGTTTATAATTGGAGGTCCAATAATAGAATAGATTTATATAATTATTTATTAATTAATGCTGGAATATCATTTTAGCAATTGGATATTTTATGTGATTTAATAGTCGAGATATTCTTTGAACAAGAAACTAATCATACCGATAATAATAAAAAAAAGAGTCTATTAAACATTTCCTAAAATATTTAATCTTTATTTTGTATAAACCACGATGAAACTAATGCAGTAAAGGTACCAAAAATGCCTACACCTGTCGTCATTAGAATGGCTCCAATAATTCTTCCCTCTGTTGTAATAGGAAACTTATCTCCATAACCAACTGTAGTAATTGTTACATAAGACCACCATATAGCATCCTCTGCAGTTTTAATATTACTGTTTACTTCAGTTTCAAATTCTAATATAGCAATTGATGAAAAGATTACGACTACAAATGATAATAATGCTACAGAAGTTAATGCGCTCTGTTTTTTATTTCTATTAATATGTTCAAAAATTGATTTCGTTGACTTCAAAGCTCTAAAAATTCTAAGCAAACGGATTAATCTCAATAAACGACCAGCTCTGAAAATATCTAAAAAAGGAATACTCGCAACTAAGTCTATCCATCCCCATTTCATGAAAACTAATTTATTATTAGCATTTTTAAATCTTACTCCAAAATCTACCAAGAAAATAATACAAATAAAATTATCAACATAGTTAAGCAATACTACAATTTCCTTTGATAAAATAAAAAAAGTAGTAACAATTAGAGATAGTATAATATAAAAAGAAAGTACCAATATTATTATATTGAATAGACTTATTTCCTTTTTTGCTAAATCTTCATTCATATTATTCCGGAATTTTACTATTATTAGGACTATCTATCTTTTTACTCACTCTCCTTTTTATTGGTTTAAATTCATCAATAACGACGCTTTCTTTTACAATATTTTTTACTGCATTTTCAATGGAAACTTCATTAAATTTAATGTTATGCTTTTTTTTCAGTTCTTTTTGTAAAAATTTAACCACTTCAAAAGAGAACAATAATTTAGAAAGATTTTTAGAAGAAAGTGCTAGATGTCTATCCCATAATGTATCTAATCCCTTGTCCATTACTGAATCTTTATGAAGAAATTGTAATTGATCTACTATAGATTTTATATCAGACAAATCAGAAAGATTAAAGGAGAAAATTAATTCGTGAGCAATTGGCTTTTCAAATAGTACTTTATACAATTCGAATGACATACCATTTGTTAATAGAACATAATCAATGCCTTCATTTGCTCCATAATTTATTGATTGTCTTAAATGATTTGATGTAAGATTTAAAGACAAGGCCTTTACTTCGACTAAAAAATGTCTTTTACCTTTAATCTGTATCATATAATCGGCATAAGTCCCTTTAATCATATATTCTGTCTTCACTTCAGTTAAAGTCTCATAACCAAGCATCTCAGTTAGAAAATGGTTGATTAATAATCTTGTTCCACTTTCATCTAAATCACCCAGCGGCTTATCTAAGAATCTCTTTTTATAGTCCTTAATTGATTGTGTAAACTTTAATATTTTATTTTTTGATAACATATTGATTTATTTATAATTTAATAGAACAATTGAGATTAGATATTTAATGATTGTATTATTATTTATAAAGATAATATTTTTTTCCAAAGTGGAATTTTAGGTCTATTTGATTTTCTAAAAATCACTTTATTATATCTTTGAGCAAATA
The DNA here is from genome assembly GCA_945874755.1 of Chitinophaga pinensis. Lineage (GTDB taxonomy): Bacteria > Bacteroidota > Bacteroidia > Chitinophagales > Chitinophagaceae > Sediminibacterium > Sediminibacterium pinensis_B. The sequence continues at coordinate 18,989 of CAMCHR010000005.1, forward strand.
ATAAATTAAATGAATATTGATTATTGACAATGCGAGTAAAATTAAAATTGTTAATAGTATTTGATTTTAAAACATCAAAACCATAACTATATCCAAACTCTGGTCTAAAATTGACATATTTTAATTTGAAATCATACCCAAATCCAAATTTAAAATTTGTTTCATTTTGTTTGATAAACAAAGGCACATTTCTACTTTCTGTTCCAGTTAATCTAGCATTAGTATTTGAAAAATTATAACTAAGTTGTGGCCCGAAATAGAAATAATCCGGAAAACCATTTTTGCTTTTTTTATTTCTAAACGTGTAAACAAGCAATAATGGCATTTGAACTATGGCACTAGAATAACTATAAGAATAGTCTTTATTAGCATCTTTGAATTTAGTTTTTACACTAGACCCAATTAAAATTTCTGGCCTTGTAGAAAATTTAAATTGATTATTAAATTCCTTTTCAAATAATAAACCTAAATTAATAGTTGGATTATTACTAGAATAAAGTATGGAATTTATAGTAGCATTTTGCTGAATATTTGTTAACCCAATTGATATACCAGTTATAAGCTTAGTAGGAGTAACTGAGATTATATTAGAATCTTTAACCTGGGAATTAACAGGGAAAATATTTATAAAAAGAAGGATAAAAGGCAACCAATTTTTCATTATTTACTTTTTGTAGTTAGAAATATTTTTTCTTTTTTTACAAATTTTTGTCCATTTTCAAATCTCTTGAATATTAAATTAGAAAAGCCAGGTTTAATAACGCCAAATTCTATCATTTTATCACTTTTAAACTCAAAATACAATGGCGGTTTTGGAAAATAAACGTCTTTGCCTTTAATTGTTAAATGATTAACATAAAGCCGCTTAATTGAAGTATCTAATTCTTTATAAACAAAATCAGAACCATATTTTAATTTAAATTGAGATAAACTTGAATCTTTCATTGAAGAAAAATTGTATTCTTTATCAATTTTTTTGACAAACATTTTGTCCCCTATTGAAACACCGGAGCAAGAGGCAAAACAAAAAAGTACTAAAAATAACCCAGTAAATTTTTGAATATACTTCCTCATAAAAATGATTTTAAAAGTTCATTTTAAGACAGCTAGAAATAGCTGAATGGGGGTATATCAAAGATATCTTAAAAAATTATGATAAATAACAAAACTGTTGCTTCCAACCCTTTTTCTTGGGAAATTCCCGTAGAATTCGCTCTATAAGTCAAAATAAAACAAAGGATATATGTGGCTCGTCTTTGGGTTGACGTTATTAATTATCAATCTAATACAGTGATACTCGCAGCGGTAGTTTTAAGAGGTCGGCCCCAGCCAGTTCACAATTTAGCTTGTAATAAGCACTAAAAACTCCGAAATCATCAAGAAATCGGAGTTTTTTAATGCCCTTGTGGCACGGTTTGTATGGATCCCTATAACTTGATCATCTTAAACTGATAGTTAATCTTACCATCTTTTGAACTCACTCTAACATAATATGTTCCTGTAGATAATTGACCCAAATATATTGGCATACCAGGAGTAAGATTTTGCATACTTGCCTTTTTCATACCCGTTGCTAAATCAAAAACTTCTAAGTTTAATCTCTGATATCCCTTAATTACGAAATCGAAGTTTAATTGATTGATGAATGGATTAGGTGCAAGCTTTATAAACTCATTTGCACTTAAATTAATGATATCGGTTACCAAGAAATAATAGGCATTACTCATATTACTAATACACCCATCCAACGCCTTTTTAATACTATATGAACCTGCCTTAGTGGGTTTGTATTTTTGTGTCGTATCATTTATGGCAACACCATCCTTATACCAAATGTTTCCATAAGTGGAACTTGAAAGCAATGCATTGCTTGTATCCCTTGTAATTACTGGCACTTCGGTAGCCTCGGCGTAATAGTTAGTAGCGATATTTTTATTGCCCACAGTATCAAATAATGCATTGGACTTTATAGTCAACACCAATTTTTCAGTACAAACCCTAGTAATATATGCTTCATATTGTTTGTTGGAAATCTTTATCAAAGAGTCAATTTTCCCAACATTAATACTTAAGCTGTCCTTGATTAAGTTATTAGATAAAAATTCATTGGCAGCTATTGTATATACAATTTTGGAATTATTTGCTGTTGATTTTTTTATAGTTACTATAGGATCTTTTGTGTCTTTATAAATGTTTGTTTTTACTGGCGTGGTTTCATTACCTAATGAATCCTTTAATACCATTTTTAACTCAATAATGCCATCTTCGAAGATTAACAAATTGACGTTTTTTAATTTGAATACAGAGTCAGTTAGTTTGCCAGACAATACCAAGGAGTCTCCCACCTTTATATCATTGTTTTGAAGGGACATGGTTTTGATAATATCTTCCGATGAACCAATTGAAGTTGTTTTAACGATGGAAGCCTGTGTTAAAACCAAATTATAATCACAATTCAATTCGGAAACTTTCATTTCATAAATTAAAGAATCAATATTACTCTTTCCGAAATTAGATAAGTTGGTTTTTAATATGGAGGATTTGGGAGCCACTACGTCTTTTGTATATTGCGCCTTACCAATGCCCAATAATACTTTAGAAGTATCTAAAATAAATACGGTTGCATAAAGCACCCCATCATTTACACCGCTTAATTTTAAATTTTTAACAACAATGGAATCTTTATCCATAACCCCTTCATACAAAACAGATTCCCCACCCATGTCACTATAAATTCTAGCTCTGTAGTTTTTTTGTGCGCAAGTTTTACATGAAATAGATAAAGAGACAGAATCGACATTTTTAGCATTAACTTTTTTGCCTAGAATTTCAACAATTGGATTCACTTTTTGAGAAGAATCTTTTTCTTCAATATCAAATCGGACTAACTCAACAAAACTATAATGCTTTGTATTATTTGCTCTGTCGATTAAATCAATTGACTCCACACCCCACAAACCAGGTGAAGAACCCTTGGGCAGCAATGTGCTCACTTTATATTTTCGCCAAAAGCCTGGCTTCCCATCGGGATCCGTTACTAGATAATAGAAATTTCCTTTGATTTTATCAAAGTCATTTTGCATACTAAACCAATGTTGTTTCCCTTGCGGATCTCTCAAAATATAACTACCATGTTTAACCCCTGCTTCGTTTCCACTATATACAGAAGAATCCTTTGCAAAAAACTCCATCTCAAAAAGGGTTTCCCCATCTGGTGCTTTTGGATTGGTTGGTGTTGCCTTAATTGCGATTGCATTTACATCCAATACCGGTGGTATAAAATCAGGATATTTAGTATCAATAAAAATACTATCTCTAACATGTTTTGAAGTTTTAAGATCCCCAGCATTTATTTTAAATGCTGAAGTGTCATTCATGAAGAATGCATTTTTTGGATTACCCCCTTCATCTACCAATCGCATTAAAGTAACTTCATAATATCCCTTGGGAAAGTATTCAGGGATAGGATATCTATATAAAATATGTTTAATTTCATTATTAACTGAATCATTGTTATAGTATCTTTTATCATTGCTACCTAAAACACCCAATTGTAAAGCTGATTTAACCCCTTTCTCGTCAAGTTTTGGAAAAGCAAAATCTATACCTATATAAGGTATATTATTTTTATCTTTCAAATCAAACTTAGATTCAATATACTGTGTGGAAAATCCATTGATATCTTCACCAGGTCCCATTCCACTAAATTTCGAAATGCCTTTTCCCAATTTCAATGTATTATCAATATAAACAGGCGGCAATAAATCCTCGAAAGGATTATCTAGAAATAATTTTAATCCAAAAGTATTATTATTCTCAAACCTTTTATTTCCGACAGCATCCGAAACCATAATTTGATTTACAGTCCAATAACCGCTTTTGAAAAATTTACTCACTGTTATTTGTCCTCTTAAAATATACCCATTTTTGTCAACTGGAGACAAGCCAATATCAAATATAGTACCAATAGAACTTGCAAATCTAGTATAGCCAGAAGAAGCACCATCACGAGCACTATCAATAATATTTAATTCGATTTCTAAAATTATTTTTTTATCCTCATTTGATTTGCCTTCAACCTTAACGTCCACCCTTTTTATTTTTCCAGGATAGTTAAAATCAGGGAACAAGTTGTAAACCATGAATGTCAAATCCTGCCTAATCATGGCAACATATCTAGTACCATTCATGATTCTATCTCTGATAAATTCAAACTTTCTAATAGACCTAGACATTAATAAGTCTGGATTCATTACATAAAAAGCAATTGACTCCGCCATGTCTTCGTTGGGATTGTTTGCATGCGAATAGGCACTTACAAATTCAGTGGTTTTGGTGGTGGACCAACCTGAACCAACAGTAGGATCAAGATACCAGCCACCTAAATCAGCCCAATCGTTTTTAAGTTGTTGGCTAAACAATCCTTCCCATAAAAAGTGAGACTTTTCGTGCAATACTAATCTTTGAATATTAAAATAATCATTTCCTTGAAATGCAGAATTCATAAATTCAATCGTCTTAAGTCCAGTCCAAGCGATAGCAGCAGCATTGGGATACTTTGGATTAACTTGTCCCGCAATTCTTCTCACCAAAAATTTTAAATTTGTTTGTGAGTGCATGCCTTCAGGCAATTCCTCTATCATATTTAAAATTGTAATCTTTTCAAATGCAGAAAATTCTTGAAAATTTGAATAATCTTCACTCATCAACTGCTTCAATTCCTGATTAGGAATTAAGAATTTGAACCCATATCTTTCTAATGCAAGCCTATTTATTAAATCTTTATCATAACCAAAGTTGGTGCTAAAAGCAACAACTGCATGATTTAATCTTTTCGAAAAAAATCTTCCTTTAATCCCATCTAACACTCCAACAGAAGGGCTTGCATAGACAAATGCTTTTTTAGAAATGGTCACTACCCTAATATTATTTACGGTATCAATGGTAATATCGTTCGCTATTTCGGTATCCACTATTTTCCAAACTGAATTTACTTTTACAGGGTTGCCTTCTCCAAATGTTTGAAATAGTGTATTTCGAGTTACAGTTTGAAATAATCTGTACGCATCCTCGCTGGTCCATTTGCTTAATTCGTCAGAAAGTACAATTCCATATTTATTGTAAAGTGTTACACTTGAGAAATTATCAGGGATTTTTATGGTTGTGTTCAATACCTGAATTGAATAAGGCGTATTGATATAACTCTGTTGTGCGTGACCCATATAACTACTATCATCACTCCATTGATAAACATAGTTCGTTGAACTGTTTAAAACGATAGGTGCTAATTTAACCTCCACCAATTTGTTATTGGCATTCACTTCCACTACTTTAGCTGTTGGAAAATAATAACCTGTTGCATCTATTTTAACCTCCCATTTCCCATTGGATAAATTATCAAACTTATAGGTGGCAATGCTGTCGCTTCCGGATTTAATAATTTTATAGTAATGTAGTTCGGCACTCTTTTGCACATATACCGTACAAGAATCTCCCGGCTTTAAACTGGTTACTTTAAAGGTAATAGCGCTTTGTGCGTTTAATTGCACAGCAGATATCATTAAAATAGAAAAAAAAACGAATTGAGATACCTTATTCATAGTGATTTTCATAAATATTAAATTAAATCGCTATAAAGATACAACTGGTATCTTTACCATATTGATAAATTTTGTTTTGCAACTTTTTGGGCTTGGATTTTGCTATCTATTTCAGTTATAGAGGTTTAAGATGATAAAATCATTATCGAAAATTTTAAGGAGCTTCATTTTGATTGCTACTTAAGCAAAAAGGCCGCCGAAGCGGCCTTTTAAACCTCTACAAAAGGTTCTGGGTAGTTATGATTTGTTAAAGGCCTAGAATCGAATAAAAATAGAAGACAATGTGGCTCGTCTTTGGGTTGACTGTTGATTAAAAAGGATATAGGTGAGTATGGCAAAGTCAACTACACTTACATATAACCACTGGGATCCCATGACATCGGCCCCTCCAAAATCAGGGATAAAATGGACTACTAAATATAAAAATGTACAAAACCCAGCTCCCCATGTGTTCTTTGCTACCTGACTCATAAATTCATATTCTTAAGCCTAAAGATAAGACAATAGTACATTAAAATTATTCCGTTGATTTAGGTGTATCTCTTTATAGAAAAATATCTAAAAATAATAAAAAAAACCGTCCTTATACTAAGTACAGGAACGGTTTTAAAAAAGATAAAAAAAGGGAGGCTACTTTGAAGCCAATTCAAATATCTTTAAAGCTGTATTAGTGGCTTTTGACTTTGAGGTCACCGTTACTGTTGCAACACATAATGTTCCAGCAGTCAATCCAGTTACTGTAAATGGGTTACTAGCTGCAGAAGATGGAATATTTGAGGTAAATACTACAGTATTATCCAATTTCTTCCTGACAGTTACGTCAATTGTTACGCCATCTTTAGGTAATGTAGATGTAATATTTGCATTTATAAGAAGCGAAGTTCCTACAACAGCAAAAATATTACTATAGTTCACTTCTGTGCCATCTATTTTAACAGAAAATGCAATATCAGACTCAATAATTACTACTGGTGGTGGATTTGGTGTTGGAGGCGTAGGCGTAGGAGTATCACCCCCTTTACTACATCCAACAAAAGTTAGCACCATAAAACATAGCGCAATAATGTTGCTTGTTTTTACAAATTTAGTTAGTTGTTGCATAAATTATAATTTAACCATTTTAAATTGATGAGCTACTTTAAAATCAGGCGAAGCTACTCTTACAAAATAAACGCCTGGGTTTATTTCATTGAATGTTAATCTTGAGCCAGCTGTAACACCGATTCTTGTTGCCACTTTTGTACCAGTTGCTGCAGAGAAGACATCTATATTCAATCTTTGATGCCCTTTCACAACAAAGTCAAAATTAAGAAAATTAATGAAAGGATTGGGAGTTAATTTTATAAATTCCCCATTTTTTAATTGAACAATATCTGTAATTAGGTAGTAATAAGGACTGCTCATTGCACTTACACATCCATTTTGAGTAGTTTTCACTGTATAAGAACCCACTTTAGATGTATCTGAGAGTTTAATTTTTTGAGTAGTATCGCTTATAGTTGTACCGTTTTTATACCAAATATTACCTATGCTTGAACTAGAACTAAGGCTGTTGGAAGTGTCGCGGGAAATAGTGGGAGTTGAAGGAAGAGAATAAGATTTAAGTAAAACAGAATCTGAAAATTTAGAACAACCTAAACTGTCTGTAGCTTTAAATTTAACATAGCCTTCTTTTTTTACAAAAATTGAATCAGAAGATTTAGATACTGAATCATTATTAAGGTACCACACGTATTTTACTGAAGAATCTCTACTAACAATTTTCACACTAACAGAATCATTTCCACATATAAAATTTTTAGCTACACTAATTTTTGGTTTTGGACAATCATATAATTTAAAAATAATTAAATTAGTGCCAATAAACGGATGATGAATAAGTTCTGATGTGCCATCTTGATCAATATCTGCAAGCATAAAATCATTTCCAATATTACTTGATGTTTCTCTAGGATTATACCAGTTTTTAAAGCCATCTTGGAATACAAAATTACCACCTCGGGTATATTTGAACTTTCCTTCCTTTGATCCTTTAAAATAGGACAAGCCAGAATAGCTTTTTTCCCAAAATCCATAATTAGGCCATGATTTGACAAGTCCAGAATCAACTTCATACTTAACAAACAAGTCTTTTATTTTATCACCATCTATATCCTCAAAATATAAAAAAGACTCTTGAGAATACATCTTACTACTACTTAAAGTGTCTATGAATTTATTTGTATTATTTATCAGATTGCCATTATCAACCGTGAAAATTAAAATATCATTTAAAAAGTTATCATTTTCAGTACCATCGCCACCAGAACCCATTCCTGTAGATCTATAAACAATTATTTCTTTTTTATTATCTTTATCCAAATCCTCTACAAAAGTATATTTTGGTGCAATTTTTGTAGAACCGAAACTTCCAATGTCAACCATTGAATCAATTTTAAAAGCTCCTTTTTTATCATTTAAAATATAGCCTAGAAAAGCCGAATTCCTGAAATCGTTTGATCCCTTTTTACTCCCCCCAAAAAAATAATCTAAATAACCATCTCCATTAATATCAATCAACGTATTATGACCTTCAGGATTTGTACTATACCCATGTACTTCTGGTTTAGATCTATTTATTTTAAATCGACCCTTACCATCATTTGACAAAACATCCAAATAATAACCTCCAATTCCTTGAATTGAAGTAACATAATCAACGTCTCCGTCATTATCAATATCCCCAATAGCACTTCCAAATATTGATACAAACTTTGAGTCAGTAATAAATAACTCTGGGGATTTTATTTCTTTTAAACTAGAATAGTCGTACATGTCCTTTTTATCAACTAACCTACCATTTTCTATTGTATAGTACCTATTCAATTTTCCTGCAGTTTGTTGGTTGTAATCGATATTTTCCAACATCCCTAAATACTTTAAGATATTTTTACCTAAAATATTTTTTGGAGCCTTTGGATCTTGATCTCCTAAAAAATAATCTGTATGATAATGTTCTCCTAAATTTAAAATTTCTTTTTTACCATCATTATTTAAATCAACTTGGTTAAAAAAATCAGGTTGATGAAGTAATACCTCAGGATTTCTAAAATTTTCATGATAATAAGTAATATTAAATGTGCTATCAAATTTAATATAAACAGGAATGCCTAAACGTTGAATATTTGGCATTTGATTCATCTTAGAAGTATCACTTATTGGTGGATAATATAACAATACACTTTGAGCAATAAGATCATTAAAGCCGTTATTATCAATATCTTCAACTATAAATTTAGCCATGTTTGCAGGAGGGAAAAACTGGTGTGGCCCAAAGACATTATTATCAATACCCGTCCTTCCATTACTTTTACTTTCGTAATAATAAGGAATATAGCCATTTTGTATTTTACCTGTATTTTTTGGCCAATTTAAATACCTAATTAAATAAACAGTAAGTGTATCTGTAATCGTAATCGCATCTTTCTTATATATGAATGGAATCTTAAAATATTCGTTTGTTGACGATTTTAAGTTTTTAATCAATTTTAACTTTTGAGCACTAGTCTCAAAAAAGTCTTTATAATTGCCGTCACCAAAAGATAAATATGCCTTAATACTATCTTGAACAAATTTTGACATCAACTCCTCATATCCAATTAAAGCATCCTCTAGTATAGAAACATTTTTTCTTAATAGTATCGGACTAAATTCACAAGCATCCCCAACGCCACTTTTGTCTAGATCCTCTTGTAAAGGATTGTACATATATTTACAATTATCACTTGGGTCAATGATTCCATCATTATCTATATCATTAACTTGTAATTTATTTACAAATATGAAGCCATTCCACTCCCATCTAATATTTCTTGTTCTATCATTTAAAACAATATCAGTCAATCCGTTATTATCTATATCATTAATTGCCAATGGCTCGTCCCACAAAAAAACATTAGAATTAAAATTTTGTTGCATTAAACTACTACTCACATCGGTATAATTTGTAAAATTCAAAGATTGGTAAATAAAAATTTTCCACTTCCCACTGACATCATTCATTGGTAAGATGATTTCCTTGATTCCATCGCCATTTATATCATAAGCATTAATATCTGTCACATAAAAATCGTTTGGGATTGATATTGTGACCGAATTATTTTGATTGAATTCACCTTTCTTATTGTTCCAAAGTATTCTAAATCTATTCGCATAACTATTTGTCGGCGAAAACACATCATTTATTAATAAGTCAACAAAACCATCATTATTCATGTCAATTAATTCCGATCTGTCTACCCAAGCAATAGAATCAATATTTGAAGGCTTATATGTGAAACTGCCTTTAGAATCGTTCAATAAAACACGATTCAATATATCACCCGCATATTCATGATGTGTAGAAAACACTAATATATCTAAATCTCCGTCATTGTCAATATCTGCAGAAGTTCCTGTACGCCATACCCCTTTAAAATTAATTGAATCTATTTTAAAGGATTTACCATCACTGTTTTTCATAGTATACAAAGAGAAAACTGGATCTTTACAATTTGTACACCCTGCAGGGTCCATACCTGTTAATAAGAAGGCATCTAAAAAACCATCATTATTATAATCTCCTACTAATTCCTTACCAGCAAAAACTTTTTTAAAATCTATATTGACGCTATCTTTTATTAAACCATTAATTGTGTTTTTGTAAAAAATTGGTCCAGGCCAAGTATATGTTTTATTTATATCGTACCCTTCAAATAGTATAACATCATCACGCCCATCTTTATTATAGTCTAATTGTGTAAATGAAGCAAACCCTCCTGGAATAGACAACCATTGATTGCTATTTGACAATTCATATGAAGATTTTAAACTAGTTTGTTGCCCGATAGATTTTTCGGAAAAGAATAAAAAAGCAAGAAATACCAATCTCTGAATTACATTTTTCATCTACTAATTTTTAATTCAGCTTCTGGGGTAGTTAAATTTAATAAAATTTATTTATATAAATATTAAAATATATTAGTATAAATTAGCTTAATTTCCTTGAATTAAAACCCCATTCTGCAATTTTATAGTAATTTTAAACTCTAAACCAAGCATCTTGGAAAACATTAGCTGCTATTACAATGAACAAATAAGTCCTTTCCGCCATACCGGCATGTCTTTGAACGACTTATTGATACAAAGAGGATATGGCATTTTTGACTACCTAAGGGTAGTGGACAACAAGCCTTTGTTTGTTCAAGACCATTTAGATCGCTTGTATAATTCAGCAGCGCTTATGCATATGGAGGTGCCTCAATCAAAGGAATCCATTTTGAAAATCGTGATGGAATTAGTGGCAAAAAATGATATGCCCTATTCTGGACTAAAATTGATCGTTTCTGGAGGAGATAGTTCGGATGGGTATACTTTAGAGCAACCTAGGTTGACGATTATTCAACAACCCTTACCTATCCCTTCCAATCATTTTTCGGTAAGCCCTTTTGTATTAATGAGTCACCCTTTTCAACGTCAATTGCCACAGGTTAAAACGACTGATTACTTGATGGCCATATACCTTCAACCTCAATTGAAGGCATTTGGAGGACAAGATATTTTATATACCCACGAGGGGATGATTAAAGAATGTCCTAGGTCAAATTTTTTCTTGATTTCTGAAAAGGGTCATATTGTAACTGCTCAAGACCAAATCCTAAAAGGGATTACAAGAAAGAATATTTTAGAGGAAGCATCTGCAAATGGGATTACGATCGAAGAAAGACCAATAGCCCTTGAAGAAATCAAGACTGCAAAAGGTGCATTCATTGCCAGTTCTACCAAACGCATTATTCCTGTTAGCAAAATTGATACAACAGTAATCCCAACCGACTCTCCTATTTTACAAAAAGTATTTGACCTATTGGTTCAAAAAGAACAAGCTTATTTAAAAGCATAAATCAAGAAAGAAAGAAAGAAAGAAAGAAAGAAAGAAGAAAAAATAATTATAGTATGAAAAGTTTTTAACCGAAAAGTTTTAACTAAAAATCTCTACAAAAAGTCTTAACACAAAAAAGGGCTAACTAATTTAAATTAGTTAGCCCTTTTTGTATTTTAAATTAAATTTATTTCAATTGCTTTCTTAAAGCATCTAATTTACCCACATACAAACTACGGCCATGCGTACCTAAAATAATCTCATGGTCTCTTGGGTGAATCTCTAAGTCATGCACTGGAACACTCGCAGGTAATCCTTTATTCCAAGCCATAGAACTATTACCTCCGTCCAAACTCACATACAAGCCACCATCAGTTCCTACATACAATACTTGTTCAGAAACTGCATCTTCTTTAATCACGTTCACTGGCTCTGATGGCAAGTCTTTCATAATTTGCTTCCAAGTAGTTCCATAATCATCGCTTTGGTATACATACGCATTAAAGTGATCGTTACGATATCCATTGAGTGTTACATATACTCTTGCAACATTGTACTTGCTTGCAATTACTCTACTTACATATAAACCCTTTGGTAATTTTTGGCTAATTATAGTAAAACTATTGCCACCATCTTTTGATACTTGTACATTACCATCATCCGTTCCTGCATAAATCAATCCAAAACGGATTGGGCTTTCGCTGATTGTAGTGGTTGTTCCAAAAGGCACATCTCCTTGAGCAGGATTGGTAGTTAAATCATTACTTAAAGTAACTAAACTATCCCCCTTACTCATTGAGCGGTGAAATTTATTGGAACCAAAATAAAACACATCTTGATTATGACGGCTCAATAAAATAGGTGATTGCCAATTGTATCTTACTGCTGGCTCCCCTAGATCACGCATTGGACGTACATTTTTACGTTCCTTAGACACTAAATTTTGTCTGCTATAAAAACCAAATTGAGAACCACTATACACTGTTTTGTTGTCTCTCCAATCTACTTGCACTTGCATGCCATCTCCTCCACCAATCATGGTATATGGGTTTTGTCCGCCATCATACCAATTGTAATTTTCCTTCGTTGTACTTGATCCAAACCAAGTACCATTGTCTTGTAATCCACCATATACATTGTATGGCTTTGCCATATCGATTGCGATATTGTAAAACTGTCCAACAGCTGGTGTATTGGCTTTGAACCAATGTGCCCCATTGTCATAAGTAATATTACATCCGCCGTCGTTACCAATAATCATATGGCTATCACGTTGTCCATTCATCCAAACAAAGTGATGGTCCGCGTGCACATTCTCTTTACCTATTGAACTAAATGTTTTTCCGCCATCTGTACTCAATAAAACGCTTACGCCTGTGATGGCTATTTTATCTGGATTACTAGGGCTCACAAAAACTTTACCAAAATAATAGCCATACGTGCTATACAATTCAATTGGTTTATCATGTGTTTTAACCCAGCTCAAACCCGCATTGTCAGAACGATACACTTGAGCACCATAGATTGGTGTTTCAAATAAAGCAGTATTCGCATCATATAAATAATCCCAAATACAATTAGGCGCTAATTTACCAGACTTTACATCTTGCTTAATATTTTCAGCACTGTATTTTGTTGGGATGCCATTTCTTGGAGACTTTAAAAAAGCATTTAATTTTTTATCATCTAAAACAAGAAACTGGTCTACCGTTAAGGCTTTAAAATCTCTTAACACATACCTTGTGGTATCTGCTGCTTTTTGCATTGCAGTATCTGGTTGATGAAAATTATTATCTACGATTGCATATACAATAGAAGGATTTTTTGGATACACTGCTAATCCAATCCTACCTACACCATCTCCTGAAGGAAATCCACTTGTTGGGGTAGACATTAAAGTCCAATGGTCACCGCCATCTGTACTCTTATAGATACCTGAAGTTTTTCCTGCTTCTTCAAAATTGGATGCTGTTCTTGTTCTATACCACATTGCAGCATATAAAACTTGTTCGTTGCTTGGATCCATATCTACATCAATAGCACCCGTATTGGCGTCCAATGCCAAAGTTTGGTTCCAAGTTTTACCAGCATCTGTTGTTTTGTAGATGCCTCTATCTTTACTTTCTGAATATAAATGACCTAGAACAGCCACCCATGCAGTGTTCGGATCTTTTGCAGATAATTGAATCTTTCCAATATGATGACTCTCTGGTAATCCAAGGTATTCCCATGTTTTTCCATTATTCGCTGAACGATACACGCCTAAACCAGCATAAGTAGAACGACTACTATTGACTTCGCCTGTACCTACCCAAATATGTCTGTTCTGCCAGTTCACAGCAATATCACCAATCGTTAACACATCCACTGAATCAAAAATGGGTGCAAAACTTTGTCCATTATTTTGTGTATGCCATAATCCACCAGAAGCATATGCTACATAAAATTCAGTGGGGTCTTGCGGATTCACCTCAATGTCTACCACACGACCACTCATAATAGAGGGGCCAATATTTCTGAAACTAGTTTCATTTAAAGTAGATCGACTCAGCAATTGCTTTCTTTGGTCAATTGTTTTTAATCTTTCTTGAGCGGATGTCGCTTTAATTTGTGCTTGTACGAATAAAGTACAAAAAAGGGCTGAAATCGTTAATAGTCTTTTCATGCGATCAAATTTTTATTAAGGTTTTGAAGTTAATACTTTTTCAAAAGCAATCATAAAAAAAATGACTAGCGTGAATTCACTCCCTTTTCCTATCAATTTTTCGTAATATTGGGCATGCATATCCTTATCGTTAACAATACCAGTATCCCAGTCAAGCAATATGGCGGCACGGAACGGGTTATTTGGTGGCTCGGAAAGCAGTTAATTAAAATGGGGCACAAAGTCTCCTATTTAGTTGGGCCAGGCTCTTATTGTGATTTTGCGACTGGCGTGCATGTATTAAATCATGACATTCCATTTAATCAACAAATACCTGCTGGCGTGGATGTGGTTCATTTAAATTGTAAGGTCAATGAGACCCCAACAATCCCTTATATTTTCACCTTACATGGCAATACCAATGACCAAAATCCAATGGATATGAACACGGTCTTTGTCTCAAAAAACCACGCAAGCAGATACGGCAGTGACTCTTATGTACATAATGGCATTGATCCGGATGATTATGGAGATCCAGGATTAAATCAAAAAAGAAATTATTTTCATTTCTTAGGTGATGCTGCATGGAGGGTAAAAAATGTAAGAGGCGCTATCAAGATCGCACAAGATGCAAAAATCAAATTAAGGATATTAGGCGGGAAAAGATTCAACTTCAATCAAGGCATTCGACTGACCTTTGATCCTCGCATACATTTTGAAGGTATGATTGGCGGTGCAGAAAAAAACAACCTACTCAAAGGTTCAAAAGGCTTGATTTTCCCTGTACTATGGAATGAACCCTTTGGCCTATCGATTGTGGAGAGCCTTTATTTTGGATGTCCCGTCTTTGGCGCACCCTACGGTTCCTTAACAGAAATCATTCACCCAAGTGTAGGTATCGCAAGCAATTCATTCAGTGCACTTGTAGAGGGCGTTCAACATGCTAGTCAATTTGATGCAAAAACCTGTCACCAATATGTGATGGATAATTTCACAAGTAAGCAAATGACAGTAAATTATTTAAAGAAATATGAAACAGTTTTGAATGATCAACATTTAAATGATACTGCACCAATTTTAACAACCATTCAAACAGAAAAATTTCTTCCTTTTTTACCTTAGAAGATTTTTAAAAAAGAACTTCATTTTTTACTATAGATATAAAATTATTATCCATTAAATTAATGGCTTCATAATATCCCTGCTTATACCATTTACAACGTGCTAAATAAGCCACCAATTGTTGTTGTAAAAGTGGATTTTGCAACATCGTTACAGGTAATCCATTTTGTTTTGTCTTTCGTAAATATTGATCCAATGATTTTGTGAGGTCTTGCTTTGCATAAACTGCAACAAATGCTTGAACAGATGGATATTGATTCAAACTCTTTTGTACTGTAAGATAATATTGTAACACAAATTCATTAATGGAGCCTTGTAGATATAAATTGGTATAGTTCGAGTCTGCATACAATGCATTGGTTGGTAACCATTGATTAGGAATAATCCCTCCACCACCATATACAGTATTGCCTTTTGGCGTTTTATAAGCTTTGCCAATGGAAGCAGTATCTATATTACCACTACTAGATTGTGCAATTCTTTCTATAAAATCAAGCTCATAGGCTGACTTTCCATTTTGATAAGGACGTTGAATATTACGCCCCAATGGTGTAAAGTATTTTGCAGTGGTTAGTCTTAATGCACCGCCATTGGATAACCTAAATTGTTGTTGCACCAATCCTTTGCCATAAGACCTTCTTCCTATTACTTTCGCTCTGTCCCAATCTTGCAAAGCCCCTGCTAACACTTCACTAGCTGATGCAGAAGTTTCATCTATTAAAATTGTTAATCCACCTGTTTCAAATAATCCTTCTCTTTTACTATAATAATTGACTCTTGGCGCATGCAATCCTTCTGTGTAAACAATTAATTTATTGCCAGCTAATAATTCATCTGCAATGCCTACCGCTTCTGATAACAATCCGCCGCCATTGCCTCTTAAGTCAATCACTAAGGATTTCATTCCTTTTTTTAATAAAGGCTCTAATGCTTGCATAAAAGCCTCATAGGTTCTATCCGCAAATTTGTCAATTTTTATATACCCAATGGTATCGCTCAACATATAAGCAGCATCTATTGGGGAAACCGGCACAGATGCCCTCACTAAATTAAAAGTCATTTTTTGTTGATTACGTAGCACGCTTAATTTTAAATTTTCTTCTGCTGGCCCTTTTATTTTTCGCTTGATGGCTTCTCCATCTAATTTATTACCAGATAATTGAACGCTATCATCAGCAGTTAATAAAATGTCTCCTGTTTTTAATCCCCCTTTTTCTGCAGGACCTCCTGGCATGACATAAGCAACAAAAACACTATCCCTGAATTGTTGAAACTCTATGCCTATCCCTTTAAAATTAGGTTGTAATTGCTCGTTGGCGGCGACTAGATCTGCTGGTGGGATATAGACAGAATGGGGATCTAATTGTCCCAAATAAAAATCAGCTAAATTGGTTTGAGTACTATCCACATTTACTTGATCCACATATTTTGATTTAACCAATTCAATGATCTCGTCCATTGCTGAATTTGAATCAAGTGAAGGAAACCCAATAGAGAAACTTCCTTTTAAAAAAATACCTATACCAATCCCCAATAAAAGAACGATTGCGTAGGCAATTGGGGTGACCCAACTTGTTTGGGTTGAACGAGGTTGATTTTGTTGCATGTTGTATGAATTCTTGGCAAATTTACATCAATTCAAAATGAAATGGCTAATTTCATGCCCTAGTTCAACCACCATGAAAAAGACCTATTTAATTGCAGATAGCGGTGCCACAAAATGCCAATGGACTTTAGTGCAAAACGGCAAGCGTCAAACCATTAAAACAAATGGCATTAGCCCCTATTTTTTAAGTCTTCAAGACATTGTGCAATTGATAGAAAAATCATTCCAAAAAAAGGTAGATTTAAGTAAAGTAGCTGCTGTTTATTTTTACGGAACAGGCCTTAGCAATCCAGATAATGTAGCTATTTTAAAAAAGGCATTAAAAACCGTTTTCAAGAACGCTAAATTAGATATCCAAACCGATTTAATGGCCATTGCCAGAGCAGCCTGTCAGAATAAAAAAGGGGTGGTTTGTATTTTAGGCACAGGATCCAATGCTGGATTTTATAACGGTAAAAAAATAACTAAAAACAGTCCCGGTCTTGGCTATGTGTTAGGTGATGAGGGAAGCGGCGCCTATTTAGGTAAAAAAGTATTGCAATATTTTTTATACAATACATTTGACGAAGAGCTAATGAATATGTTTGAGAAGAAATACAAGTTGGATCGCGCTGCTATTTTAAATAAAGTGTATAAAGAACCAACTCCAAATAGTTATATTGCCAGCTTTACCGATTTCTTGGTCGAAAACCGAGGCCATTATATGATTGAAAATATTATTGAAGATGGCTTGAATGATTTTTTCTTTACTCATTTAAATAAATTAAATGAATCTTGGTTACACCCTATTCATTTTGTAGGTAGCGTGGCTTATGGCTTCAAGGATATCTTAAAACAATTGGCCGAAGGCTATGAAATTGAATTAGGCAAAATTGTTAAATCCCCGATGGATGGATTGATTGAATACCATAGCAAACACTAGGTAATCATGCACGATATAGAACCCTATTATCATTGGCGACATTTATATACTGCAGAAGCAGATCCAAGGTCTATCTTTTATGGCAGGACCTATAGTGAATTTGAATTTTCTCAAACTGTTTACAATTATTATATCCATCCTCAGTGGGATGAATTTGGCAGCAAAACATTGTACTTAAAAATTTTGTACACCGACTATGATGCAAAATTTGCCATCATAGAACTCATTGGGGAATGGAATGATACGATTGAAAATGATATCATGGAATTAAAACGAGAAGTTTTAGATAAATTAATGGCCGAGGGCATCATTAAATTTATTTTGATTGCAGAAAATGTATTCAATTTTCACAGTGGGGATAAAGATTATTACGAAGAGTTATATGAAGAATTATCGGACGAAGACGGATGGGCCGTATTGGTTAATTTCCATCCAGCTGCCCAACACGATTTTTTATTACGAAAATTAAACCGCTACATAGAGCTAATGGAGATTAGCGCATGGCGCACTTATAAGCCAGAACATTTTTTTCAATTCATTGACCAAAAATTGAGTCAAAGATTGAGTTTATAAAATTAATATTGGAATTGTAAAGTATTACTTGTTTAATTTGGTGACTCTATTGAATGAAATCAATCAACAAAAATTAATAAACAAGGTCTTCGTAAGCTGCTAATAATTCTCTGTACGCATGGTCATCCTTGGCTAATTTACAAGCTGCCATCCCTTTTTCATACCATTCAATCGCTGCATCCTTTTCTAAAAGCGTTTCTAAACATTTTGCTAAATGATAATAAGAACCCACATAATCTGGTGACTCAGTCAGGATTTCGGTAAACAAGGCTTTTGCCTTTTGCAAGTCCCCTATTTTGATATACTCTAGGGCTAGAGCATGTCTTAAAAACTTATCCTTAGGTTGTTGATTTAAAAATTCAATAATTCTTTCTATTCGTTGCATCTTGTCTTATATTTGCATTAGTTGCATAAACAACCAAAAAGTATTAGACTATGAAGTTATTAGTTTGCATTAGCAAAACACCAGACACCACATCTAAAATTGCCTTCACCGAAGGTAACACAAAGTTCGATGAAAATGGCGTACAATGGATCATCAATCCCTACGACGAGTGGTATGCCTTAGTTAGAGCCATTGAAATAAAAGAACAAGATCCTGCTGCTACAATTCATCTTGTTACGGTAGGTGAAGCAGACGCAGAACCAATCATAAGAAAAGCTTTAGCACTTGGAGGAGACGAAGCCATTCGTATCAATATGCAAAGCAATGATTCCTTTGTAGTGGCAAGTCAAATTGCTGCGATTGCAAAAGAAGGTGCTTATGATTTAATCCTTACTGGTAAAGAAACCATTGACTACAACAGTGCTTGTATCGGCTCCATGTTATCTGGTTTATTGGATTTGCCATTTGTATCCCTTGCCAATCATATGGTATTGAACGGCAATACTGCAAGTGTTAAAAGAGAGATAGAAGGTGGAGAAGAAACTTGCGAACTCACCCTTCCTGCCATTGTGAGTTGTCAAAAAGGAATGGCAGAACAAAGAATTCCAAATATGCGCGGTATCATGGCTGCAAGAACAAAACCTTTGAAAGTGGTTGAACCAATTGCTGTTCAAGCAACCACATCCATTAAAACCTATGATTTACCTCCTGCTAAATCTGGCGTAAAATTAGTTGCATCAGATAATGTGGATGAACTAGTAAGATTATTAAAAGAAGAAGCAAAAGCATTCTAAAAAATTCAAATCAAAAAAAAATGGTACTTATATATATTGATCAAGCAGAACAACAAATTAAAAAATCTTCTCTAGAAGCTATTTCATATGGCGCTGCCCTAGCAAAACAATTGGGTGTATCAGCAGAAGGTATCCTTTTAGGCACGGTGACGGATGATTTAGCTGGCCTAGGAAAATATGGATTACAAAAATTGCATCAAGTGTCTGATGCGAACTTGAATCATTTTGATGCCAAACTTTTCACACAAGTATTGACTGAAGCTGCTAAAGCGGCCAATGCCTCCGTACTCGTTTTTGCCCATAATTTAAATGGAAAAGCAATTGCACCTGCTGTTGCTGTAAAATTAAATGCGGGTATTGTGACAGGCGCGAATAGCTTGCCTGATACAAGTAATGGATTTACCGTAACTAAAACTGTTTTTTCTGGAAAGGCATTTGCACAAATTAATATCGATACACCTGTTAAAGTAATTTCTATCAACCAAAATTGTTTTGGTGTGCATATGCAGGAAGGTACCTGCGCTCTGGAAGCATTGTCTATGGCGATACCAGCAGCATCTATTAAAGTGACTGCGACGCATAAAGTGGATGGTGAAGTTCCATTGACCGAAGCCAATATTGTAGTGAGTGGTGGACGTGGATTAAAAGGACCAGAAAACTGGGGCATTATAGAAGATCTTGCAAAAGTATTAGGCGCTGCAACGGCTTGTAGTCGACCAGTATCTGATTCAGATTGGAGACCACACCATGAACATGTGGGTCAAACAGGGGTTCAAGTGGCACCTAATTTATATATTGCAGTGGGGATTTCTGGGGCCATCCAGCATCTTGCTGGGGTCAATAGAAGTAAGACCATTGTGGTCATCAATAAAGACCCAGAAGCACCTTTCTTCAAAGCTGCTGATTATGGTATTGTTGGGGACGCATTTGAAGTAGTACCAGCCCTAACAGCTGCCATACAAAAATCAAAGGCCTAATTCAAATCAATGCTTTTTTGCTTTAACTTTGTAAAGCAAATCATCCTATGCAAAAAATTGAACTTGAAATTGTTGCGCTATCTCATAGTATCACCCAATCTAATTCCTACGCGGTTATTTTAGGAGAAGTGAATGGATTGAGGCGTTTACCTATTGTGATAGGTGGATTCGAGGCGCAGGCGATTGCAGTGGCACTCGAGAACATGCATCCTTCTAGGCCCTTGACACATGATTTAATGAAGAATTTCATGACTGCATTTAACCTTCAATTACAAGAAGTGTATATCTGCGATTTACAAGAAGGTATTTTCTATTCCAAATTAGTTTGTTTTAATGCGAATGATACCATCGAAATTGATAGTAGAACAAGTGATGCATTGGCTTTAGCAGTTCGTTTTGGATGCCCTGTTTATGTGTACGAACATATACTGGATCAAGCAGGATTGACCAATGAGAAAACTGATAAAATAGATATGCCTGCTACCATTACAAAAACATCTGAGCGAAGTGACTTAACTAAACTATCATTAGCAGAATTGAATCAATTATTGAGTGAAGTGTTAGAACAAGAAGACTATATCCGCGCGATTGATATCAGAGATGAAATCAATAAACGCAATGAACCAAAGCAGCCCTAGGATGATTCAATTCCCAAACTGCAAAATCAACCTCGGTCTTTCTATCATTGCAAAAAGAGCAGATGGTTACCATGAACTTGAAACAGTTTTTTATCCTATTGCAGTTTCGGATGCCTTAGAAATTTCACCTGCAGCTAATTTAACAATGACCCAGTCAGGCATTGCTGTACCGGGAGAACCAGCTCAAAACCTTTGTTTAAAAGCCTATCATTTACTCAAAAAAGATTTTCCTCAACTTCCACCGGTGCAGATGCATCTTCATAAAAATATTCCTATGGGTGCGGGTTTAGGTGGGGGATCAAGTGATGGAACTGCTGCATTGATTATGTTGAATCAACAATTTGATCTTGGTTTAAATGAGCAACAACTGATAGATTATGCAAGTCAACTAGGAAGTGACTGTCCCTTTTTTGTCTACAATAAAGCATGTCATGCCACAGGAAGAGGTGAAATTTTAAAACCTATTACATTAGATTTATCCAACTATCAATTTTTACTGGTGCACCCAGGCGTACATATAGCTACAGCATGGGCATTCCAACAATTGAACCCACATACAAAATCAGAAAGCATACAATCCATCATTGAAAAACCAATCGCTGATTGGAAAAATTCTTTGATCAATGATTTTGAAGCACCTGTATTTAAAGCCGAGCCTACGCTTTCGGTTATTAAAGATCAACTCTATCAGCTAGGCGCGATTTATGCTAGCATGAGTGGGTCAGGAAGTTCTTTATTTGGCATCTTCCCAAAGGATCATTTTAATAACACTCCTTCCATTGAGCATGCATTGCGCATTGACTTAATATAGATTTTCAAATCAAAGTGGTATTGCGAACGTTCGTTATTATAAAATTTATAACGCAAAGCTTTTATATTTTATAAATATAAAAAAATATTAAATCTTTTTCAACATACTATTTTAAAAAAATATTTTTTTGTAATTTTGCTTAAACTACAAATCATAAAAATCACCTCCAATAAGAATTTTCAGCTAGCATCAATCCAAAAATGGGCTCCTTTTGCCCTCTTGAGTATGGTTGCGATTGTAGCGTTATTTATTCCACAATTACCAAATTTTGTGGGAGATAAAACAACCTATAATGCAGCAGATATCAGCTGGATATTGATTGCTACGGCTTTAGTATTTATAATGACACCTGGTCTTGCCTTTTTTTATGGAGGCATGGTACATCGAAAAAATATTCTATCTACTATGATTAAGAGTATTGTTTCTGCAGGGATAGTCACTATTATATGGGTAACTATTGGCTATAGTTTGAGCTTTGGAAATTCAATTAATGGAATTATTGGAAATCCAATGACGCATTTATTTTTTAAAGGAGTGGTAGATGGTGCGCCTCAATTAGAAGGTGGGACTGCATTCACTATTCCATTATTATTATTTGCTTTATTTCAATTAATGTTCGCAATCATTACTCCTAGTCTAGTAGTAGGGGCAGTTGCAGAACGTATTAAATTCACTTCCTATATATTATTTATCGTTTTATTTATTCTATTAGTATATGCTCCATTGGCGCATTGGTCTTGGCACCCTAATGGCTTTCTATTAAAAATGGGCGCATTGGATTTCGCTGGAGGAACCGTAGTGCATATTAGTGCAGGATGTGCCGCGTTGGCTGGTGCGATTGTATTAAAATCTAGACGTGCAAAATTAGAGCAACAAGAAATTCCTCCAGCAAATATCCCTTATGTATTAATTGGCACTGGCTTATTATGGTTTGGCTGGTTTGGATTTAATGCAGGCTCTGCATTAGGTGCCAATAGTTTAGCTGTGAATGCATTTGCTACAACCAATACGGCTGCAGCTTCTGCAGGATTGGCATGGATGTTCTTTGACGTAATGAAAGGTAAAAAACCATCAGTCCTTGGATTTTGTATTGGGGCAGTTGTAGGTTTAGTGGCGATTACCCCAGCAGCAGGTTTTGTTGGAATCCCACAAAGTATTTTTATTGGTGTTGTTGGAGCAGTCATATCAAATGTATTAAGTCATGTATTTAAATTGTCCAGATTGGATGATACTTTAGACGTATTCCCATGTCATGGTATTGGCGGAATGGTTGGCATGTTACTAACAGGCGTATTTGCTTCTAAATCGGTTAACCCAGCTGGTAATGATGGTTTGTTTTATGGCAATCCAATATTTTTCTTTACCCAATTAAAAGCTATGATACTTGTTGTTACGTATAGCTTCACTGTTTCATATGGCATCTTTAAATTAATTGCCTATTTGTTGCCTTTACGTGTATCCGAAGAAGAGGAAGAATTGGGACTAGATGCAACTCAACACAATGAAAAATATGGACGAAATCCAATGAAGACATAACAATATAATAACTGTTTTATTAGTTTTTAAGCAAGCAATCTATGGCCCGAATTTCTATTCGGGCCTTTTTTATTATATTAGAGGCTATGATGAAAAAAATTGCTCGCCCTTTCCAGATTTTATACTGCATTTACGCTTTATTTATTTTTGCCTGCTTAACAATAATATCGCTATTTGCAATGTTATTTATTCTGCCATTCGGTGATAAATATTTAACCATAGGTATCTATAAAATTGGTCGTTATTTTTCTAAAACATTGTACCTCTTCATAGGTATGCGTCATCAAGAAGTTTACGAGGGCATCCATCATTTTAATCAAGCACATGTATTTGTTGGTAATCATAATTCTTACATGGACATCCCCCCTATCGTCCAATTAAAACATCAGCCAATCAAACCATTGGGAAAATTTGAATCTTCTAAAATTCCACTATTCGGTTTATTCTATAGACATATCGTGATCATGGTGGATAGATCTGATCCAGAAAAAAGAGCACAAAGTCTTAGGAATTTAAAAGAGGCATTAAAAAATAAAATTTCAATTTTTATTTTTCCAGAAGGGACTTTTAGCATGACCGATGAAAAACCATTGAAAGATTTTTACAACGGGGCATTTAAACTAGCTATTGAGATGCAGGTGCCAATACAACCTGTTTTAATGGTTGATTCTGTTGACAGAATGCATTTTAGTAGCATTTTTACCCTCCGCCCAGGCATCTGTCGCGTCGTCTATTTGCCTACAGTTTACGTGGCTAATTACACCCTCGAAGACCTTGAGATTTTAAAGCAACAGGTACACCAAATGATGGATGATGGATTAAGAAGATATCGCAACTATCCAGCTTCTTAATGTATTTTTGTAGCCCATTATGTACGCCGAAATCATCATACCATTAGCCCTTCCAAAAAACTATACTTGGGCCATTCCGACTGAATTAGCGGAGGGCGTGATGGTTGGTATGCGTGTAGAAGTGATGTTGGGTTCCAATAAACGTTATGCAGGAATTATTAAAAAAATCCTCACCGAAAAACCAGCCGACTTCAACCCTAAACCAATATTAGGTGTATTGGATGATGCGCCCATCGTATATCCTGCTCAATTACAATTATGGGAATGGATGGCTAGTTATTACATGTGTACCGAAGGCGAAGTCATGCAGGCTGCGGTGCCCAGTCATTTAAAAATATCAAGTGAAAGTATCTTCATTTTAAACGAAGCCGCCAATGTGGATGGCCAACACTTAAGTGATACAGAATATATTGTTTCTGAAGCTTTACAAATAAAAAAACAACTAAGCTTAGTTGAAATTCAAAAGTTGTTAGATAAAAAATCGGTTTACCCTGTTATCAATAAACTCATCCAAAAAGGTATTTGTTCGGTTCAGGAAACAATGCATGATAAGTATACCATCAAAATTGAAAATTTATTGCATTTACATCCCGATTATCATGCTGAGGCTGCATTAGAGCAATTATTAAACGATTGGACCAGGGCTCCTAAACAATTGGCCCTATTACTTTCATTTTTGCATCTGCAAAAAACAGAAGGGCATGTGCAACAAAAGGCTTTACTAGAAAAATCAGACGCTACGCATGCGCAATTAAAAGCATTAATTGACAAAGGGATTCTTATAGTTGAGAAAAGAAAGATAGACCGCTTAGCTGTTGATGCGAGTATGGGTAATGCCAACTTACATCAATTGTCTGCAGCACAACAGCTGGCATACGATTCCATTTTGGAACAAATGAAAACACATTCGGTGAATCTACTGCATGGGATTACTGGAAGTGGTAAAACACAGGTTTATGCAGCATTAATAGAGCAGGCCATTCAGTCCAATCAACAGGCATTGTATATGCTGCCAGAAATTGCATTGACTGCACAAATGATTCGTCGACTTAAACAATATTTTGGAGGGAAAATCGCTATTTACCATTCTAAATTCAATCCTAACGAAAGAGTTGAAATTTGGAATAAAGTAAAATCTGGTGAAATCAAGATTGTATTAGGTGCGAGGTCTGCCTTATTCCTACCCTATAAAAATTTATCCTTAATCATTATTGATGAGGAACATGATGCTTCTTATAAACAACAAGATCCTGCGCCAAGATATCAAGCAAGAGATACCGCCATTTATTATGCCAATCAGCTGGGTACTAAAGTGGTATTGGGATCTGCGACGCCTTCTGTTGAAACTTATTACAATGCCATGCAAAAAAAGTTTGGCTATTACCATTTAAAGGAAAGATTTAGCGAAGGCGCCTTGCCACAAATGTTGATTCTAGATACAAAAAAACAAACCGACCAATCTGCTATATTAACCCCAGATTTATTAGATGTGATACAAGCCACTGTGGCAAAAAACAAACAAGTCATTTTATTTCAAAATAAAAGAGGCTATGCACCTTATATGATTTGTGAAACATGTGGCTGGATTCCGCATTGTAAGCAATGTGATGTCAGTTTAACTTTACATAAAGGAAAAAATTTACTTTCTTGCCATTATTGCGGAGCAGCCTATCCAGTAGTGCATACCTGTGAAGCTTGTGGCAAACAAAGTTTCAAACAAAAGAGTTTTGGCACTGAACAAATTGAAGAAAAATTAGCATTGGCTTTGCCAACACTTAGGATTGCTAGAATGGACTTGGATAATGTCAAAGGCAAAAATGAACATGACCATTTAATCCAGCAATTTGAAAGAAGAGAAATTGATGTATTAGTTGGCACTCAAATGGTTGTAAAAGGGCTAGATTTTGAACATGTAGACCTGGTTGGCATTGTGGATGCTGATAGCCTATTAAATTTCAATCAATACAGGGTCAATGAGAGGGCATTTCAAATGATGGAACAAGTAAGTGGTAGAGCAGGTCGAAAAAATGATCAAGGGAAAGTGATTGTACAACTAAGTCAGACCAATCATCCTGTGATTGGATTTGTGAAAGACCATGACTACAAGGCTTTTTATGAATTTGAGATCAATAATAGAAAACACTTTGCTTATCCTCCATTTAGCAGGTTAATGAGTATCCTTTTTAAACATAAAGAAAATCATATTGCAGAAGAAGCTGCAAATCACTTTTTGAAATCATTAGATCCCATGATTCAAAAAACAGTCATGGGTCCAGCGCAACCCATCATCAATAGAATAAGGAATAAATATATTTGGGAACTTTGTATAAAAATAACCAAACAACCACAGCAATTGCAAATTGCAAAAAAACAGTTACTACATTTTATTCGTTTAATTGAAGTGCATCCAAGATATAAGTCTGTTCAGATTATCATAGATATCGACCCCAACTAAATGAAGTTTCAACAAAACATATCTTTAAAACCGTATCATAGTTTTGCTTGTGAAGAAATTGCTAGTTTTTTCACAACAATTTCAACAAAAGAAGCTTTAATCGAAGCCATTCAATGGGCGAATGAAAACAACCAGCCCTATTTGATACTAGGATCAGGTACGAATGTTTTATTTACAAAACAATTCAATGGATTGGTCATTAAGATGGAGCTAACTGGTATCCAAAAACTACAAGAGACAGCGTCAGAAATACTACTTCAAGTTGGTGCAGGTGAAAACTGGTCGCATTTTGTAAGTTATTGTGTCCAAAAATCCTGGGGTGGCCTAGAGAACTTGAGTTTAATTCCTAGTTCGGTTGGTGTTGCACCCATTCAAAATATTGGTGCTTATGGTGTAGAAGTGAGCGAGCACATCATAAGTGTGGATGCATTTGACACTATAAAAAATGAATGGATAACCATACCAAAACAAGATTGTGCATTCGGATATAGAACAAGCATTTTTAAAAAAGAAGCCAATCGATACATCGTTTGTGCTGTTCAATTTAAATTATCCAAGCAACCTTCATTAAGAACTGACTTCGGTGGTATTAAAGCAGTATTACATGCCAGAGGCATCCCTAATCCAAGTGTGGAATCTATAGCCAGTGCAGTGATTTATTTAAGGTCTAATCTTTGGCCAGATCCAAAAACATTAGGCAATACGGGTAGCTTTTTTAAGAACCCTATGATTACAACAACTCAATATGATCAGCTAATGATTCAATTTCCTTCATTAATGGCCTATCCTATCAATGACCATACCTATAAAATTGCTGCTGGATGGCTTATTGAAGCTTGTGGATGGAAAGCTGTTACTAAAGATCAAGTTGGTTGCTATAAAGACCAAGCATCGGTGATAGTGAATTATGGTGCAACAAAAGGAAAGACCATCTTGGATTTCTCCGAAGAAATCATTGAGTCTATACAAGTGAAATTTGGGATAGTACTAGAAAGAGCAGCTAATATTTTATAGTCAAATCTGCTCTTCTATTTTGAGCTCTACCCTCTTTTGTTGTATTAATTGCAACAGGTTGAGTATCTGCCATTCCAATCAAGGATGTTCTATTTTCTGCAAGTCCTTTTTTGAGTAAATAGGCTTGTACTTTTTTAGCTCTAGATAAAGATAAACGATCGTTGATTTTTTTTGTACCTGTATTATCAGTATGTCCAGAGATGATTAAACTTGTTGTTGGATATTGTATCATGATTTGAACCAAAGCATCTAAACCTTCTAATGACTTAGGAGCAATATTAACTTGACCGATTTCAAATTTCAAAGCAGCTGCAATGATATCTAACTTAGGTTGAAGATCTTCACATCCATTGTTACCAGCTACCCCTGCAATGGTAGGACATTGATCAAATTCATCATTGATGCCATCTTTATCAGTATCAGGTATCGCACAGCCGTTATAACGTGCTAAACCAGCGAGTGTTGGACATTTATCTTGATCATCTGGAATCCCATCCTTGTCGGTGTCTGGCACAGGACAACCTCTATATTTTACTGTTCCTTCAGCATTTGGACATTGATCATTTTCATCATTGATACCATCCCCGTCTTCGTCAGGAACAGGACAACCTTTGTATTTTAACAAACCACTTCTTTCTGGACAGTCGTCTTTATCGGAAGATACTCCATCGTTATCTTGATCAATTTGAATTGGAGCAGCGGGTAAAGCAATTGCCTTTTTCTCCTTTAATTTCAAAGGGAAAGAATAACTAATTCCATAATTCATATGCATTTTTGTCCGCTTAGAAGCCTCAGCATTCTGAGTGCTAAATAGATTTAAAAATGAGCCTTGTTTAGCTTTAAATTGAACACCAAGACCCAGGGGTGCATAGGCTGTAAAATTGGTCGCATCTTTTGCCAATCCAATTCCTAGAATAGCATAAGGTACCATTGCTTTATCATCAGTAGCTAACTTAATATGAACACGAGCATCCATTGCAGCGTATATTGAATTAGTAGTTGCTTTTGGCTGATTTAAAGAAACGTAATACGGATATTTTAATGAACTAAAATCTAGATTTACTACCGCATCCAATTTTGGTGCTAATCCTTTGAAAAACTGAACACCTAAAGCTGGTGTAGAAACAGTTAACCCCTCTGTTAGAGGGGTTTTCTTAAAATTCAGTATAGATGCTTTTAAAGCAATCGAAGCAGTTTTATTTTTATTTACTTTTTGATCTTGCGCATTGGCAAAGAATGAAGCAAATAAAATAAGGGTTGCCCCAAATACTTTTTTTGACATAAAATTTTTAATTATTTCAACAAGAAGCTATAGCTAACTCCATAGTTATAAGAAGTCACAAAAGACTTAGACATTTTAGTTGAGTAAGTTGTTGTAAGATTTAAATTTGATCCATTACAAGTTTTGATCTGTAATCCAAAACCAACTGGAGCGTATGCACTGTAATCTCTAAAAGCAAAAGAACGAACACCTAAACCAGCAGTTAAATATGGATTTACTCTATAATCTCCTTTGAACATCTTGATATTTACCCCTGACTCGAATGAAGTCATTAAATTTTCGTTTGATCTTAACTTTGTATTTGAGAAAGTTAAAGGTGAACGTGTAACTGCTAAATCTAAGTTAGAATAGATATCAACTTGATCTGTATACTGAGTTGTATAGTTAAAACCAATTGCTTTTGTTGTAGATGCATATTGACCCCATTGTTTTGCATTTAATACAGACCCTATTGAACTAGTTTGAACTTTCTCTGCAGTTCCAAAATCAAAAGCAGTTAATCTAAAAGCAATTGATGTTTTTTTCTTAGCACCAAGACTATTTTGAGCTTGTGCAGAAATAAATAAACCCAAAGCCATTAGAGAAAATAATAATTTTTTCATATTAGTTGTTTGTTAAATGTCTCACAAATTTAGGATTAAATGATGAATTATTGAAATTTTTAATGCCCTATTTAATCTTCCAATTTAGGGTTCTTTTTTGAATACTTAATAGCCTCAACTTTTACTTTAACAAGTCCTTTTGAATTGAAAACCAATTGTTTAGCTGCAGATTGACTTAAATCTATCACCCTCCCCTTTCTTAACATATTGGGGTGCATTCGATCATTGATCCTTACCAGTATAGTCTTCCCATTCCGTAAATTGGTGACCCTAACAATTGTATTCAATTTGTATAAATTACAAGCTGCGGTGTACTTATTATTGTAAAAAAGCTCCCCTGTGGAGGTTTTTCTACCATTAAATTTGGTACTATAAAAACTCGAAATGCCTATGATTTGATTGATTTCGATTTTAATTCTATTGGTATCAATTTTATTTTGATGCCGTTTGATATTAACACTGTCTAAATAGTTTTTTGTAGTGAGGGTACTCGAATCAACCTGTTGTGCCTGAATAGGCAGACCATACAATAAAAAATAAGCGAAAACCAACAACTGAATCATGTATTTTTTCATAGGTCTTCGTTTTAAATAAATCATATAATTAAATTGGTATCACTTCAACCACACTGTCTAAATTTAATGGACCGTAGATATGCGGAAACAACTCATTTAAGTCTTCTGCCAGTTCAAATAAGACTGGCCTTTGTACTTTAGCCTTTTCAATCTTCAACTTCACCAATCCTGTATGCCCTTGATAAAAACGCTCAAGCACGCCTTCTATTTGTCTTTCGATGGAACAATGTATAAATCCATCTTTTACAAAATCTTTAGGTAAATAGCTTTTTTTTACTTGTGCTTCCTCCCATTCTTTGCTTGTAGTCACATGATATATAAATTCGCTTTCCATTTTTTTCTAATTTAAATTATTGAATAATTCTTGGTATACGTTGATCGATCAGCATTAAATCTGCTATCACTATCGCCGTTACCGCTTCAAGTACTACGGGTACTCTTAAGGCAATGCATAAATCATGCCTGCCTTTTACCGAAAAATCTTCCTGAACATTGGTTTCCCAATTCAAAGTATGTTGCAATTTTGGTGTCGAAGAAGTAGGTTTCACAGCAATCCTAAAAACTAGTTCATTGCCATTGGTATATCCACCCACCACACCACCTGCGTGATTTGTTTTTGTTTTACCAGATGCATCTATGATTGCATCATTGTGCTCCACACCAAACATATTTGCAGCCGCAAATCCTGTTCCAAATTCAATACCTCTAATGGCTGGGATCGCAAACACTGCATGGCTGATCAAAGACTCTACAGAATCAAAGAAATGCTCCCCAAGTCCAATTGGCAATCCTTTTACAACGCATTCAACAATTCCACCTACACTGTCTTTTTGATCAATCGCATTTTGCAAACCTTTCTCTAAGTCAGTCTCGCCACCAATACTTAAAATCGTCGCTTGAATTTGAATGTCTTTTAAAAGTTTTTTTGCAACCACACCTGCTCCAACCAACCCTGCTGTTAACCTGCCGCTAAAATGCCCGCCACCTCTATAATCTTCAAATCCGCCAAATTTTTGATGTGCCGTGAAATCTGCATGCCCTGGTCTTGGAACAGCTCTTTGTTTTTCATAATCACCGCTTCTTGTATTGTTATTTTCAAATAATAACATGAGTGGCGCGCCAGTGGTAGTATCATTAAATACCCCCGTTTTGAAAAAAGGAATATCATCCTCTTTTCTAGGTGTAGTCCCTTTTTGTTTGCCTCCTTTTCTACGCTCCATATCCTCCACAAAATCGGACTGCTGCAAGGGCAATCCAGCTGGACATCCATTTATTAAAATGCCTACACATTCACCATGTGATTCGCCAAAAATTTGAACTTTAAATAAGGTACCAAAACTATTCATGAATGTACTTTTATAGTGAATACAAGTTAAGCAATTTAATCTAAATCAACTTTCGCACCTAAATGCTGTAAATGGACAAAGAAATCGGTGTAGGACTTATTAATTGCCTCTGCATCAGTGATTATTATTGGTCCATTTGCACATAAAGCAGCTACCCCACAAGCCATCGCAATGCGGTGATCGAGTTGGGAAAATACTTCTGCTCCATGAATACCTGTCCCTCCATATACCATCATACTATCCTGATTGAATGCTATTCGAATCCCCAATTTCGCAAATTCTGTTTGCAATGTTAGGCCTCTGTCACTTTCCTTATGCGCTAAACGACTTACCCCATGAATAGTTGTAACACCATCACATACGGCTGCAAGCGCCACTAAAGGAGGAAATAAGTCTGGGCAATCTGTCGCATCAAATTCAAATGCTTTTAGTTGAATACCCATTCCAGCAAGATCTTTTGCAGGACCAATAAAAATTTTATGCTCCTGAATGTCAATAGATGCACCAGCAGCTTTTAATGCTTGCATCACTGCTTTATCAGCCTGCGTAGAGTCTAATTGCAAACCTGTTACTGATATAGGACCTGCAATCGCACCCGCTACTAATAAAAAAGCGGCACCACTCCAATCACCTTCCACAGTATATTCAATGTGCTTCGCTAAAGGTGGATGTGCAAGAAATTCAAAACGTTTATAATCTTGATGTTGTACTTTCCATCCAAATGCATTTAGCACGGACAATGTTAAATCTATATAAGGTTTACTTTTTAAATCTTGCACTTGAATGACTACA
This sequence comes from Chitinophaga pinensis, assembly GCA_945874755.1. GTDB lineage: Bacteria > Bacteroidota > Bacteroidia > Chitinophagales > Chitinophagaceae > Sediminibacterium > Sediminibacterium pinensis_B. Next base: position 51,410 of record CAMCHR010000005.1, read on the forward strand.
TCTGTTGCATCTGAAGCAGCATAAGCCATTAACAAACCAGTTAAAAACTGAGAACTCAAAGAGCCATCTACCTCAATATTTGCAGGCTTTAAAGGACCTTTGATTTGGATAGGCAGATACCCATCTTGAGATTGTATTTCAATTCCAAGATTTGGGAAAATAGTATCAAAAAAATGCATCGGTCTTTTTAATAAACTGCCCTCCCCTTTAATAGTGATTGTTTGATCACTTAATGCTGCGATGGGTGTAAACATCCTAATTCCTAATCCACTTTCTCCACAATTCATTGATGAACCAATTGGCTTCACACCATCTGAATGGACAGTGATAGTGGTTGGATTTACTTTATGATTTGGGGATTGTTCTAGTTGAACAATAGCACCTAATTTCTGAATGACATCCAAAGCTGCAAGATCATCATTGGAATGTCCAGGATTCAAAATGGTGGTGGTACCATGATGTAGTAATGCTGCAGCACATGCTCTTTGCATACTACTTTTACTAGCTGGTGCAACCTGCTCCCCTTTTAATGTATTTGGATGAACTGTTGCGCGCATTTTAAGAATATAGTTTAATCAGTTTTTGTAAAGTTTTCATTGGAATAGTTTCATAAACCCCCTTCCCAATTTTACTTAAAAGCACATACTGCATGCCAGCATTGGCTTTCTTTTTATCTTTTTGCATGACTTCCATTGCTGCATCTATATCAAAATGCATTGCAGTAGGTAATCCATATTTTTTTAGGGTCTCTACCAATAATCCCGTTCCAGTAAAACCTCGTAATACTTGTGATATTTTAGCAGCATAGACCATCCCAACACTAATTGCATGACCATGTAATAAGGCATGTTCATTTTCAATCGCGTGCCCTAAAGTATGTCCAAAATTTAACAGCTTACGATCTCCTTTTTCGAACTCATCTTTCTGTACCACTTTCACTTTGATTTCTACATTTTTTTGAATCAATGCAGCCAAAGCTTTTTTATTCTTTTGATAGAAGGCTAAATCATTTTGATTTAATTCCTGCATCATTTTTGCATCTTTAATAGCAGCATGTTTGATGATTTCTGCAAAGCCATTTTCCCATTGATAGCTAGGCAATGTATTTAAGAAACTATGGTCGTAAACAATAAATGCTGGCTGACGAATCAAGCCCACCATATTTTTATATACGCCCACATCGATCCCGTTTTTTCCACCAATCGAAGCGTCCACCATAGCTAGTAAAGTTGTTGGAACAAAACCAAATTGGACGCCGCGCATAAAAACACCAGCCACATAGCCAACCATATCTGTTACGACACCTCCTCCAACGCCAATCAAAACGGATTGTCGATTAGCGCCAAAGTTTAACAATGCCTCAATCATAAAATCAACTGTTGCTTGTTGTTTATGTGCTTCTCCAGCAGGAACTACAATGGTCGGTTTGCCTTTAAATTGTGGTTGATGCAATGCATACACATTTTCATCTGTGATATAAATTGCATTTGCTTTGTCAACCATTTTACCAATCGTTGCAAATTTGCCATCTAACACAAATTCAACTGTGCTGTTTGAGAATTTTACTTTCCAATTTTTCATTCAAGTCCATTTATAATAACCAAAATTGCTGGAAGGTCCAGGCAATTTTAGCTATTCATAATTTTATTTTGTTGTTGTATACTTTCCATGTGCACTGCATCCATGTATTTAGTGATAAAGTCATCACTCAATCCCAAAACATTCCCTTTAGCAACCGCTCTTTCTAAAATTTCATTCCAACGGTTGGTCTGAAGGATGGTGATGTCGTTGTTCTTTTTATATTCACCAATTTTTTGTGCCACTTTCATACGTGTAGATAAGACTTGTAACAATTCATCATCTAATTGATTGATTTGTTGACGCAGTTTTTCCAATGCCATATGAAATTCTTCGGAGGCAATATTTTCTTTTCTCCAACGAATGGCTTCCAGCATTTCCTTCAATACTTCGGGCGTAATTTGTTGTTTCGCATCACTCCAAGCATTGTCTGGATCAATATGTGATTCAATGATCAAACCATCAAAGTCTAAGTCAATTGCTTGTTGTGCTACTGCTTGCAAAATATCACGACGACCACAAATATGAGAAGGGTCATTGATCATTGGAATACCTGGATAACGACGCTTCATCTCAATGGCTAGATGCCACATAGGTGCATTGCGATATTCGGTATTGCCATAAGAACTAAAACCTCTGTGAATCAGTCCAAGTTCTTCGATACCTGCTTTGGCAATACGTTCCATACCACCCACCCATAATTCTAAATCTGGATTCAATGGATTTTTAATTAACACAGGCACTTTCACCCCTCTTAAAGCATCTGCTATTTCTTGCACACTAAAAGGATTCACAGTCGTTCTTGCACCAATCCAAAGTACATCCACTCCAAAATGCAAGGCATCTTCCACTTGTTTACCAGTAGCTACTTCTACTGCAACTGGTAATCCTGTTTCCTTTTTTGCTTGTTGCAACCAAGGCAAACCTTTCGTACCAATCCCTTCAAAGCTTCCAGGTCTTGTCCTTGGTTTCCAGATACCTGCGCGCATAATGTCGACTCTGCCTGTAGCAGCTAATCGAATAGCTGTTTGCATCACTTGTTCTTCTGTTTCTGCACTACAAGGACCTGAAATAATCAATGGTGCTTTTTGTAATAAAATTCCCATGTTAACCAATTTTAATATTTGAGATGTTGTTATGCTTTATCCTTCGTTACTGCCTCTTTGACCACCGCTATCTGCATCATTCATGCGAATACGACGACCCTTATAATTTTTACCATCTAAAGCACTGATCATTTTCTTGGCAGAACTTGCTTCAATTTCGATCCAGCTATTCATGTCTCTCATATCAATTTTTCCTAAAACATCTTTCTTCAAATCACTCATGTCTAAAATGAATTGTAAGAAACTCGCTTTATAAAAACCATCCTTCGTTCCTAAATTCACGAATAAACGAGTTGCACCTGCAGTACCTCTTGATTGACTACGACCGCCTCTATCTCCGCGATCAGCACCGCGATCTCCACCACTTCTGCTGTCATTATTCATTCTATCTCCGCCACTTCTGCGATCCGAGAATTCGTTACGTCCTCTTTCTCTATTACGATCCTGCATGCCACCAACATCACGACGGCCTTTTTCAGCTGCACGGATATTTAAATCTGCCGCATTTTCATAATACGCTAAGAAACGATTAAACTCCAAAGCAGCTACGCGCTTCAAAATTTCTTCTTTAGACATGTCTGCAAATTTCTCTGCTAACATCGGAACATAAGTTTCATAATCACCATGGCTTACATCGGTAGACATTAATTTATCCATTACATGGAAGAATTGTTTTCTACAAACATCTTTACCACTAGGGATATCTAATTTATGAAAAGTGCTTTTATTGATATTCTCAATTTGACGTAATCTGTAAGACTCTCTTGCATGCACAATCGAGATACAAATACCTTGGCTACCAGCACGACCTGTACGACCGCTTCGGTGTGTATATACTTCTACATCATCTGGCAATTCATAGTTTATAACGTGCGTGATGCCTTTTACATCAATACCACGAGCAGCCACATCGGTAGCAATTAACAATTGTAATGTTTTATCTCTGAACTGACCCATCACTCTATCACGTTGTTGTTGTGTTAAATCACCATGGATGGCATCTATATCATACCCTTCTCTTGTTAAACGAGCCGAGACATCTTGTGCATCTGCCTTCGTTCTTGTAAAGATGATACCATAAATACCTGGGTTAAAATCGATGATTCTTTTTAAAGTCTCATAACGATACTGCGCCGAGGTCACATAAAATTGGTGATCGATACTTTTATTCGTCGCATTCACTTTACCAATGGTTACTTCCACAGGCTCTTTCATGTAGCGCTTACTTACTTTTTTTATTTCAGTTGGCATCGTTGCACTAAATAACCAAATACTTTCTCTGTTTGGTGTGTTCTTTAAGATAAACTCAATGTCTTCTTGGAATCCCATATTCAACATTTCATCTGCCTCGTCTAAAACAACATATTCAATTTGCTCTAAGTTGATTGCTTTTCTTTCGATCAAGTCAATCAAACGTCCTGGTGTAGCTACAATAATTTGTACCCCTCTTTTCAAATCTCTAATTTGCATACCAATGGATGTACCACCGTATACTGCCAAGACTTGAACACCAGCAACGTGCTTTTTAAACAAGTTAATTTCATTCACTATTTGCATACACAATTCACGTGTAGGACAAACTACCAAAGCTTGTGGATGCTTGTCGGCTGTTTTGATTAATTGAATCAATGGCAAACCAAATGCGGCTGTTTTACCAGTACCTGTTTGTGCCAATCCAATAAAATCTTTTGTTCCGCTAATTAATACCGGAATTGAACGCTCCTGAATTTCTGTAGCATGTGTATAGCCTAATTCAGT
>CAMCHR010000006.1 GCA_945874755.1 Chitinophaga pinensis
AATGCTAAAAAAACAGATTTCATTTTTGAACCACAAAAGGAAGCTTTAGTGGCAGAATTGATGCCTAAAATATTGAACACCCAATTATTCAAAGCTGTTTTGGATGCCAATGCAAGTGAGCATGGCGCTAGAATGACTGCGATGGATAAAGCAAGTGAAAACGCCAACGAATTATTGAAATCATTGAAAATATCTTATAACCGTGCAAGACAAGCGGCCATTACGACTGAATTAACAGAGATCGTGAGTGGTGCAGCTGCATTAAACGGATAAGCAAAAGAATTATGGAAATAAGTCAAATCATTCCGCATATCGAAGCCTTGGTTTTTGCAAGTGATAAAGCATTGAATGCAAATGATATCACCGAATTAATCAATACTGCTTTTGGATTCTTAGAAGAGCGTATTTCGCTAGAGCAGGTTGAAGCTGCGTTAGAAGGTATCCAAGAAAAATACAGTACCGAATACTATCCTTTTGAATTAAAGCAAAGCGGTGGTGGATGGCAGTTTTTAACCAAGCCTACTTTCCACTCTACTATTGCACAATTGAACGGTGACAAGTTTTTGAAGCGTTTATCTAACGCCGCATTGGAATCTTTAGCCATCATTGCTTACAAGCAGCCTATTACAAAGGGGGAAGTGGAAGCCATCAGAGGTGTGAACAGCGATTATTCGATGCAGAAATTATTAGAAAAGGAATTGATTGTGATTAGTGGTCGTAATGAAATGCTTCCAGGTAAGCCATTGATCTATTCTACTTCTAGAAACTTTATGGACTATTTTGGCATCAACTCGACAGAAGATTTACCAAAGATTAAAGAAGTCTTAGCAGAACAAATTGTAGAAGCGACCGTGATTAAGCCAGAAGATTTTACAGATAATAGCGTATTTGAGCAAACAACTGAAGCTCTAGCTGAAGAAAACGAACAAGCAGATACTCCTAATACTGAAGCAGAAACTGGAGATTTTAGCGCGGAATCAAACGAAGAAGATTTCACGCCTGAAAGTCCAGTAGCATAAGTATGATTCTATTTCCTTTCATGGATTTTTCCTAAAAATATTGAACTAAGATACGGCCAGAACCTTGTTCTGGCCGTATCTTTATAGCATGAACGCAAGTCTTTCTTTCAATACTTTAAATGCTGCTGCAGAAAAATTTGGAACACCACTCTATGTGTACCACGCAGAAAAAATTGAACAACAATACCAACATTTATGCGCGCAGTTTGAGCCCACTCAAACAAAATTTTTTTATGCATGTAAGGCTTTAACCAATATTCATATTTTAAAAGTAATTAAGGACATGGGTTGCAATATTGATTGTAGCTCAATCAATGAAGTTCAATTGGCTTTGCATGTAGGCTTTTTGCCAAACAATATCTTATACACAAGCAATAGTGTTGGATTTGATGAAATAAGCACTGCTGTTGAATTAGGAGTAAATGTAAATATTGACAGCTTATCTAATTTAGAAAAATTTGGTCAAGCATTTGGCGGGACAAAAGCAATTGGGGTGCGCATTAGACCCGATGTCATGGCAGGGGGTAATTTGAAAATATCTACCGGACACGTTAAAAGTAAGTTTGGTATCCCACTCACGCAATTGGATGCATTAAAATTGATCCAAGAAAAATACAAGATCAACATTCATACTTTACATATCCATACTGGAAGTGAAATTAAAGATGTCGCAGTTTTTATGAAATCTGCAGCCGTTTTTGATACCCTACTTCCTCATTTTCCTACGGTAAACGTATTGGATTTTGGGGGTGGATTCAAAGTGCCTTATGCACCGGGTGAACAAGGTACTGATATGGCCCAATTAGGTGCGGAGGTAAAGAAGGTGATGAAGCAGCTATCAGAGAAATTTGGACGTCAATTTATCGCTTGGTTTGAGCCAGGTAAATATATGGTCAGCGAAGCAGGATTTTTTATTGCTAAAGTCAACGTCTTAAAGACTTCGGGAGAGATTAGTTTTGCAGGTTTGAACACAGGACTGAATCATTTAATTCGTCCGATGTTTTATGATGCATACCATCACATAGATAATATGACTAGTCCTAACAACCCATCAAAGCAATATGCAGTGGTAGGCAATATTTGCGAAACAGATACTTTTGCATGGGACAGGGCTATTCCTGAGATAGCAGAAGGTGATTTATTGGTTTTTTACAACGCAGGTGCTTATGGTTACGAAATGGCAAGTAATTACAATGCAAGATTCAAACCAGCACAGGTTTTATATCAACAGGATACTGCAAAACTAATTAGTAGAGCAGATCAATTTGAAGATCTCTTATCTTTACAAGTGCCTTTATAACCTCATGATAGAAATTCAACATATCAACAAAGCCTTTGGCGATAAAGTAATTATCGACGATGTGAGTGCCCAGTTTAAACCAGGTATGTGTAATCTAATTATTGGTGCCAGCGGTAGTGGTAAAACCGTTTTAATAAAATGTATTGTGGATTTAATCCAAGCAGATCATGGTAACATTATGTTTGATAAAATGAATTTTGCTACATTAACTAAAAAGGAAAAAAAGACATTAAGAAATAGCATTGGTATGTTATTTCAAGGCAATGCCTTATTTGACTCCATGACTGTCCAAGAGAATGTCAAATTTCCTTTAGACATGTTTAGTGATTTAACTGAGGCTGAAAAATTAGTAAAGGTCAATCAAATCTTAGAACGCGTTCATTTAACAGGAGTCAATGAAAAATTTCCTGCAGAAATAAGTGGTGGGATGAAAAAGCGAGTTGGTCTGGCGCGTGCGCTGGTATTAGAGCCAAAGTATTTATTCTGCGACGAACCAAATTCGGGTCTAGACCCTCAAACCTCTCTTGTCATAGATCATTTGATTCAAGAATTAACAAAAGAATTCAATATTACCACCCTTGTTGTCACCCATGACATGAATAGTGTGATGGAAATTGGAGAATATATTATCTACTTAAATAAAGGAAAAAAAGAATGGGAAGGCAGTAATCAAGATATTATATTTAGTCAGAATAAATTATTAAATGATTTTATCTTCGTTTCTGGATTTTTACAAGACGCAAAAGCCATGCGTATGATGGCACAAAAAAAATAAATTTATGAAAAAAGTAACAACCCTATTGAGTTTATTCATTGTAAGCTTATTCGCTACAATGACTTTGTCTGCTCAAGGAAATATTGATCCTAATGCACCTTTCTTGAAAGACAAAAACATCCCTAAATTTACCCTTAATTTGACTACTGGTAAGACGTTTAATAACACTCAGATTCCAAAGACCAAATACACTTGTATCATTATATTTAGTCCAGATTGTTCTCATTGCCAAGATGAAGCAGCTGAATTAACAAAGAATGCAGAAAAGTTTAAGTCGGTCTTCTTTATTTGGAATAGTTACAAGGAAATGGCTGATATTAAAGCCTTTGCAACTAAATATGGCTTAGATAAACAATCCAATGTGATAGTTGGTAGAGACCCAGAGTTTTCGATCCCGGTATTCTTTAGACCTCGTATGACCCCATTTGTGGCATTGTATGAAAAAGGTCAATTATTAAAAGTATACGAACAAGGCGTAAAAGTGCCAGAATTACTTAAAATAATAGGAGGTAAATAACTAACTTTATCCCGTTTAAATCTAGTAAAAACTTAAAATTAAAAGATATGAAAATTACAGTTGTAGGTGCTGGTGCTGTAGGAGCAACTTGTGCAGATAATATTGCACGTAAAGAATTGGCTTCTGAATTGGTTTTATTGGATATTAGAGAAGGTTTTGCAGAAGGTAAGGCGCAGGACATGATGCAGACAGCTGCTTTAGTAGGTTTTGATACACGCATTATCGGTAGTACCAACGACTACGCTAAAACAGCTAACTCCGAGGTTGTTGTAATTACTTCTGGCTTACCACGTAAACCAGGGATGACAAGAGAAGAATTAATTGGCACCAATGCGGGTATTGTAAAAAGTGTTTGCGAAAATATTTTAAAGCATTCTCCAAATGCCATCTTAATTGTCATTAGCAACCCTATGGATACAATGACTTATTTAGCATTGCAGTCTACAGGATTACCAAAAAATAGAATTATTGGAATGGGTGGTGCACTCGATAGTGCTAGATTCAAATACCAATTAAGTGCGCATTTAAACTGCAGTCCTTCAGACTTAAACGCCATTGTCATTGGTGGACATGGAGATACCACTATGATTCCTTTGGTGAAGCATGCGACTTTGAATAGCATTTCGGTAACAAAATTTTTATCAGAGGAACAACAACAACAAATCATCAATGATACCATGGTGGGTGGCGCTACTTTGACTAAGTTATTAGGAACTTCTGCATGGTATGCACCAGGTGCGGCAGGAGCTGCATTGGTAGAAAGCATTGTACGAGACGAGAAGAAATTATTCACTTGTTGCGTAAGCTTAAACGGCGAGTATGGTCAAAAAGATATCTGTTTAGGTGTGCCTGTTGTGATTGGAAAGAATGGATGGGAAAAGATTGTTGAGATGGATTTATCTGCAGACGAGCAAACGGCATTCAATAAGAGTGCAGATGCTGTTAGAAGCATGAACGACGTATTAAAGACTTTATAATCTTTGTACTTGAATATAATAAATAAAGCCTTGCATTGCGAGGCTTTATTTATTTAAGCAGGTGACGACTTAATACTGATTAATCAATCGTCTCTTTAAAATAAGCAATCGCTTTATCTGCGATGGCTTGTAAGTCTTGTTGTTGCATGCAAGCAAAATGCCCTTGCGGACAATGGTTCGTGCCATAATTGGAACAAGGTTGACAAGGAAGATTAGGCACGATCGCATTATAGTACCATTCCTTTTTATTCAAAATAGTAAGTGCAGTTTCTTTGCTCAAAGTTTTTTTACTTTCTTGTTGCACTGTTGGATAATAAGGTTCTACTTGCAAAGCAGGAGAAGTGGCACCCCAAATGGCCACCGTCTTTTTATGAAAGGCACAAGCAATGTATAAAAAACCAGTATCGTGTGAGATAACCGTTCTGGATAGCTTTACCAAGATGGCCGATTCATGTAAATTAAATTTTCCGCAAGCATTCCATATTTTAATTGGATTAATCGCCTCCACAGCAGCGCCTTGTGCTTCATCCTCTTTTCCTCCAATTAACACAATTGGATATGGGATTTTATGACATAGGTTTTGCAATGCACTAAGCTGTAATTTTTTTGTGGAATAGGATGCTCCAATTACCAATGCAATATAACCAGACTCAAAATTTGCCGGCAGTGCAGTAGGATTCAATGCAGTCTCTTTAGGAATAAAGTGATCTAACCCTTTTCCATCATTCACTACTCCTAAACTTGATAATGCATCTAGGCAGCGATCTGCAATATGCCTCACTGGCATGAAGTTGAGATGCAATTTGGTCAATAAAAATTTTTGAAGGCTCAGCTTTTCATAGGATAAACTTGGCACTCCCAATGCCTTTTGAATTTGGTAAGTTCTATAATTTTTATGCAAGTCAATGATATAATCAAATTGACATGCCTTTAACAGATTGATTGTAGTTTTTAAGTCTTTATCAAAGTAGTGGAAATGGTCGATGTATGGATTGGCAATTGTCACCGCTTTCATAGCCGCCTTCGTTAAAAAATGAATCTCTACGCCCGGTATCTGCTGCTTAGCGCAACGAATAGCAGGCGTGGTGAATACAATGTCCCCTATAGAAGAAAAACGGATGAATAATAAGCGCATAGTGCTTAACAATTTAATCGATTGCTATTTAAAAAAAATATAAACTACGGTAAAGGGTGATCCTGCTCTAGAAAATCTAAATCTTTATGGTAGGTTTCTTCTGTAAAAATAAATGCAAGCATGGTGACTCCCATGACGATGCTACCTGTTACAATTCCACTTTGCACGATGGTCCAGCCCATTGACTTTTGCAAGATGTCTAAAAATAAAAAGTTAATCAATGGCAAGGCGCCTCGCACCATATTCGGAATCGTGGTTGCTGCAGTGGCTCTTAAATTGGTACCAAATTGTTCTGCTGCCATTTGATTGAAGATGGCCCAATAACCTGTACTAAATCCTAAGAAAGCACATATGGCATACATTCTTGAATCACTATTGTTGAAGGCACTAAAGAATAAGACCATCCCAACTATACTGAGCATGTAAAATAAAAACAAAGCTTTTTTTCTGCTTTCAAAAAATTGACTCACCCAGCCTATTAATAAGTCCCCAACAGCAATTCCAATATATGCAAACATCACAGATTTGCCGGAATCAATTAAATTATCCCCATACAATCCGGTGGCAAATTTATTACTGTAGTTGACCATGACACCTATCACAAACCAAGTTGGCAAACCAATTAAAATGGCTTTAATGTATTTTGAAAATCTTTTGTAAGAGGTGAAAAACATAAAGAAATTACCCTTAACAGCATTACTCAATTTTACAGACTCAAACATAAAGGACTCAGCAACACGCACACGCAAGATCAATAAAAAGAAACCTAATCCTCCACCAATTTTATAACACAACCTCCAATCCTGCGTATACTTAAAAGTAAAATAAGCAAAGACGGCACCAGATAAACCAATCCCTGCCACCATGGAGGTACCAATCCCTCTTTTATTTTTTGGTAGCATCTCCGACACCAATGTAATACCTGCACCTAATTCCCCAGCTAGGCCAATGCCACCAATGAATCTGCAATAAGCATACTGGTCTACTGTTTGAACATAGCCAGTAATGATATTTGCCACAGAGTATAAAAGGATGGAGCCAAATAACACTTTCAATCTACCCAACTTATCGCCAATCACACCCCATAAAATACCACCAATTAATAAGCCTGACATTTGCCAGTTAATAATATGCGCACTATCTACAATGATGGTTTCTAATGTGGACCCAACTGCAAGTACACTTGGTTGGCGAACAATCGTAAATAATAATAAATCGTACACATCTACAAAATAACCTAAGGCTGCTACAAATACTGGCAATGAAAAAAGTCCAATTTGCTTATTGTTCATACAAGAATTTATTGCTTACGCTTTTTTAGCGCGATGTGAAATTACTTTAATGATGACTGGCAATGTAGTAATACCAACAATCACCAATACAATGACTTCTAAATGATTTTTTAAATCAAAATTAAAACGAGCCAAAATCCATGACTGTAAAAAATACCCAGAACATAGCATACTTCCCACCCAAGCTAAACAACCAATCACATTATAATACATGAACTTAGCTTTATCCATTTTTACAATACCCGCTAAAATTGGGCCGAATGTTCTTATGATAGGAATGAATCTTGCGATGACGATGGCTCTTCCTCCGTGTTTTTGATAAAACTCATCTGCTTGTATCAAATATTTTTTCTTGAAAAAAAGATTCTCTTTCCAATCAAACATGGTAGGACCCACTTTGTGACCAAAGAGATACCCCACATAATTTCCTAAAATACCTGCAGTAGAAATAAATATGAAAAGAATGGCTAAATTAATCCACTGATTATTAGAAGCATAAATTTCTGCAGCCAAGGGTGCACTATAAATGCCTGCCACAAACAATAAGCTATCACCTGGTAAAAAGAAGCCGGCAAACAATCCAGTCTCTGCAAAAACAACTAACAAAATAAGCCAAAGTCCACCGTGCTCAATATAAAATTGTGGCTGTAACAACTGACTCCAATGAAATGCTTCTAATAAAGTAATCATGCTAGCTGGTATAATATTAAATTGTTTGTGGTTCCGTTAGTTCTCCTTCCCATTTGCTTACTGCAGTGGTTGCTAAACTATTCCCCAACACATTGGTTGCAGAACGAAACATGTCACAAAAATGATCAATAGGTAATATTAATGCGATTCCTTCTGGAGGAATATTGAACATAGCACAAGTCGCTGTAACCACAACCAATGATGCTCTTGGTACACCTGCAATCCCCTTGCTTGTTAACATCAAAACAACTAACATGGTTAATTGCGTTCCGATATCTAAATGGATGCCATAAGCTTGCGCAATGGCCATGCTGGCAAATGTCATGTACATCATACTACCATCTAAGTTGAAGGAATAACCTAAAGGCAAAATGAAAGAAACAATTTTATCCTTGCAGCCAAATCGCTCTAGCTCTTCGGTTAATTTTGGAAATACAGCTTCACTACTAGTGGTACTAAATGCAATCACCAATGGAGTAGTGATATGCTTTAATAAGGAAGGTACCCGATTTTTTAAAATCAAATAACCAACGCCTAAAAGCACAATCCATAAGGCGCCAATTCCTACTAAGAAGTACAATAAATATTTACCATAAAAAATGAAAATGGTTAAGCCTTTTGTTGCAATCACTGCTGCAATAGCACCAAAAACACCCAATGGCGCAAAGTTCATCACATAGCCTACCATTTTTAAAATAATATGAGCCACTGTATCCAATGCTTTGATGAATCCTTTTGCAGGCTCCCCAATAGCTGCTGCAGCTACCCCAAAGAAAATACTAAAGATGACGATTTGTAAAATTTCATTGGTGGCCATGGCTTCGAACATACTCTTTGGAAAAACATGCTCCACAAAATTGATCACACTAAAGGACTGGGTCTTACCCATTAAATCTTTCACGCCCGAGGTATCCCCTACTGTCAAATCCAATCCCTCACCTGGCTTGAATAAATTCACCAACACTAAGCCAATCAATAAACTAATTAAGGAGGCAGACAAGAACCACAATAAAGCTTTACCACCAACACGTCCAACCGTTTTAAGATCCCCCAATTTGGCAATCCCAACAACCAATGTCGTAAACACCAATGGTGCGATGATCATTTGAACCAATCTCAAAAAGATGGTAGTCAGTAGCTTCACATTTTTAGCAAAGCTATCAATGGTTGCTTGGTCCTTGCCTTCATGAATAAAGTAGCCCAAAATGGCACCTGCCACCATCGCGATGACAATGTATACTGTTAGTTTGTTAGATTTTTTCATAGGATGCTTAATGCTGCAATATACCACATAAGTTCTAAAAAAATAGGCGTCTACAAAATTTGAGTTCGCCCCTTTTTTTATCAAAAACCGCTCCATAATTGCAAAAAAAATGCTACTTTTCAACTTAAATAGAAACCAATAATATTATGAGTTTATTTAGAAAGAAAGACTTGTCCGCCATGTTAGCACAGGCAGATGATGGTGGAAAAGGATTAAAGCGCACTTTAGGTGCAGGTAATCTAATTGCATTAGGCATCGGTGCCATTATTGGCGCTGGTTTGTTTGTAAGAACTGCTGCTGCAGCTGGTCAAGCAGCTGGACCTGCGGTTACTTTATCTTTTATTATTGCCGCTGTAGGCTGTGCTTTTGCAGGATTATGTTATGCAGAATTTGCTGCTATGATTCCTATTGCAGGTAGTGCGTATGCCTACTCTTATGTAACAATGGGAGAATTAGTTGCTTGGATCATTGGCTGGGCTTTAATTATGGAATATGCTTTAGGTGCTGCTACAGTGTCTATCGCTTGGAGTGAATACCTCAATAAGCTGACAGGAGGCGCCATACCTTATGAATGGAGCCATAGTCCGTTTGAAAGTTTTACAGATAGTATGGGTGTGGCACATTCTGGCATCATGAATGCGCCTGCATTGGTGATCCTTTTAGCGTTAACCTTATTATTAATTAAAGGTTCTCAAGAATCCGCTATGGTAAATGCTGTGATTGTATTTATCAAAGTGGCGATTGTAATTATATTCATTGCGGTAGGATGGCAGTTTATCAAGCCTGAAAACCACACACCGTATTTGATTCCTGCAGGTCAAGCTGCTGTGACAGATAGTGCTGGTAAAGTGATTGCAGATTATTCTGGCGCCTTCAAGCATGGCTGGGGTGGTGTACTCGGTGGAGCTGCAATTGTATTCTTTGCCTTTATTGGTTTTGATGCAGTTTCAACTGCCGCGCAAGAAGCAAAGAATCCAAAAAGAGATATGCCAATTGGTATCTTAGGCTCTTTGGTAGTATGTACAATATTATATATTTTATTTGGCCACGTATTAACAGGTGTTGCCCCTTGGACTGATTTCGTAGATCCAGAAAAAGGAAGAGAAGCCTCTGTTGCATACGCTATTTCGACTTATATGACTGGATATGGCTGGCTAGCGACTGCAGTGACAGTGGCGATTTTAGCAGGTTTCTCATCAGTGATCTTAGTGATGTTAATGGGACAAAGCCGTATTTTTTATTCTATGAGTAAGGATGGTTTATTACCAAAAGCATTTGGAGATTTACACCCTAAATACCAAACCCCATATAAATCTAACTGGATCCTATTTGTATTTGTGGGTCTATTTGCTGCTTTCGTTCCTGGAAGTGTTGCAGGTGACTTAACAAGTTTTGGAACCCTATTTGCTTTCGTATTGGTAAGCTTAGGTATTTGGATCTTAAGACGTAAATCACCAGAAATGGAGCGTCCATTCAAAACACCATTGGTGCCATTGGTGCCTATTTTAGGTGCCGTGATTTGCTTAGCGATGATTTTTGCGCTAGACATGCAAACACTTAAGGTTGCCTTTTTATGGATGATTGTAGGCTTATTTGTGTACTTCCTGTATAGTAAAAAGACAAGTAAACTGAATAAATAATCCAATTATAGATAAATTAAAATAGTCCCGACTTTCGGGACTATTTTTTTTGTGTTATTTTTACAGACTTAAAAGAACAATTATGGGAAGGATATTTGAAGTAAGAAAAGCAACCATGTTTAAACGCTTTGATCGAATGGCAAAGCAATTTACCCGCATAGGTAAAGAAATTGTGATTGCCGTAAAAGCATCAGGACCTAACCCAGATGATAACCCTGCCTTAAGAAGATGTTACCAGAATGCAAGAAGTGTGGGCATGCCTAAGGACCGTGTAGAAGCAGCGATAAAAAGGGCCATGGGCAAAGACACTTCTAACTACGAAGAAATATTATATGAAGGCTATGCACCACATGGTGTTGCTTTATTAGTAGAAACAGCAACCGATAACCATGTAAGAACAGTTGCCAATGTAAAGAGTCATTTTAATAAAGGAAGCGGTGCGATGGGAAATAGTGGCAGCGTAAGTTTTCAATTTAAGAAAATGGGTGTGTTTAAATTAAACCCAGATGGTTTGGTCATGGATGATTTGGAATTAGAATTAATTGACCATGGTTTAGATGAATTAGGAGAAAGTAACGACGATAATGACAACCCAATTTTTGTTTTAAGATGTGCTTTTACAGATTTTGGTAACTTACAAAAAGCTTTAGAGGAAAAAAATATCACTGCTATTTCTGCTGAATTAGAGTGGATCCCAAGCACCACTGTTCCTGTAACAGATGAACAAGCAGAAGATATTAGTAAATTGATTGAAAGGCTAGAGGAAGATGAAGACGTGAACAAAGTATTCCACAATATGGGATAAAACCAACCACTACGAAGACTATAATCACGATATTATGTTTCATTTTTACGCAGACCATTGCTGCGCAGAAATTGAATACAAAAAATACAACGCAATATTGGAAAACCGAAAAAAATCCAACAACAGCACAAACGGCTATTTTAAAAGGTGCCTATACCATACAAAATAAAGTAGCTCCTAATTATTACACCACACAAACAGGTTTTTTCTGTAATCAAGAGCGCGCGTTGGAAAAGAAAATTAAAATTCCTTTAAGATTCAGATTGGGTTCCTTAAGCTACACGGAACAATTGGAAGGCTATTGAATAAATGGAAGAGGAATTTACTCTGCAATCATCTCTTTCACTACCTGAATAATTTCTTCGGTATTTGGCTTAGAAAAATAATCTCCATCACTTGCATAAGCAGGACGATGTGCTTTAGCAGATAAAGTCCTAGCACTTGCATCTAACCATTTATACCCACCCTGTCCTTCAATCACTTGCTGATACATATACGCAGTAGCACCTCCAGGCACATCTTCGTCTACAAATAATATTCGATTGGTTTTTTTAAGGGACGCTACTATCTGATGATTGATATCAAATGGTAAAAGTGTTTGTACATCTATCACTTCACAATCAATCCCCATTGCCGCTAATCGTACCGCTGCATCTTCTACTATTCTTAATGTAGAACCATAGGACACAATGGTAATATCATCCCCAGCTTTTACGATCTCAGGCATCCCTAAAGGAACTGTGAACTCGTTGATATTGGATGGGACTGTTTCTTTTAATCGATAGCCATTTAAACATTCTATTAAAATTGCAGGATCATTGGCTTTCAATAATGTATTGTACATGCCTACTGCTTGCACCATATTTCTTGGCACACAAACATACATACCTCTTAATGCATGAACAATCATGCCCATGGGTGAGCCACTATGGAAAATCCCTTCTAGTCTATGTCCTCTGGTTCTAATAATCACAGGACTACTTTGTCTTCCAACAGTTCGATAATGTAAAGTGGACACGTCGTCGCTTAATGTTTGTATGCCAAACATTAAATAATCTAAATATTGAATTTCTGCAATAGGTCTTAAGCCTCTCATGGCTAAACCATGCGCTTGACCCATGATGGTTTGCTCTCTGATACCTGTATCAAAAATTCTACTCACACCATATTTGGATTGCAATCCAGCGAAGCCTTGATTCACGTCTCCAATATTGCCTAAGTCTTCTCCAAAGGCGACCACTTTAGGATTATTAGCAAACAAGTGATCAAAATATTGATTCAATACCTCATACCCATTTAACAGTTTTGGATTTGCCTCCATGACTGCTGGAACCACTGGCACATTCAATGCGCTCTTTGGGCCTTCGTTGTATAAATACTTACTATAAAAAGGTGCTTGCTCTTTATGATAATCTACTAATAATTGGCTGATTGCTTTTGCATTAGAATGCTGTGGCATTTGCTCCAAAACCAAATTTAAAAGTCTAAAAAGTTCTCTCTTTAATGGTTCTTTATTGGACACTAATTCTTGCATCATGCGATACAATGGTGCATCTTGTTGTAAACCAGAAAATACTAAATCAGCTGCTGCTTGAATTTTTGATTTGATTGGTAAAATATACTGATCCCATGCAGCTTGTTTTTGATCTCGAACATCTTGCTTCACTTCTGATTCTAAAAGATCCAATGATTCAGCAGTTGCTAATTCATTTAAAATTAACCAAGCACGCATTTGTTTATTACAATCCCAATTTCTTTCCCATTCTAATCTTTCTGCAGTTTTATACCTCTCGTGGCTTCCACTTGTGGAATGGCCTTGAGGCTGTGTGCATTCTTTTACATGAAATACAACAGGCGTATGGGTTGTACGCGTATAAGAAATCCCTTCTTCAAAGGTTTCGCAAAGTGCAGCATAATCCCATCCATTCACCGTAAATATTTTAATCCCATTGGTGCCTGGTTTTTTTTCAAATCCAGCCAATGCTTCTGATATAGATCCTTTGGTCGTTTGTAATTCGATTGGAACAGAAATCCCATATCCATCGTCATAGACAATTACCGCTAATGGTACTTGTAACACACCTGCAGCATTAATGGTTTCCCAAAAATGTCCCTCAGATGTACTTGCGTCACCTATGGTACAAAAACAAACTTCATTCCCTTCATTGCTTAAGCCTTCAAATGCAGGTTCCCGATTTGCATTTCTAAAAAATTTAGAGCCAAGGGCTAACCCAAGTCCTCTTGCCATTTGTCCTGCAGTAGGCGCTACATCTGCAGATATATTATAATTATCTGCAAGTGGCAACCAATCACCTTTCTCATTCACAAAAGGCGTACTAAAATGCGAGTTCATATTTCGACCGCCACTGTACGGATCGTTTTCAACGTCTGCATATAATTGTGCAAAATAATCTACTACATTAGATGTGCCTATAGCAAACATCAATGTTTGATCACGATAATAACCACTTCTAAAATCACCTTTTTGAAAAAATTTTGCAAGTGCCACCTGAGCAATTTCTTTGCCATCACCGAAGATGCCAAATTTGGCCTTCCCTGTCAATACTTCACGCCTACCCAACAAACTCACTTCTCTACTTGCAAGTGCAGTTCGGTAGTCCTCTAACACAGTTTTTCGAAATGCTTCAAACGAAAGCATGTCCTGATTAGATACAGCGTCTAAGTTGGATTCCATTTGACAAAAATAGGGGTCAAAATGCAATAAAAATCAAGAAACACATAAAAACAGATAATTACCGAAATTTCAATAATTTAGCGCTTTATTTAATAAAGCCTAGGCTTCAATTTTGATCCTCTGGATGAAGCAAACACCCTTAAAATAATACCTATATGAAGTACATTTTTACCCTAAGTTTTTCTCTTGCCGCTTTATTTTGTGCTGCTCAATCGGGTATTAAATTTGACAAAGCGTCCCATAATTTTGGAAAAATTTCAAAAGGCGTTCATAAGTCAGTCATCTTCACATACACGAACGCCGATGCGAGACCTGCAGTGATAGAATTTGCCAATGCAGAATGTGGATGCACCCAACCAGAATACGACCAAAAGCCTATTTTAAAAGGGCAAAAAGGAACCATCAAAATCACTTATACATCTCCTGCTGTTGGTGCATTCAGAAAAAAAGTAAATGTAAAATTTGCTGGTCAGAAATTACCTGCCGAATTGACCATCGAAGGCGAGGTGATAAAATAAATAGATCAACTACCTCTTGATCCGCCTGTTTTAATTGGTTTTTTACTTGCACCAGAAGATTTGGTGCTTGCCTTTGCGATAAATTTTGAACTACCCCCTGCTTGCACATTGGTTTTTGCGCTAGAGGCTGTTTTTTTATCGGCTACTTTTTTATTGATTGCGAATCCCATATGCTTAGTATTAGGCCCAAAAATAGCATTAATATTTTATTTAGCCATTTAAAAGGGATGAAACAGGCTTTACTTTCTAACTAATGAATAAGACTCCCTAATTAATGTTTGAACCAGGGATAGACTTAGTCTTGTATTTAAAACCAGGGTATTCCAATGCTTTTTATTCATATGAAAGCCGGGTAAGATATTATCGGGATAGGCTTCTCTTAACTCTTCAGATTTGTCCGGGTCGGTCTTGATATTGATTCTTGGAGGGATGTCATCCAAGGAAATGAGTAAGAATATTTTTCCTTTGATTTTAAACACTAGATTTTCTGGGCCAAATGGCTGACATTCTTCAACATCATCAAAGCTTAAGCATAAATCTCTTACCCACTCTACATGCATCTTCCTTCATTTAAAATTCGAAAAATTAAATTCTTAATAGCCCTGCTTTATGCAAGGTATTGATTGGTTTATTGTCCCAAAACAAATCAAAGTCTTCCAAACCTGCAGCGATATAATCTGCCTTGATATCCGACAATGGCATTCCTGCATTGGTATGCACATTTATTTTTTCTAATAACTGAATGAACCAGATTCCTTTTTGAGGTTCGACATGAATTGAAATCGTATTTTGATTGGTTTCAAAACACAGGTTCATCTCGGCCCACTTACTGCCCTTCTTGGAACGTTGCACCATAGTTGAGGATGGCATTAAACCTGTCCAAATAGCTTTATAGTTATTAGAACCAATCTCTACCGCATCCAACTGAGTTTGAATATAATTTGGCGAAATACTTGTTTTTGGAATTTTAAAATCAAACCATTTTTGCAATGGGAATTCAAAACAAGCACCATGCATATAATTGAGGATGGCTTTTTTTAAACCATATCCAAAAATTTCATGGTTGGCACCAGAAGGATCAATATGTGCAATATCATTGTTTGCAAAACTGCCTATCGTTTTTGAAACTTTTTTCACTTTATATTTTTCTGGCGCTAATCCTACAGGACTATGTGCAGTCATGGTAAACAAATGCCAGAAGGCAGATTTTAAAACCCCTGTTTCAAATAATTGACGCACCATTTCTAATGCGTCCACTGTTTCTTGAACAGTTTGAGTTGGGAAACCATACATCAAATACGCATGCACCATGATACCTGCATCATTAAAATGTTTACTTACTCGCGCCACCTGTGCCACTGTAATACCTTTTTGAATGAGTTCAAGTAATCTATCCGATGCCACTTCTAATCCTCCACTCACTGCAATACATCCTGATGCTTTTAATAAAAAACATAGGTCCTGTGTAAAGCTTTTTTCAAAACGCACATTGGCCCACCAACTTACCACTAGTTTGCGTTTAATAATTTCAATTGCCAATGCTTTCATCAAAGCAGGTGGTGCAGCTTCGTCTACAAAATGAAAACCGTTTTGACCTGTTTGCGCAATCATCAATTCCATCCTGTCTGCCAATAAACTTGCTGTAGCTGGTTCATAGGTTTTGATATAGTCCAAAGAGATATCACAAAAAGTACATTTACCCCAATAACATCCATGGGCCATGGTTAATTTATTCCATCTTCCATCGCTCCATAAACTATGCATAGGATTCACCAACTCAATCACAGAAATGTATTGATCCAACCATAAACCTTCATAGTCTGGCGTGCCTAACTGATGTTGTTTATAGTCCGAATAAATAGATTCATTGATATAAGTCACAACGCCGTTGAGTAAAGTAAAACAACGCTTTAAATCCTGTACTTGTATTTTACCATCAATATGCTGAATCAATAATTCGATAGGCGTTTCACCGTCATCCAAAGTAATAAAATCATAAAATTCAAACACCCTTGGATCCGACAAAGAACGTAATTCAGTATTTGCAAAGCCGCCACCCATAGCTACTTTGATGGAAGGATGATGCTGCTTCAACCACTGACCACATCTTAAAGAGGTATACAAATTACCTGGAAAAGGCACCGATATACAAACTAATTTGGGTTGCAATTTTTGGATATGTTGTTCTAAGATCTCTAATAAAATCGTGTCTAAATAAGTAACTGGTGCATTTAAAGCCGCATACAATTCGTCAAATGTGTTCGCAGACCTACCCAAACTTTCGGCGTACCTGCTAAAACCAAAATGAGGATCAATGGTCTCTTTGATTAAATTACCCAAATCCTCTAAATACATGGTGGCAATATGCTTGGCTTTATCCTGCTTGCCCATGGCACCAAATGCCCAATCTAAATCATCCATTTGATCAAAGGCATCCCCTTCTGGCAAAAAAGTTCTTGAACATATAAGGTGTGCAATGGTATCTAGCTTACCCTGTAAAAATAAAATCACCTGATTAATGGTGTTGATATAATTATTTTCTAGCGCAAGTATCCGTTGACAGTTGGGACTAAGCTCCCATTCTTTAGATCGAATGGCTTTAAATAATTTTGTAAGCCCTTCTTTGTTAAACATAGCCAACGTGACTTCGATTCCAAGATCTGCTTGTACACTTGGAATACCTTTAGTATTCAAAAAGCCTTTGATATAAGCCGTTGCGGGATAAGGCGTATTTAACTGCGTAAATGGTGGCGTGATTAAAAATACGGGAGATTGCATATGCTTACTTTACCGTCTTCATTTGAATGATATCAACTACAAATGCAAATGCCATCGAAAAATAAATATAGCCTTTAGGAATCTCTAAATGAAAGCCTTCTGCTATCAATGATAATCCAATCATCATTAAAAAACTTAAGGCTAATATTTTAAAGGAAGGATGTTTTTTGATGAAAAAACTAATTGGTTTTGAAGCAAAAATCATGATCACCACAGCCACTATCACAGATGTGTACATCACCCAAAGTTCTTGTGCCATACCAATGGCTGTAATGATTGAATCAATTGAAAAAACTAGGTCTAATAAAATGACCTCTAATAAAAGTCTTTTAAAGCTACTAGTTTTAGGATCAGTAGGTTCTCCAGTTTGATTGGCCAATTCTGTTTTATGGTAAATCTCCACTGTACTTTTGTAAATTAAAAAAAGACCACCTGCAATTAAAATTAAGCCTTTACCAGAAAAATTGATCTCAAATAAGGTAAATAAATTTTGATCTAATTTTAAAATCCAAGAGATTAAGGTTAATAATATCAAACGCATGACCATGGCTAAACCCAGTCCCCAATACCTTAATTTATTTCTTTGACTATCTGGTAATTTATCAGCTAGGATAGAAATGAAAATAACATTGTCTATTCCTAAAATAACTTCTAAAGAAATTAAGGAAATTAAAGGAATGATTGCATCTAGCATATATTTGATTTTTACGACTACAAATATAGGAATAGATTGACTTATTTCATCTTACTTTGTATCATCGTATCCGAACTTTTGATTCAAAGCAAATACCGCTTCTGCAGAAAAGTCATTCTTATGAATTAACTCAAGTTGTCCATTGATCAACCCTTTTTTGGTAGGCAATAATTTAACATTATGCTCGAAAATAGCATTGGCCTCTTCTTGATCCGATTTGCCAATTTGATTGATGGCGGTGACTACATCTTCCATCTGACGAATAACAGATAAAATTTGATTTGGAATCCAAGATGTAATTGGCGTGCCACCAGTAGCCATAGCATACTTGGTATTGGCCATGATATATTTTTGAACAAATTGCCAATGTCCATTTCTGAAATGATAAATTTCTTCTAAAATGCCTAATAAATAACAAAGACCAGTGACATCTTTATTTTCAACTAATTTACCCATTAAACCTTTTGGATGCAAGGTTTTCATTGAATTTTCAAGGTCTTTAAAAAAATCTTGTACGCAGGTTGGACGGTACAGTCTAAGGTCTAATAAGTATTTTGTGAGTTCATTTTCTGGATAATAAAAGATCACTCCAGAAAAAATATCTTGCATTGGAATAATATCGTCTTGTGCACCTGTTTGACCTCTAAAAGCTTTAGGCTCATCCCATACATTTTCATACACCACCCCATCGCCAAACAAATCGGTATTGCCTTTAACACCCATTATAAAAATTCTAAAATCATTGTATCGTTGCCATCTAGAAGCCTTCCACATCTCTTTTCTGCGCTCATTCATTTGTTTCATAGTGGACCAATTCTTTTCTAGCAAATCACCAACTGATTTTGCCCCTCCATCTAATGCCTGAATGGTTTGCATGACTGTGCCTACTAAATTGGCCGAAAATCTGTTGATGTCTACATGCAACATAATAAAACCAACTTCATCGGGTTGTCCAGAAAAACGATTACACATGGTAATGTTTTCCCAATTCAAGTCGCCAGCTTCGTCTAGCTTTTGGTAATTACCTAATGAATAGGCATAATGGTAATCTAGCCAAGCAAATACATTTAATTTATCAGCTACTTTACAAAAAGGCTGTGCAATATTTGCAGGTAAAAAATTTCTAGCTTTTCCATATTTCCCATCTTTTCTAAATTGTTGGAAAGAAGGCTCTAATAAATAAGCAGAAGCTAAAAAGCTATAAGATCTAAATAAGGCTTGTAAAACAAAAATGTCTTCCTCTTTTTCAACGGCAGCCAAATGATTTTGAATCGCTAAAGTAGGCGCAACAATACCATCCTCTGTATTTAAATAGCCAAACTCGTTTTCATTTAAGACTACAGGCATGTTGTCCAACACAGCTTGTAAGTCCGCATAATTACTTGGTAATTTTACCATCGGCGCTTTTACCGGAAGGAAGCCATGCGCAGCACTCACATTGAAAAAGCCATCACTGTAATTGGATAAAATAGACATAATTATTTATTTAAAACTAAATGTAGTTGGCGCTCAAAGTAAGAAATTTTTTGCAAAAGGAATGTATTAAAATACATCTAAATCCGACCCATTCACTACGACTCCTTTATACTTAGACTTCAGCTCATCCAATAAGCTTTGCAAGCTGGTACCAAAAGTTAATTGATGATTTAGAACGAGCAGTTTTGGCTTTACTTGATTGGCAATATCAGCCAATTGATACGTTGAAGTATGAAATGTAGAATGATAATCCTGCCATCTTTGGGTTCGTTTTTTTAAGCCTGCATCGGAATATACTTCGTGTACTAAAATATCACAATCCTTTGCATATTGAATTAAGTTTTTACTGTAAGTGCAATCCCCAGAGATCACAATTTTCTTATCCTTTGTTTGAAACACAAATCCATATGCATTGTCCCATTGACCATGTTGCACATTAAATGCAGTCACGGTTAAATTACTATCCTTATAAATCTGTCCCTCCTTAATTTCATTTGTATATACTTGATAAGCAATTGCATCCCCTTTTTCCAAACCATTAATTCTTATCGCTATGTCTTCCTTATAAGCACTCATTAAATCATCTGTCATCTTTTTTGATCCAACTGGACCATAAATACGGATAGGCGCATTGCGATCTAAAACAGCAGGCGTTAAAATAATATCGGCCAAGCCTATGGTATGATCGGAATGTAAATGTGTAATGAATAATGTTTTTAATTGCGCAGCTTCCAAAGAAGGGAACCCAAGTTTACTTGCTTCCGCCGCCCTTCTCACTACCCCAGGCCCACAGTCCACGATATAGGAGGTATTGTTAACCACAATTGCCAATGATGGGCCAGATTTAGTAGGATCCGCAAAGGGGCTGCCCGTTCCTAATAACACTAACTTAGTGTCTGTATTTTGAGCATTTAAAAGATTACATGTTCCAATAAAAAGTATTGCCGTGAATGCGAATTTCAACATTGCAAAAATAATTAGTTGGTTGGTGCAATAGGTCCTTTACGCATTGCTTTTCCTTGAGCAGGCCATGGAATAGGTTGTCCTGTAAGCTTATTGGTTCCTAAATCTACTTTGTCTCTTGGGAAAGTGGCGTTGTCTTCGCAAGCCATGTATACCAAGATTGCAGTAAGCATAGCGTTGTTTTTTAAATCATCGAAAATGATTTTATCATACGTATCTCTGTTCGTATGCCAAGTATAATTAAAGTAAGACCAATTTAATGCGCCTAATGAAAAACCTGGAGCACCCACTGCTACAAAAGAAGCATAATCACTTCCTCCTCCACCCGGTGTGCCAGGAAAAGTTGTCTTAATAGAATCTTTCATACTGCTAGGCACAGCATCCAACCACCTTGTAATAAATTCACCCGCATATTTAAAACCTTGTCCAGAAATATTGACAATTCTACCTGTACCATTATCCTGATTGAACAATGCTTGTAATTTACCAACCACTTCGGGATGGTCTTCCACAAATGCTCTTGAACCATTTAAGCCTTGCTCCTCACTACCCCAATGTCCCACTAAAATAGTACGCTTAGGATTTGGATACACTAGCTTTAAAATGCGCATGGCTTCCATCATTGTCAAAGTACCAGTGCCGTTATCCGTTGCACCTTGTCCACCATCCCAAGAATCAAAATGCGCAGAAAGCATCACATATTCATCTGGTTTTTCGGTGCCTTTGATTTCGGCAATGGTATTGAAATTTGGAACAGTACCTAAATCTTTGGAGTCTGTTTGAATACTAATAATAGGATTGTCTCCAGCCTCTACTAAGCGATATAAAGTTCCGTAATCTTCCAAAGCAATATCCACCGTTGGAATTTTTGTAGTGTATGCATTGAATATTTTATCAACACCAAATCCATTAGACCAGTTATTGGTTAGGATGCCTAATGCACCCGCTTTTTCTAAAATAATTGGTAGCATTCTTGTTGAATAGCCTGTTTTACTGATGCGTTTACGCCATGCATCCGTAAGCTCAGTGCGTTCTTTTTTTAATTTATCAAAAGACTCCTTGGTAGCAAATTGCTGCCAGTTATCATCGGGTCTTCCAGTTGGTTGATTCATAGAAATCATGACAAACTTACCTTTTACATTAGGTAACCAATTTTGAAAAGCAATTGAGTCTGCTACATCAGGAATCATAACAATTTCTGCTTTCACTGCTTTTCCTTTTGTAGATGGACTCCAAGACAATTGAGTCCCTTCTAAACTTTTTACTCTTGGAGATAGCATATCAATATGTGTGATACCACGCTCCCAACCTTTCCACTCACCCCATTGTTCGTTGCGTGCAGTAATGCCCCAACTAGTATATTTTTCTACTGCCCAATCGTTGGCCTTTTTCATTTGAGGTGTGCCCACAAGTCTAGGCCCTATGCCATCTAATAACTCGTGCGCCAAAACTTGCAATTGTGAATTCTTTGTTTCTTCCTGTACAATTTTTTCGATGACTGTTTGTGCTGCTACATGATTGGCTGTGAATATACAGACAATGCCAAGGAGCTTTATTATACTTCCTGTATAACTAAAGCGAAGAGGTTGAATTGTTTTCATATGACCCAATTTAAGAAAAATCATTCGCAGAAACAAAAAGGACCTACGATTTAACGTAAGTCCTTCTTGTATAGGGCTTGTGTGCTCTCCACATATTGAATAGTAGACGCTATTCAAAAAATTTCACATGACCTGTACTGATATCATGCACACCACCAACTATGCCAATTTCACCATTTTTCACCATGTCCGCTATAATTTGACTTTTGATCAAAATGTTTTTTACAGATAAACCAACATTTAATTCAGCCACATTTTCTACAAAATTTGCATTGCTTGAAGTTCTGTTTTCTTGTGTAGACATTTCTTGATCAACCGCTGGTAAAATCTTAGAGATCAAACCTGTTAAATTGCCTAATTCAACCTTATCACAAGCTCCTTTAATAGCACCACATTTGGTGTGTCCTAATACCACAATAATTTTTGCACCTGCCACTTTACAACCAAATTCCATACTACCAAGGATATCTTCGTTGACAACATTGCCAGCAATTCTTACACTAAAAACATCTCCTAATCCTTGGTCAAAAATTAATTCTGCTGAAGTTCTACTATCAATACAACTTAAGATAACTGCAAATGGGTGTTGACCGTCTGAGGTGTCATTGGCTTGTTGTAAAAGGTTTCTATTTATTTTAAGATTGCTTACAAATCTCTTATTTCCATCTTTTAATATTTCTAATGCAAGTGCTGGTGTAATAGCTGATTGCATTTCTTTTGTTAATGTTTTCATTTTATTATTTTTATTATACTTTTTTATTTTTTTTCAGAGGCAAATTGTTATAAAGGATGAATTGCAACTGGCCTCTAGTAATATTTTTTTGCGCCTGAATCATATAACCAGTCTCCACTCTTATTGATTCATTAATACCAATACCTAAACCTGCATATAATCTGTTTCGATCAAATTTTGCTTCTTTTATATCAATAAACAACTCATTGTACGCCGAAAAGTAAGTCGTTTTTCTAGTAAAATTTTTATTCCCTAATGGTGTGAGTAAAGCAATAAAATACCTTGTTCTTAAACCAAATTCATTGGGGAAAAACCGTTCTTCTAAACGGAATCGATGCGTGAATGTATTTGAGCCAATCTTATTTTTAAACAAATACTGTTGGTAAATTCTATTTTCAACTTTAGTGCTTGTTTTTAAATCAAATTCATCATAACTATCTGTGGCAATATAAGCATACCCCAAGAGCAGGTTATGATTTTGAGGTTTTAGATTATAACCAAGACCTGCCCTAGCTAAAAACTGGTTTCTTTGTCCAAAAAATTGATAGTCACGATACTGAAAATCAGATTGAATATTCCACTTATCGTTTATTTTTTGATTCCCAAAATAAACAAACCATGTCCCCACATTGCTAGATTGACCAATACCTGAAATATGGATCAAGCCAATGAACCCCAAGAGTAAAATGACCCGCTTTAACAGTAACATACTATGGCTTAAAATTTATTTTCTCCACTTCAATAGACCTAGTTTTTGCGTTGTATTCAAAATCTTTGATAATCTCAATCACATCATAGGCGATTGATTTAGAATTTGTACAATCAATAATCACTTTACTATTATTAGGGATAGATTCAAAAGTGTTTAACAAACTTGCTTTATTAAAAAATGAAACTTCTTGAGCAAGCACCAAATGATGCACCGTTTTGCCATTTTCATCGCTTACATTATCCTTAACGTAGTGAGAATTACGATAACTATGTCTTAGTGTGTAAAAAATACCAAATAAGATACCTACTGTGATCCCTTTTAATAAATCTGTTGCGATAATGGCAATAACAGTTGCCGTAAATGGTATAAATTGTTCCCAACCTAGCTTATACATATCTTTGAATAAAGAAGGTTTTGCTAACTTGTAACCCACCATTAATAGGATGGCAGCTAAGGAAGCTAATGGAATTAAATTCAATAAGCTTGCTATAAATATGGCACTAATTAATAAAAATACACCATGCAAAATGGCAGATAATTTTGTTTTACCTCCAAAATTGATATTGGCTGAACTTCTTACAATCACCTGAGTCACTGGCAATCCTCCAATTAAACCTGATACGATATTTCCTAGGCCTTGCGCTTTTAATTCTCTATTAGTAGGGGTAATTCTTTTATCTGGATCTAATTTATCGGTAGCCTCCACGCATAATAAAGTTTCTAAACTAGCCACAATGGCAATTACAATGGCAATTTTCCAAACTTCAAAATTACTAAGAGCCGAAAAATCTGGGAATGTAAATTGACCAAAGAACGCAGGTAAAGAATTTGGAACTGGAACAGATACTATTTGTTCTGCATTTAAACTAAATGGTAAAATCCCATTGGTAAAAGCAAGGTTAAAAAGTATACCTAAAATAACGACTACGATTGGGCCTTGCAGTAGTTGAAAAATTTTACGCTTTTTAGTAAGTACGGTATCCCATAAAATCAATATCGCAAGAGATACTGCTGCTATTAATAAAGCACCTGGTGTAATGAATTCATATGCTCTCATTATTGCAGAAAAAGTATTTTGACCATCTGCTTGTAAAAATGCATCATCGCCTACAGCATCTTTATCCCAACCTAGTGCATGTGGTATTTGTTTCAATATAATTAATAAGCCTATGCCCGTTAACATCCCCTTGATGACTGAACTTGGAAAAAAGTAGGCGATAAACCCTGCTTTAGCATATCCTAATGCCAATTGTAACACACCGGCAATCACCACCGCGGTTAAAAATGCTTGGTAGGAACCGCCTAAAGTCGCAATGGAGGTTAATACAATTACAGCTAAACCTGCAGCTGGACCACTAACACCTAATGGAGATCCACTTGCATATCCTACCACTATACCTCCTACTATACCTGCAATGATACCGGCAAATAAAGGTGCCCCCGATGCTAAGGCAATACCTAAGCAAAGTGGTAAGGCCACAAAAAATACCACAATACTTGCTGGTAAATCGTTTTTAATGTGTTTAAATAGACTCATTTTAGTTGAATTTTAAGTTGATGGGACAAAAATAGTAATAATATTTTAAATAATAGTATTACTATCTTAAATAATTGTAAATATTTTAACTAATTTTGAAAATTGGTAGTAAACCCTCTCCTATGAAGCTAGCATTACAAATTAATATGAACCCTTCCCTTTATTTAAGGGATCCGGAAGGGACTGATTTAGGCAAGAATATCATTAAACATAGTATTCAATTAATACATGATACTGGTTTTGAAGCATTTACGTTTAAAAAATTAGCAGAATCAATAGGCACCACTGAAGCTGGCGTGTATAGGTATTTTGAAAACAAACATAAACTTTTAGTTTACATTATATCCTGGTATTGGAGGTGGTTGGATTTTCAGATTGGTTACCAAACAAAAAATTTAACGAACCCAGTATCCAAACTAAAAAAAGTTATTACAATTTTGGCCACCACCGTGGAAGATGATCTAATGACTGGACATGTGGATGAGTCGATCTTACACCAAATTCTTATTTCAGAAGGCTCAAAAGCTTTCTTAACGAAACAAGTGAATCAAGACAATAAGCAAGAATATTTTAAACCATATAAGGACTTGTGCAATACCGTGGGGGAAATTATTTTAGAATGTAACCCTAAATATAAATACCCACATTCACTGGCTTCTACCATCATCGAAATGGCTCATTTACAAAACTTCTTCATGAATCATTTGCCATTACTTACAGATTTTTCAAAATCAAAGGATGAAAAAGAGATTATTAAATATCTAGAAGACCTGGTTTTTAATACGATTCGTATTTGATCAATTTTGATTTTCATCTTCACTTCCTTCCTTACCGTGCATCAGTATGAATTATTGTAATCCAATTTGAATCGAATTGCCTAAAATTCGTTTAAAATCCAAATTTACATAAGTATTTGATTTTTAATTAGTTAAGATAAAAATATCGAAGATATTTGATCGAATCTTGATAGAAACCCAATATCTTGGATCTCAATAATTGTCCAAAACAACTGCCCCGTAATAAAAACTCAAAAGTTTTAAACTAAAGAAGTCTTAGATCGACATAATTCTTTATATATAAATGGCAAAATTTTTGGAAATTAAGGAGATTTTTTGCTACTTTACGGGTAACATAGCAAAAGATATATGTTAAACTTTTCTTACTAAATTTTTTAAAATGATTAAACCTTGTCTGATGAAATCAGCATTTATGCTGTTGATCATCTCCCTTCTGACTTTTTCAGCAAAAGCACAGAACGCAACTGTATCAGGAACTGTCCTTGCAGAGGACGACGGATCTCCATTAATTGGAGTTACCGTGACGAACAGAGCAACTGCAAAAAAAACAACTACGAATGCTGCAGGTAAATTTACAATTGCTGCAGAAAAAGGAAATGCTTTAGCGTTTTCCTATGGTAGCTATTCAACAAAAGTGGTTGTAGTAGATGGCAATAGCACATTAACCATCAGACTTGCAAGTCAAGATAAAGAACTAGAGGCTGTTGTTGTAACAGCTTATGGTATGAAAAGAGAAAAGAAATCGATGGGTTATTCAACACAATCTGTCGATGGGGAAGATATTTCTCAAACCCGTCGTGACAACTTTATTAACTCTTTGGCAGGTCGTGTTGCCGGGGTGAATGTTACACCTACTTCAGGTACACCAGGTGCTTCTACTCAAATCGTTTTGAGAGGTGCGACTTCCATTGGTGGAAACAATCAGCCTTTATTTGTTGTTGATGGAGTACCTTATGATAACCAAACATTAAACCAAGAAGGCTTGATTAGTGGTCAGTCGGTTTCTTTTGCAAATAGAAATTCAGATTATGGAAACAGAGCAATGGATATCAATCCCGACGATATTGAAAATTTGACTATTTTAAAAGGACCAGAAGCAACTGCATTATATGGATCTGATGGTGCATCTGGCGCAATTATCATTACCACTAAAAAAGGTAAAGCTGGTAAAATTTCTGTTACCTATGATAACGCAACCAGAGTTGACAATGTTTATTTATTGCCAGAAGTACAAAAAGAATACGGAGTTGGTGTAAACGGAGTTTACAATCCAACATCGGTGACAAACCCATTTGCAATTGTGGGTGGAACTGGTGCTGGTATCTCAAGTGCTTTTGGTGCTAGGATTAAACCAGGTGCTAAAACTTTTGATAATACAAATAATTTTTTCCAATCAGGTTTAACGCAACAACACAACGTGAACGTAGGAGGTGGATCAGAAAACGCAACCTATCGTTTTTCGGCTAGTTTTTTTAATCAATCTGGTGTTATTCCAAATACTGGTTACGAGAAAACTTCTTTTAGAATGGCAGGCTCTTCCTCTTATGGAAAATTCAAATTAGCTACATCGATTACTTATGTAAACAGTACAACAAAAAAAGCATCCAAAGGAGCGGGAAGTTATTTAATCAATTTATTAACTTGGCCAGTTGAGAATGATGCGAGAAATTATATCAACCCTGATGGAAGTAAAGTGACTATCAGAAACTTATCAAATAACTTCTCATTAGAGTATGATAATCCTTTCTGGGATGTAAATAAGAATCCAGCACAGGATAAAGTAGACAGATTAACCGGTAATATCAACGCAAGTTTTGACATTAATAAATGGTTGTCTGTATCTGACATCGTAGGTATAGATTATTATTCTCAATATGGATTTTATACGACTAACCCGCTTTCTAGATTTGGGTATGCCTCTAATGGTTTTTATTCTCAATATCAACAAAATACTAGAAACCTTAGTAATACATTAAAGGCAACTGCTAATAAAAAATGGAATGACTTTTCGGTAAATCTTACAGCAGGATTTTATACCGAAGCCAACTATACTAAATTAGAATCTCAAAAGGGAGAACGTTTTTTTGAAAGAGATTTTATTTCTATAAATAATACTGATCCACTTTCAAGAGATGCAAAAACGACTATCTCCGAAGTGAAAAAAATGAGAATGTTTAGTTCATTGATAACTGGCTATAAAAACTTGCTTTTCCTTTCTTTATCAGGAAGTAGAGAAGGGGTTTCAACCTTTATGTCAAGAGCAGTTGATAAAGATCCATTCTTTAATTACGCATCTTCTTCGATGAGTTTTGTATTTTCGGATTTAGCTTTCATCAAAGAAAAAGCGACCTGGTTAAACTTTGGTAAAGCACGTATTTCGTATGCAAATACAGGTAAGGGTCCAAGTTCACCTTATGTAATTGATTACCGTTTTACGCCTCAAATTACAACAGGTGGTGGATATGCATATGACGTTACAGGTAATAACTTTGGCTTAGAACCAGAGCGCTCTAAAAATTTAGAGTATGGTTTTGAAATGAACATGTTTAGTAATCGCATCAAATTAGATGTTACCCGCTATCAATTAAATAGCGAAAAACAATTATTGGCAGCTAGATCTTCCTATGGTACTGGTTATGTGATTAAATGGTTTAACGGAGGAGAAGTTCAAAATAAGGGTTGGGAAGTACAATTGGGCATTACTTGGGTAAAAAAGAAGGATTTTACTTGGGAGTCTAATTTCAATTTTGACAAAAACGTAGGTAAAGTAGTTTCTATGCCTGCTGACTTACCAACCTATTATGATTCTGATACTTGGGTATTTGGAAACCTTCGTTCTCAATATTTTGTTGGATCAAATATTGGAAACCTAGCTGCAACAAAATTTAAAAGGACTAAAAATGGAGATTTGATTATTAGTCCTACAACTGGACTTCCAGTGAAAGACGACTTATTCACTACAGTTGGAGATAGACAACCAGACTTTAAATTGGGTATAGTAAATAAGATTAATTATAAAGATTTGTCATTGTCTTTTAATATTGAATTAAGAAAAGGAGGAAGTGTATTCAATGCTACTGAGTATTTATTGTATTTAACAGGATATAGCACTAGAACATTAGATAGAGACGAGGCACGTGTCATTCCAGGTGTATTACAAGATGGACTTGAGAACACTGCAAATCCAACAAAAAATACCATTTCTATTACGCCAATGAACAACTCCCTTTATTATTCAAGTACTACTGGAACCTCTGAAGAAGATTTTGTTGAAGATGTTTCTTGGTTTAGAATGAGAGATATTACTTTAGCATACCGTCTTCCTAAAAAATTACTTAGAAACCAAACCGTGGTGAAGGACGCATCTTTATTTATTACAGGTACGGATCTTTTCATGTTTTCTAATTATACAGGTGCTGACCCAAGTGTGAACTCAAATAATGCATCTAACAGAGGGTTTGGTGGCGCAGGAATAGATTATGGCGCTTTAAGTATCCCAAGAGGTTTCAACTTTGGTTTAAAAATTCAATTATAATTCAAATTAATATACAAGTATGAAAAACCTATTTAAATTATTCATTTTAACAGCAGTGCTGATTAGTTCAGTTGGCTGTAAAAAATACCTAGATATCAATAGCGATCCGGATACACCTCAATTTCCAGATGCGTCTTCTGTATTCCCTGCAATGTTATCGGCAATACCAAGAGGAACACAATATGATGGGAGATTTGTTTCAAGGTATATTCAAAATTTTGGACAAAATACCACCGATTATGTTTGGGATTTACATGGATTTACAGGTTACCCTGGCGCAAGTGATGCTGGTGGAGATATCTGGAGACAATGTTATTATGGCTTAGGTGCTAATCTAAATTACATCATCAACGAAGGTGTTAAAAAAGGACAGTGGGATTATGTTGGTGCTGCCTATGCTTTAAAAGCGATGATGTTTCAGATGACGACAGATATGCATGGTGA
Organism: Chitinophaga pinensis; assembly: GCA_945874755.1. Taxonomy (GTDB): domain Bacteria; phylum Bacteroidota; class Bacteroidia; order Chitinophagales; family Chitinophagaceae; genus Sediminibacterium; species Sediminibacterium pinensis_B. Next base: position 29,898 of record CAMCHR010000006.1, read on the forward strand.
AATTATTTTTAAGGACGCTTTTAAGGAAAATACATCAAGCTTCGCATTTGATTCTCAAGAAAGTGTTTACAAAGGAGTGGATTCACTTTGTAGAATCGCACTTGGCTACTTGAGCCGTACCGATTTAAGCACCTCTAATTCAGCATTATCAAAAGGTGATTTTGTGTATTCTGGAGATAAAGCCAAATGGATTAAATTCACGAATGGTTTATTAGCAAGAAATTTTCACAGACTCACGAATAAAGCCAACTATAAAGCAGATTCTGTTATTTATTATGCAGACTTAGCATTAGCATCTGGTGCTGATGATTTTTTAGTACCATTTGACGCCTCAAAAAATGATGACTCTAATTTTTTCGGAACATTTAGAGACAACCTTGGCTCGTTTAGACAAACAAAGTTTATTGTAGCGATGTTAGATGGCACCGCGTTAGCGGGTGTTTCAAATCCAGCGAATAGAGACCCAAGAATGAAACAAATGCTTTCTGCTTCTGGGGATACAACAAATGGAAACGGTGGTTATAGAGGAGTTGATGCTGGATTAGGTGACCCATTAAATAGTTCAACAACAAGTGCTTTAAGGGTGGCAAGTCCATTTGGTGATGCAACTTATGGTAATCCAAGCGCTGCTCGTTTTGATCCATCAAGAGGAAAATACCTTTTCAGGGATAAAGTCGTACACCCTATCATGACTTATTCAGAAATGCAATTCATGAAAGCCGAAGCTAGTTTTATAAAGAGTGGCGCAAATGCAATTGCTTATACTGCATACTTAAACGGTATAAATGGTCATTTTGCCTTTATTAATAGATCAACTTTCCCTAGAAGTAATACACCAATGTTTACGAATGCCGCTATCACTACTGCAGAACAAACAAGTTATACCAACTCTGCAAATGTAAAAAAGACAGCTGCGACTTTAACATTGACTGATATTATGTTACAAAAATATATTGCTTTATGGGGTTGGGGCTTTCTTGAAACATGGGTAGATATGAGAAGGTATCATTATACCGATTTAGATCCAACTACTGCTCTCCCAGTTTATAAAGGATATCAAATACCTACAAAAGTAGCTACAACAAATCCAGGGGGAAAGTTAGCAACAAGGGTTAGACCAAGATACAACTCCGAGTATGTATGGAACTTCCCTCAATTAGAAGCAATTGGCGCAACCTTACCTGATTACCATGTTAAAGAAATGTGGTTCAGTCAAAGACCTTAAATAAACTATAACTAATTAAAGAAAAGAATATGACAACTATAGGTAAATTTATTTGTACACTGGCTATGATTGTATCATTTGCAGCTTGTACAAAAAATGAATTAGAAATTACTGGAGGAACTGTTCTTAACACCTCAAACGCGCAAGCAAAAATATTTTTTGTTTCTGCATATAGAGCGAACCCAACCTATCAAATTAACATTAACGATGTTAGAGTGAGTAATTTACTTGGAGGCGCTACAAATCCAACTCCTTTCCCAGGAGGAGGTTTAAATACCGGTGGGTCATCTACTGGAGATTATATAGCCGTAAATGCAGGATCATTAAAAATTTCATTTGCAATTCCAAAAGTTAATACAAATACAGATTCAGTAACACTTGCATCAAACAGTGTGGCTTTTGAAGCTGGGAAAAAGTACTCCTTGTATGTAACCGACACGGCATCTTCAACTAGCTATGTATTGGTTGAAGATTCTTTAGTTAGAACAGATTCAGGTTTTGCAAAGTATAAATTTGTAAACTTGGTTCCAGACGGAGGCGCTGTTGACTTATATGTAGGTACAGTAATGGTTGCAAGTAATATTGCTTATAAAGGCGTGAGTCCATCATTCACCTTACCTACAAGTAATACTTCTGCAACATGGTCTATTAGAGCTACTGGAACTACTACGACTATTGGAGGTACTGGTTATGCAGGAACTGTAGCTGGTACAATTGCGAATCAAAGGGTGTATACAGTTATTGCACGTGGATATAGATCTATCACAACAACCAGTGATCCACGCTATGCTAAAATTAGTTTGATTTATAATCAATAGCATTCAGACTACTATTCAGACTACTTATAAAAAATAACCCCTTTTTAGGGGTTATTTTTTTGCCTAAAATTTTATACATTGAGTAACTAAAATTACCCAATGCAAAAACACTTAGCACTTTTATTCATTTTAACATGCTTTACAATTCAATTAAGTGCGCAACAATGGAAGAATGTATCAACAGCTTTTGGCGTTTCACATCCGTCATTAAATGTATTTGAATGGGAGGGCAGCTATAATGATAGTGCCTTTCGTGCATTTTATGTACAAGTGGATACTAAGGACAGATCACTTCATTTGGATACAGACACGACCCTGTATAGACGCCTAACACCTATGCAGTTTTACAATCGTTTACAATCCCCATTGGTAGTAGTGAATGCTTCATTTTTTGAGTTCAGGAATAATACCAATTTAAATATAATCGTACGGGATGGAAAAACAGTGGCCTATAATGTACATAGCATAGCAGGAAAAGGGAAAGACACCCTCACCTATGCGCATGTACTTGCTTCTGCATTGGGTATGGTTAAACCCAATCAATTAGACATTGCCTATACTTATACCGATTCAGCATTGGACAAAGTTTACTTTCAACCCAATCCAATGAGCACTTTTAGAGACTCAAGTTCTATTTTACCAATAAAGCATAGTACATTAACCAATTTAAAACCTTGGAATGTCAAATGGGCTGTAGGTGGTGGTCCTGTATTAATAAGAGATGGTCAAATCGATATAAGTAATGACGCGGAAAAAAAATTTGCTGCTAAGGCAATCAACGATCGGCATCCAAGAACTGCAATGGGTTACACTAAAGATGGCAACTTAATTATATTAGCCATACAAGGCAGAATGAAAGGCATTGCAGTAGGTGCTACCCTTGGCGAAACTGCTTCACTATTATTAAATCTTGGTTGTGTAGAAGGCATTAATTTAGACGGTGGTGGCAGTAGTTGCTTATTGGTGAATGGCAAAGAAACCATCCAACCTTCGGACCCAACTGGAGAAAGACCAGTGCCTGCTGTTTTTTATATCAAATAAAAATCATGTATTTAATATAGCAATATTGGAGATAAAAAAAGCCGCCCTTAAAAAGGGCGGCTTTTGTATAAAACTAGTTTGCTAAATTATAGTTGAGAAATTCTCAAACCAACTTTTGCATAGTTTGTACTTACATTAATGTCAGCACTGTTAACCAATTGTAAAACCAAGTCTCTAGCAGTTGTGGAAGCTACACCTGGATTAATAAAAGTAATAGTAACAGTTCCAAAACTACTAAAAGCAGGAATGGTTCCAGTACCGCTAAGTGCAGTATAATGTGTGCCTGCAACAGCAGTGCTTTCGCTTGCTACCACATAGTTAAAGGTTGTAGCTTTACTTCTTTGAGCACCTACTAAATTCACACGTAAGCTTACAGAGGTAGTAGCCCTTGTTAAACTAGCCGCAGAGGTTGCTGTTGCTCCGTTCAATGTTGGTACACGTGTCATCATTGGATATGTTAGACCAGAAGAATTGGCGTTCCAAGTAGCTGCGTCAAATTCTACTACCGATCCCTTATACACGGTTAGTTCATTCTTAACACAACCCGTCAAAAACAGGATGCATGACATTATGGAGAATGTGATTATTTTTTTCATATTTCTATATTTTAATATCCAAAGTTTTGTTTCAAGTTCGGGTTACCATCAATTTCACTTTGAGGAACTGCAGGAAGGATACGAACATCAGTAAAGGCAACATTATTATAATGTGGTCCTTTTGCTAAATCTCTACCTAAGCGTTTCAGATCAAAGAAACGGTGTCCTTCAAAAGCAAATTCAATTCTGCGTTGACGTAAAATCTCTTCCAATAAACTAGCTTGATCCCTAACATTATCAGCAGTTTCGGCAGCAGAACCTGTGTAATCTGTATACCTTCTACTTTTGATTGTTTTTAAATCCGCTAACGCACCAGCCAAATCCAATACGGAAGAACCAGCAGTTGCTAGCACTTCTGCACGGTTTAAATACGCTTCAGCAATTCTTAATACAGGAACATTATCCAAATTGATTTGGCCATTTTTACCAAGGTATTTGGTACATTCTGTTTTAATACTACCTCTACCTGCAGTACCTGGTTCAAATAATTGGTTACGAACATCGGTCGATCTAGAAGCTATGGTATGATTTACACCATACACCGCAGTACTAGCGTTGCCGTTTGTTAATGTAATTCCTAAGTCGGTCAACAAAGAGAGGCTAGGAACAACGTCACCCCAACCACCAGTACTTGCTTGGTTGCCAATATTAACTAAGGTTGAAAAAGAAGTTTGTAATGCTTCGTTTACCCCAATATTTTCTGCTACTGTAGCGAAACGAATTTGGAACAAAGTTTCAGAATGGGTATCCACTCTCCACTGAGACACAAAATTGGTTGTAGTAGACAATTTGCTACCAGCCAAAGTAATTACGGCATCAGACCATTTTTTAGATTCGGTATAGTTTTTATTGTATAAATACACACGAGACAATAAAGCCTGAGCAGCTGCTTTATTTGCAAGGTTCGCACCTAAACCTGGGTATGTTAATTTACCTTCAGAAGCAATTAGATCCTTTACAATTTGGGCATATACATCGTTTAAAGGAGCCCTGGAAGGCTTCCAAATAACTGCACTATCAAATGAAGCAATACCTTTAAGTGAAATAGGAACACCACCTCTGTCATTGGCAGTTACTACCGCACCAGGAATATATCCATATACCCTTACTAGGTCAAAATAGTAAAGCCCACGTAGGAACAATAATTGTCCCATCCATCGGTCTACATCTGTTTGAGTAGGTTTTGGTAAGATATCGCCTTTATTGATTGCATCTATGCTATTATTAATTTGGTTAATGGCTAGATAGGAATTGGTCCAAACTGAACCAGAAAAATGTGCACCAAAAATATTGTTTGCTTCACTCAATAACCTTCCTGATTTGTTGGTTGCTGTAGCATTGTCAGCCAATACTTCTGGGATTGCAATTAAATCTCTGCCATATAAACGGGCAGATTTATAGGTCGCATAAACAGCAGTGATAGTTGCATCAATGGCATCTTTTGAAGTAAGTGCAGTTGATGCATCTATGGATTGCCTTGGATTAATCTCTAATTGCTTTTCGCAACTAGAAAAAACAAACAGCATGGAAGCAAAGGCTAACCCTGTTTTATAAAAATTTTTCGTATTCATATTTAATTCGTTTTTATTGTTAAAATTAGAACCCAAACTGAACACCTGCCGTGTAGTTCTTTGTTTGTGGAATAATACCGGTGGCTGTACCTACGAATTCAATGTCATAGCTGAACCAATCGCTTGCAGTCCAAAGGTTGGTACCTTGAACGTAAAAACGCATACTGCTAAAACCAGCTTTCTTCAATTTAGCAGCAGGTAGGTCATAAGAAATAGTTACATTCTTTAAACGAACATAATCCGCTTTGAAAAAAGTCCTGGTTCCGCTCTGAGCACTTGAACCTTTTGATTCTGCACCTACGCTGTGATAACGCGGGAAGAAGGTAATCTGCCCTGGAAGGGTCCATCTTTTGTCAAATACTTCTTTCAATACATTGATACGAGCAATATTTTCCATCAGGAAGTTAGCTTGTCCGTCAGAAGCATATCTACCATATTCATATTGGAAGAAGAAATCAAATGTGAAATTCTTGTAAGTTAGCGTGTTTCTCAAACCACCTTGGTACAATGGTGTATTCTGAGGACCAATGATCTTACGATCTTTTGCCAAGACTTGGTTCGTTAAATTTCCTAAAGTATCATACCACATTGGACGACCAGTTGCAGGGTTCACACCAGCAAATTTCTGTGTAAACAATACACCCAATGGTTGACCAACCTGAACGGAGTTGTCTCCAGGTAAAATCTTTAATCCACCATAAAGTTCTTTTACTTCGTTCACATTATATGCAAAAGTCAATGCCATATTCCAGTTCAATGCACCTGGTTGCTTTGCTTTTAATAAATCTGCACCTAAAGTTAATTCAATTCCCTTGTTGGCTAATCTACCTACGTTAGAAGTGATAGAACTAAATCCAGAAGAACTTTGTACAGGTTGTGAAAGTAAAAGGTCTCTAGTCTCTTTATTATAGACTTCCAGAGTACCAGTAATTCGGTTTTCAAATAAACCAAAGTCAAGTCCTAAATTGGTCGTAATGTTTCTTTCCCATTTCAATTTAGGATTAGGTAACTGAGAATATCTCATACCAGATAAGCCGTTATAGATACCACCATCACCATATAGTCCAAGGGCATCAAAGTTGCCTATTTGGTCTTGGCCTGTGCTACCATAACTAGCACGTAATTTTAAAGAACTAATAAAGTCTACATTTTTTATGAAATTTTCTTGGTCCATATTCCATGCACCAGAAACTCCCCAAAAATTACCGTATTGATTATCCTTACCAAATCTGGAAGAACCATCACGGCGTAAGGTAAATGAGATTATGTATTTTCTGTCAAAGTTATAGTTCACTTTACCAAATACACCATTTCTGCGGAAACCAGAGAAGAACTCACCAACGGATGCAGGCACAGCAGCGTTGTTTAATGAGGTAAACTGATAGGTTGGGAAACCCTGACCATTTGCAGAAATACTTTCGTTGTTTTCTCTTCTGTATTCAAAACCAACCAATCCATCCAAACGATGTTTAGTGCCATATGTCTTGTTGAAATTCAAGGTTTGGTAAGTATTGATATTGGTATTCCAGTTACTCTGAACGTTTACGTTTCCTTTAAAATTAAAACCATCAGCCGTTCTTGAGTCACGTACGTTTTTACCTTGAGTTAATCGATAGTCCATACCCACCAAGGTTTTAAAAGATAACCAGCTATTAATTTTATAATCTAAATTAACATTACCCACCAATTGATTGGTACGCTGATAACCACTATTATAATCATTTACTTGGATAATGTTTTGGTTCAAAGTACCCACCAAACTTTGAGGATCTGCCCCACCCCTAACACCATAATAAGTTCCATCCGGGTTGTAAATTGGCATATTAGGTATGATACCAGATGCAGAGAACGCTGCGTTACCTAAAAAAGAACCACTGGTTGCAAATGGATTATTTTGAATGAAAGAACTCAAATTAATACTTGCAGCCAAGGTTAAACGATCTGTTGCTTTGTTTTGAATATCAAAACGTAAGCCTGATCTTTTAAAGTCAGCCTTGGTAACATTAGCTTCTTGCATGGAATAGTTACCTGCAATGCGGAATGTCGTTTTATCGTTACCACCACTTGCACTCAACTCATAATTCCTTATAGCACCATCTTTGAATGCAGCATCCTGCCAGTCATAAGTAGGTAGCGCAGCCGCTGCTGCTAAAGCCTGATCTAAAGTCATTGTAGCACCACCAGGAACACGAAGTTCATTTAACACTGTTTTTAATACTGCTAAATTATTCCAAGCTAAATTGTTGGCATTACCATACGCCTCGGCTCTCATTTGAAAATATTCCTGAGAATTGGACATTTCTAATTTTTTCATCATCTGCACTGTTCCAACGTATGCATTGGCCATAAACTTAGTTTTACCTGCTTTACCCTTTTTAGTGGTGATAATCACAACACCATTAGAGGCATTAGAACCATAGATTGCTCCAGATGCCGCATCTTTTAAGATATCAATGGTTTCAATATCGTCTGGGTTTAAGAAAGCCAATGGGTTATTTTGCGTAAAGTTACCATCGGAACGTGTGTTGATCTGAACTCCATCTACTATATATAATGGATCATTACCAGCTAAATAAGATCCCTGACCACGAATACGCACATTGATCGCACCACCTGGTAAACCATTGGCAGCTTGAACCAATACACCCGCAGCTTTACCTTGTAAGGCTTTATCTAAAGATGCGTTAGGTAGGTTTTCAATTTGTGAAGCTTTAATAGAGGAAATAGCACCAGCTTCATCCCTTTTCTTACGGGCTTGATATCCGGTGATGACTACTTCTTCCAAAGGATCCACTTTTGCTTTAAGCGCAACTGAATAATTGGATTGACTGTTTAAAGAAATTTCCACTGTTTCAGATCCTACATAGGATACGAAAAGTGTTTTCACATTCTGGGCGATCTGAATAGAAAAGGTTCCGTCTGCTTTCGTCAATACTGCAGATCTGGTTCCTTTAACCTGTACAGAAGCACCTTCCAGAAATTTGCCATTCTCGTCGGTTACTTTTCCGGTGATAGTCCTATTTTGGGCAAAAACGGAAGAATAAGCCAAAACTACGCACAGAAAAATTGAGAGTACTCTTCTCATAATGAAGTTTTTTGTTTTGGTGATTAACTAACTTAACAATTAAATAACAACCGTTAAATTGATTTTTGTTCTATTTAAGATTCGAATATAGTGCAGTGAGCAATAAATACCCAAAAAAAATAACTTTTTTTTAAGGAATTTTCGAAATTCTCATAAAATTCACTATAGTCGACATAATACGTTTTTATGGCAAGAAAGTCCTCTTGTCAAAACTCGGTCCTAATCACACCAATTAAATGGTCTTGCCTTGGTTAAAATGTTTAAAAAAAATGCAATTTTGGATATAAAATGATAAACAAAATTAAAATAAAATTTTATACAATAACGCTATCTTAGCTCTATGTAAATGCTTAGTTGATAGAGCTTCTTAAGTATAATAAATTTATTACATGAAAAACATTATCGTATTTATTTTTTTTCTTTCAACTACATCAATTGTTGCTCAATCAAATAGTGCAAATCCATCAAGTAGTATTAGAATTGAGATGCTATTTCCAGAGGGAAAATCAAAAGCAATTATATTGAGTTTTGACGATGGAACTATTTCAGATAGAAGACTCGTGCAATTAATGAATGACTATGCACTTAAGGGAACTTTTCACTTGAATTCAAATAAATTAAACACGAAGGGTTATTTAACAAAAGAAGAAATTAAAAGTCTGTTTTCTGGACATGAGGTATCTGTCCATTCTGCAAATCACCCAGGCCTAAGTGGCTTATCTAAAATTGATATTGTTAATGAAGTAATTGAAGACAGAAAAGAATTAGAAAGGTTAACAGGTAGTAAGATAAGAGGCATGGCTTACCCTTTTGGCAGTTACGATGATTTAGTAGTTGAAACAATTAGTGGCTTAGGTATTGAATATGCTAGAACTGTTGCTGATACTTACAACTTTTCAATTCCTAAAAACTTTCTAGTTTGGCACCCTAGTATACATCAATTTGGCAAGGCGTTTTTTAAACCTAATGATACAGAAAATGATAAAAAGGAACTTATTTCTTTTTACAATTTAGTTTCAGATTTTTTAAAAGCAGATACTCTAGCAATGCTGAATGTATGGGGACATAGTTGGGAAAATAATGGAGAAGGAAATAGATGGGTCGAAATGGAAAATTTTTTTAAACTAGTTTCAAAAAATAAAGATGTTTATTATACTACACACATTTATTTAGTTGATTATATCAATGCCTACAAAAATTTAAAATTTTCGGTTGATAAAACAATGATTAAAAATCATAGCGCAATTGATGTTTATATCAAAGTAGAAAATACATCTTATAAAATTCCTGCAGGGTCAGTATTCAAAATTTAAATCAACCTATTTAAGCGGATTTGATGGGTTGTTTTGTCCAAATGCCATGTGGTAAAACAAGTCCCCCTAGTATTGACCCGAAAATTGGAAGTTGGGTAATTAACAAAAGATCCAAGATTTAAGATAAGTCCTTGATTTTAAGCAAACTCCACTTTTTTTCTACTTTAGACTGCCCATTTACAGCATCATCATTTGCGTCATCACTGTCCATATTCTATAAAGACACACTAACTTATGAGGGATTTAAAAGCAGGAATTTCTATCAAAAGCAGTACCTCATTGTCAGGTAGTTTCTTCGAGCATACAACCATTCTAATCGTTGAACACGATGAAGCCGGAACTACCGGGTTTGTAACCAATAAACCCTTTGGAAAGTCGTTGCATGAACTCATTGAATTCAATCAAGCTAAACCATTTCCTCTGATGGATGGAGGCCCCGTTGATAGAGATCACCTCTTTGTATTGCACAAGCGACCCGACCTCATTGATGGGGGCAAACAAATACCCAATGGTCTTTATTTGGGGGGTAATATGGAGCAAGTGATTCAAGCCATTAACACCGGGGGAACGAATGCACAAGAAATTCAACTTTTTATCGGTTATTGCGGCTGGGATGAGGGAGAATTAGAAGCGGAGCTGGAAGAGGGAAGTTGGAGCTTCTAGTAGCATTAACCGATTTAGGGGGATATGAGTGGTGTATTTTAGACAAAGTGGCTGTTTGATGTATAATACATAAAATATATTACTTACCTTTTAAAAGTAAATTACACACTCTGTTGTAATTCTAACGCAGCAACTCTATTTATAATTCTTGTAATCACTATCATTCCTTAATCAACTAATTTAATCATTGAAATGGACTCGGTCTATTTCTAAATCAACACGTATGAAAAAAATTTTATTATGTTTTCTTGTATCAGCATCCTTAATTGCTTGTACAAACCAAGAAACAAAAAAAGCTGAAACATCTGAATAGGACAAAGACACCGGTACTTGGACTTCCTTAGATGCAAAAACAGTTAAAGTAAGACAATTACTTGAATCCTATACCAAAAATGACTCAAGTGTCGCTTATGAAATAGTTGCTGATACATTAAAATTTAGCGATCAATTTACTAATAACCAAGAAAACGGAGTAACTAAAGTAAATCCAGGTGGTCGTGTAGCATTTGTACAAGACACTCGAAATGCGCATCAGTTATTTAGTGATATAAGTTTAACAACCGATAACATAAGAACTTTTGTTAGCAAAAATGGAGTTACCGCTACAGGGTGGTGGGGTATGTGGTCTGGAACGGGGAAATTTACAAAAAATAAAAGTACAACTCCAGTTCATGCATATTTCTATTGGAAAGATGACAAAATTATAAGTGGAGGTCGTTTTTTTGATCCTACTTTATTAAAAGAGGAGTTTGCGGCTTCACAAAAATAATAAGGGGTACATTTTAAGTTTGGAAAAATACGAAGGAGACCTCTAGCAATAGGGGTCTCTTTTTTTAAATTAGGTCAGACAGTTTGTAAAATATCACTTTTAATATCTTTTTCAACTCTTTTTAAATAGGTGATTCTTTTTCCCTGAGACACAAATGGTACACTCCAAAATTGACGGGTTTTTGTTTTAAACCAACCGAATACAAATGAATATACACCCATGATTAGCCTTAATTTCACTGAATTAAGGTATAAAAATAATACGGGCAATCCCGGGGCTCCATGTGTAAGATAAGTTCTAACTTTTTTATGACTAAGTAATGGTTTTGGATAACCATATAGTTTTGAAATGGGTATAAACTTATACGCAAAACCTGGTGTAAAAATTTGATCAAAGAATGATTCTAAGGCAGGTGTAGTTCTAAACCACCAAACTGGTGATATAAAATAAATCCTATCAGTCCAAGTTATAAGATCTCTATACTCTTTGATTTTAGCTTCCCCAAAATTAAAATTAATATTTTCATGGTAAAGGTCTATAACATGAACTGTTTCATTTTTTGAATCTAAGGTTGTTTTGATAGTATTAAAAATACCATTGTAACAGAAACTTGCTTTATCTGGGTGTGCTATTATTATTAAGTTATTCAAAATGAGCGTGTTAAAATGTTATATTATTTCAAATTCATATAATCCTGTAGATGTTCAATAAGTGACTTTTGAGCGTCTATTGTATATTTAATAATATCACTTTGACTAATCACGTTCACCAACTGATTATTTTCAAAAACAGGTAAATACCTTAATGTTTTTTCAGTCATTAATTTACTACATAGCTCGATAGTATCATTCATATTCAACATAGGTATATCTGAAATCATAATTTCATTCACAGTGGTTGTATCTGAAGAGCGACCCTCTAAAACTATTTTACGGGCGTAATCTCTTTCCGTAAAAATACCTACATAGCTATCACCTTCCAAGACAATTAAACATCCAATATTTGATTCAGCCATTATTTTTAAAGCATCAAAAATACTTGCCGTACTAGAAACAGTAATTAGTTTTCTATTTTTGCTCCGTAATAAATCTTTAATTATTGGCATAAATATTTATTTTTATTATTAGTAATTTCAATATTGAATCAGAAAGTGCGTGTAACATCCATCTTAAGCTGATACTAATTTACTTTTTATTTTGTTGACTGCATTAGAAATAACAACATTAAAGGTTCGTTTTCAGTAAGAAATGACAAAAACCTCAGGTAGCAAAGGACCCAAGATTTAACGTAAGTCCTTTGTTTGTAATAGCTTATAATATGATAAAACCAAAAACGATCGATTTGAACCGATTTGAGGGGGTGTTTTCAAGACACAGTGAAGTAAACACAAAAAATCTTGTGATCTTTGTTTTTCTGCGTTAGATTGATTACTTATTGCAGATTTCTATATAAATCATTTTATTTGGAGTTGGACTATATGCTTTACACTGAGCACAAGTTTGTGGTATCGGATTCTTACGGATAGTAAAATAAAATTCATCCCCTTCTTTAATTGTGGATGGGAAAGTACAGATACTTGCTAAACCAAAGACATTTTGATAGGTAGTATTGGTTAATGGATTTTGCCAACTACTATCATACAATGATTTATCTACATCACCCTCGGTTATTTGAATTACATAATTCATACAAATCCCTTTCAATACTAACTTGCCTTTAAAGCAAGCTACTGAAGTATTATTTGACTTATTGCAAGAGATGTTTAATAGAATAAAAACGACTAAGTATTTTATCATCTTTGTTGGCATGAATACATTTTTATTATAATGCTTTAAAATAAGTAATCTCATAACCAATTTCTTCATCTGCAATCTGCTTACTAAAATCAAAATATATATTTTTGGGATAATAAAAGATTGTATTATAATCTAAAGAATGCTGATAGGGGTTTTTAGCTAAACTGATAATTATGAAATCAAATAACTCATTGATGGTTAGAATTGGCCCAGTTTTAGTTGAATCATAAGGCAGATTATTCACTGTCTTGATTTTGTCATTCTCTACAACAATAAGATGCGGACCAACTCTTCCTTGAATACAATAACAAGATATTTTCATGGTCATTTCATAATTAGAAATACCCTTCTTTTTCCATAATGCTAACTGCGAAGCGGGATTTCCTTCTATAATTTGAATTAGATCTGAATTTGATTTTACACACCCAGTTAAACAAATTAAGAAACTAAGAAAAATTAAATTACGCATACCCTATGTATTTATTTAAATTAAATATTTTGACTATTCAAATTTAAGATTTTTTAAAACTTATCTAAACCCAGGAATATAGTATTTCAGTTTTTTGCAAAGACTGACTCATTTCAATCTAACCAAATGTTTAATAGTAATACCCGAAAATAATATTCATTTCATCCTCACTTGTTAATCCAAAATTAACTAATTTATTAGTAGTATTGTTATAGGTCACCACACTGGTCAATCCTTCTCCTGCTTTCAGTAGAATGGGTGTGGCAAGGTTGATTACTATTGGATGCTCCCAATCTGTATTTTCATAAACAACCTCCCCATTTCTCGTTCCACCCAGAATTTTAATTTGAAATTTCTCACCCAACTTATGGAAATGCGATGTAAGTGTAATTACGGTTACTGCTTTGTTAAAGGTATAATTGGTTGTGACAGTTTTGCGTGAATTAGCAGGAATAGAAAAATTATAATTGGCAAAATTTATAGACTGCGCCTCTTTTACGACATTTGCTTGAGATACTGTATACATATTAATATAGTTCTCTCCTGTTAAATTGATGTTCTGTTTATTAAAATAATGTGCATTCAGGTCAAGCGCTGTAGCCGGGGGAACTTTCAGAGCAACGCCTGCAGGAAATGTGTAGGTTGTATTTACATCTGTACCACCACCCAAAAATATATGGTTCTGCATTTGTGCAAATGTGGTTATATTAATACTTGCGTCTGAATTATACAAATCCCTCAATGTGTTTACGGGTGGTAATAGAGTAGTGCTTTGGAACCCATATAAAACAAAATGATGGCTATTTGGTCGGCCCTGCATAGTAATTTTATTTACATACACAGTGGAAGTATTGGGGGTAGTTCTGTTTACAAACACTTCGCGTTCTGTGTTGGGACTTACTGTAAACGCATTGATTGCTAATTGAAATCCATCTGCTGCTGCAGGTGCCTGCATGGGTGCAAAAACCTGGCTGCAACCTGCATTATTGGACAGTATGGTTTCATCAACAACACTTCCTGTTTTGGGTGCTCCTTTTATGATCCATTGTTTAATAAATTCTATTTGTCCCAACGTTAAATTAGTCCCCCCTAATGGCATTAAAGCACCATATTTTGAAGTTGTCTGACAATCAATTTTCTGATATAAAAAACTACTTATATAATCACCCGGCTTTACCCTTACTAGCCCGGCGGTTTTTGCAGCCGCATTTTTTGAAATGATATTAATTAAATTATCATATGCAGTAGCTGAAGTTAACAATAAGTTATGCTGAACATAGTTAGGATCAATGGTAGATGCATGACAACCACTTGTTGCACAGGTAGGTGTGAGAATTTTATCCTGAATAATTGTCCAAGTATCTTTTACAGGATTGCTTACAGCAATTGTCTCGTTCGTATTTTTTGTACAGGACTCCATGGAAAAAGAAACGATTATCATTGCAGTTGCAATAATTGCTATATTGGAATATTTCATTTAGTATTATTATTAAATATTATTAAGTTAAATAAAATCTTATGATTTCAGTTATAAATTTTTCCCTTTAATGATCCCTTTACATTTTGAAGAACCGCATTTACATTCAAAAGGCTCCATCGTATAGTCTAAGAACTCAGCATAATCCAAAGTTAATTCTTCTCCTTTTTTGATTGCCCTATTAGTCATCACATTCAACCCTTGATACTCACAATTAGCATCACATGAATGATTTTGTGGGGACCATTCTTCTGGTTTTAAATCCCAAAGAATATAAGTGTCCTTGCTTATAGGGTAAGCGTATTTCCTGAAATTCAATTTTTCTCTTTCATTCCAATTTTCATCCACATATTTTTTTGTAACTATTCTTTGAGCTTTCTCTTCCCCCTTAAATAACAAGGTATTTTTAGGTAAATCATTCTTGGCATGAATGCCATAGCCAGAAATAGAATTACCTTTAATATTGTAGGGTTTTTGTTTTCTTTGATGGCGGGCCATTCCTTCTATAATGATACGTTCTAAAAAGCCTCTTTTACCAACACCATCATGCATTAAAATATAATCTGCAGATCCCTCATATCCTTCTGCATAGAAAACAGAACAAGTGAAATTGATTTCTAAAAAAAATATTTCCCCTTTATTATTCATTCTAAAGTCCATTCTAGCATAACCAACACCATTAAATGACAAGAAAACTTGTTCTGCAATTAATTTAAGTTGATTAGCTAATCCTTTATCTTCTACTCCAATATTAGCATTAGGATGTAATTCGGAGGTTTTTAATGCATAGGTCTTAAACGCAAATCCTTCAGGAAATATATATTCAACTGGTTTAAAAGTAGTGCAAGTTCTACCATCTTCATTACCACAAACTAATACGGTGAATTCTCTGCCATCTATATATTCTTCTACAAGTGCACTTCCAAACTCATCTAATATAGATAATACCTTTTTATTTAAATCTTCAATATTATTAACTTTTGATTGGTCATCTATCCCTAAACTATCTCCGGCTTTTGCAGGCTTTACAAATAAAGGAAATTGAAGATTACCAGGAAGTATACCAATTTCATCCTTATTTTCAATTATGATGTGAGCAGGTGTCTTTATCGATTCGCAAAAAGCTAGGTATTTCATAATTGCCTTTGTTGGATCATATAAATTCGCCGTAGGGCCAGTATAAGGAAGATCTAATAAATCTAAGCTGGTTATAACATCAATAGATGGTACTTTCCATTCTAAATAACCTTCACAAAGGTTGATATAGATATCATAATGCTGATGTTTTAATTCTTTTAATTGTTGGTATGTACTTAATTTATTTATAAAAATATGATGAATACTAGCTTCAGGTAAAATAATGGACAAATCTCTCTTTGGATCGTAATATTGATAGTCCACTCCAGAAGTAGAATAATCAGGTTGAAGTACAGCTATCTTTAAATTAGCGAAACTTTTAGGATTGTTTAATTGAGGAAGTGTATGCACAGATTAATTTTTATTTCTAGAAAATGCATCATTAATAATATCTATAACTAATTCAGTAAAACTTTGATTAGCAAATTTTAAAATGGCACCAATGGAAGTGAAATTCTCGTCTTCACTAATTCCGCATTGTGCATTCACTTCTAATACATACACTTCTCCAGTATGTTTATTCATTCTAACGTCGACTCTTGTATACCCTGTTCCTTTAACAGCTTCATATGCTTCCCAAGAAATTTTTTGTACTTCTTTTTGAATTGCAGGATCACATAAATGATATTCATAAAAGTTTTCTTCAGAAGGCATAGGGCTTTCATCTTCATAAATCTCCCAGAGTCTATCAAAGGATAAAAACTTTTCTTGTTCTGGCAGAGAAGCATGGAACACTCTCTCTACTGGAGGGTATATTTTTGCAAGTTCAGGTTGATTATATGATCCAACAATCATAACCGTATATTCAGGTCCTTCTATGAAAGATTCAGCAACAATACCATCCATAACTAAATTCCAACCTCTATACCCATCAAACATTTTATATAATTGTGTTGTAAGTGCTTTTGTATCATTAACCACATTTTTAATACCAACTCCCATACTACCTCCTGAAACAGCTGGCTTTAAAATCAAAGGCTTGCCTAGTATTTGTAATAATTCTTCTGCATTATGATTTTTATCTTGAATAGCAACCCAATTAGGTGTAAGCACACCAGCTTGATCAAAAGCTTTTTTCATTGGAATCTTTGAAGTAGTAATTTGATAAAAATCTTCTGTAGCTCCAGTATATATTAAATTTTTTGCTTTTAGTGCTTTAATTACAGATACACCAGGAGCTCCATTTATTTCATCTCCATCGCATAGATTAAATACAACAGGAAAAAATATTCCATTATCTCTTTCATAAGCGATCTCTAAAATTATTTTTTCATAATCTTCTAAACTAACAGATTGCCATTTCCAATCAATATTTAAGGAAGTAAAAACCTTTGTATACTCAGCTATATTTTGACTAAAGTCATAGTAATATGCCAAATTTGGATCTGGATTATTGATTGAAGGTGCCAATACCCATACTTTTAACATACTAACAGGAACATAGGGATGAAATAAATGTCGAAGTGAGCTCATTACAGTAATATATGGTTGGTAATAGTTACTCTGAAGTTATAAATTATTTATGAAAAGATGGTATTATTCAAGTCAAATTACTGAATCTTTTAATTAATTAGATAATCATAAAAGAACTGATTTTATCCATAGCTGGGATAAAATAATCTCTAGTTACAAGAAAGCACTAAGGATTTAAGGTAAGTGCTTGAAAAATAGGTTTTCGGCACGCAAAGGAATTTAGAATTTCTAATAGAATTAAAATCTTTCGGCAACAAATAAACCACCGAATGTTGCAGTTACACAAACTACAATAGTCAATAAAATATAGAAAAGCATTGTGCTATTTTGACCTTGTTGAAAGAGTGTGAGTGTTTCGCTGCTAAAGGCCGAGAAGGTGCTGAAGCCTCCACAGAAGCCCACTGCCCAAAATAAACGTGAAGCTGGTGAAAGTAGCTGTTTTTGGTCTGCCAATCCAATAATAAAACCCAATACAAAACAGGCTATAATGTTGATTGTAAATGTGCCAAAAGGGAAATTAGAATTATGTAAAGCGTTTACCCATTTGCCAAGTAAAAACCTAACTAAGCTGCCTAATCCGCCGCCAATAAAAACATAAATTAGTTCCTTCATGGCTTCAAAGTTAAACTAATTTTTTTGTGATATACAATGCTATTGATATGGCTGTAAATCCTTAAAATAAAGTGATCAAAACAGAAATCAACTAATATTAAGCGAATTCAAGGGGGTTTTTCCTCACGCAAACCTTTATAGATAAACTATACCTTCAACTCAAATAAACTAACCACTGCGTTGTGGTAATGTTGAGGTAAGACGTCCGTATTCATTAATTGAGAGAGCCCTAAGAACTCAAAACCACAAGAAGTATAGTGCTCTATTAGTTTTAGGTTCTCTCCTACTGTATCCATGCGGACAAAATTCTTTCCATTCTGAGTTGCATAATTTTTAGACCATTCAACAATTTTATTGACTAATCCTTTTCCTCTAAATTTAGGGTTAGTGGTTATCCTATGAATATAAACCGATGGATCTTTGTCCTTGACTTCCCAAATTAGAGGATCGGAAAATGTAGTCGCCCAAATACATACGACCTCTCCATCAATGATCATTTTCCATTGTCTATTCTCTACAATTTCATTTACAACCATTTGTCTATCAAATTCCGGCCAATGACTAATGAACCTTTCTTTTTGATATGCAGTAGCAGACCTATATAAATCGATTATAAAATCTACATCCTCAATTGTACTATTTTGTATTTCCATTTTATCTTTAAATTTTTATTTGTCAAATTTTCTAAAAAGCACTTTGTCTGCATAAAAAGTTCCAAACGGTATAAGTGAAGCTAAAAAAGCCATAAACATTTTGAATATGCTCCAGCGATGTAAAAATGAAACTTGAAGCAATAAGACTATATAAAGAACAAAAAGAATTCCATGAGCTAAACCAACTATGTAATTTGGCTGTGGCATCGAAAATTTGTATTTCAAAATCATCGTAAAGCCTAAAAGTAAAAACGAACAACCTTCTAAAAATGCTACAATTCGAAGTCTCCCCAATACCGTTTTCAATAATTTTTTTACCATTTTATTATATATTTTATAATTTCTATTTTGTAAAAACCATGCAGTGCTGCCATGGAAGATTATCTATATTTTTATCAAATGTAAAACCTGCTGCTTTAAATTCTTTAATGGCCTGCGCTTTACTCATTTTATGAATGGTTTTAATTGGTACAGTTAAATCTTCTGACCTAAATTCTACAAGCACTAATTTACCACCAGGTTTTAATGCAGCCAGCATCGATAAGGCCATTTCATAAGGATAAGAAAATTGATGGTATACGTCAACTAACAACATCATATCAACGGTATTTTCTGGTAAAGACAGTTTTTGTTCTGTACTTAATACAGGTACTATACGTGTCAATTTTCCCTTCTTGATTCTTTCATTTAAGTAGGTAATCATTTCTGGCTCAACGTCTACTGCAAATACTTTACCATTTCCCACCATTTTTGAAAGCAATGCACTATGGTAGCCACTACCCGCTCCTATATCAGCAATAACCATACCTGGTTTTACAGCTAAATTTTTTAATAATAGAGAAGTATTTTCTTCCATTTCTCTTTCATCTCTTTCAAGCCAATCTATCCCGTAATGACTCATTACTTGTGCAATTTGTCTGCCCATATACCACTTACTAATACCGTTTGGGTCCCCAGTCTTTGTATTATATCGATCTTGACCCAATGAAAATAGGGAGAGTGATAGAAAAGTAAAAAGAAGTATATAGGGTTTTAATGTATGCATGGATATGTTTTTATTTAATTAATATCACTTTCAAATTTTTGCTTTTAATTTTTTTGATAGCTGACTCAATAGATTTTTCAGGTTCTATGATATTATATTCACCCCAAAAATTAACGTCTGGAGAGTTGGGAATTCTATCAGACATAATTACGTAGGGGTTCAATTTTTGAGTGTTTATTTGAGCCAGACTATCTTGATTTTTCCAATTAGTATTAACCAATTCAAAAGTAGTATTATAGCTAGTATTAAATATCCATTTATCCCAATTTAATTTAAATGTAATATCTCCACGAGAATAAGAAAAAATCCATTTATTATTTTGTTGTCTGTAATCAACCTGATAGCTAACTTCTGTTGGGTAAAGAACAAGTCCTTTTGGCTTTTTACGTGTAAAAATTAGTCCTGCTTTGATTCTATTTTCAACATTAAGTTGAAAGGTTGCACTTATGATAGCAAGACTTTTTGCATCGATAAATAATTTTCCACTATAAAGTGGATCAGGGTCTTTAAGAGATGATTTTTGTTTAAAAGAGATAATTAAGACCTGCTTATCATTAATTTGGGTAATATCCTCAAAGCGAAAATTATACAAATCAAATACATTTTCTGAGAATATATTAATTGGGTCTTTTATTAAATCAATAAATAATGCTGTAAAAAGACCTCCTTCTAATTTAAAATTTACAGTATCTAATTTAGTATAATCAACATTTTTTCTACCCTTTAAAATATTGACTTGATCTTGCACACCTGACGAAAATGGCATTTTTTCAATATCAACAATAGATTCTAAAACTGTGACATAAGTACGTCTTTTTTTTATTGATTCTCTGTAAAAACCAACCATTTGAATAGCGCTATCTCCATAATTAATTGAACGATTATTGAGTACATTTGAAAATAATTTATTGGCATCCATCACATTTACAACTACATCTTTGAGTATAATATTGACAGGTTCTAAATACAATAAATTTTTTTCTTGCTTCAAATCTTTGATTGAAATAACTTTATCTTTATAACCTAAAAATGAAATAATAAGACTTGCGTCTTGTCTATCTATAGGAATTTTGATTAAAAAATCTCCTTCACTATTACTGATAGTAGAAATATTTGATCCAGAAACTGTAATGCTTGCAAAAGTTAATTCATTCTTTGATTTACTATCCAAAATGGTTCCTTTAAAATATTTAAATGAACTAGAATCATTGTTGTTAAAAGAATTTATTTGTGCTTCTGATTGTATTATAGCAAGAAAAAAGAAAGACAATCCTATTATGCATCTAAAAAAAAATTGGCAAGATTTCATTTTGTTCATACATATAAAGATTTAATCAAATTAAAATTAATATTCTATTGAAGTTAATCAATTTATAAGAATAAAAAAGGCTGTCTCCGGGGAGACAGCCTCAATAATTTAGTAATATATAAAGCTTATGGAGTATCCCAAAATACCCTTACCAATAAATTTGGCTTTTGAGGTGGTGCATTTTTATTTGCATCGATCTCACTTTGAGGGTAAGGTAAACTCCTTGGAATAGCTGTTGTTACTGCATTAGAAACCATAGCAATTGCAGGAAACCCTGTTCTTCTCCAATCAGTCCAGTTTTCTTGCATAACACCATAGTTAGCAACATATTTCTCCGAAATAATTCTGCTTATACGCTGAGCTTCTGTTCCGGTCAACGTTCCATTAGCAGCAATATAAGTAGCAATATTTGCAGCAGATACCCCTGCAGATTGCATACTCGCTGTAATACCTGCTTGGAAAAATGCCTGAGCATCACCAGGAGCACCATATACAGCAGCTTCTGCTCTCATAAAATTATACTCTGCAAAAGTCAGCATCCTAACTACTTGATCACCGGTGTATGTAATTCCACCCTGAGCAGGTAAAGGATTCAGTGCTCCAGTTGAGGTTGGCGTTCCACCTGAAGCAGCTCCTCTTAAATAAGTATGAAAACGAGAGTAGTTTTGAGATTGAGGATCTCCAGATACTGCTCCAACATAATTGGTTGAAGTGAAAGGAAAAGGCGTAAAATAAGTAGCTCTTCTCGGATCAGCAGATGTATTCATCATATCTACCAAGAATTTATTTGGAAATAAATAATTGGTTCTTCTCATTTCAAACTGATCAATAGGATTCTGTCTGTCAGTTACATTAAAGAAAGGCATTTCAAAATTATCGGTATTGGCAGCGAAGAATGAAACACCAGATTGATTTACCAATGTCGTGATTTTATTAACGCAATCCACTTTATTAGACTTAGAATAACGCAATAGCAATCTAAGCTTAAGGGTATTCCCAAATCTTATCCAGTTGGCTTTTTTTGTGGTAAACGCACCAGTATAAATTGTGGAGTTATTACCCGGAACCAATCCTGTAGCAGGTCCATTTAAATCTGCCAATGCTTCGTCTATCATCGTTATTAATGATGTATAAATTGCCGAACCATTATCAAATTTAGGAGAAGGGTTTGCACTTGTTTGTTGTGCTTCACTAAAAGGCACATTACCATATGCATCTACTAAATGATGATAGTTATATGCTTTTAACAATTTAGCAACGCCTCTGTAGTAAGGAGCATTTTGAGTGGTAGCTAAACGAATAATGATCTCGATATCATTGAGCATGGTTGCATAAAAAGAACTCCACATATTATTTACATCAGCGGATTGTATCAGGTACTTTTCGTACTGTTGGGTTTGAGACTCTCCTCCGGTTGTTTGTCCGGAATACTGCTGCATAAGAAGATTTGAATAACGATTCAAATCACTACCTGAATGAAACCCAGTATTAACAGTTACATTGGTAAGCAGCAAAGCAATAGGTGCAGCTGTTTCAGCTATCCTATCTGGATCTTTGTTTATATCAAGGTATTTTTTGCAAGAACTAAGCCCTACCAAAAAAACCAGTGATAATGCAATTATTGTTTTTTTCATTTTATAAAAATTTTATGATTGACAATTTTTTTTTAGAGTGTTAATCTTAAATTAATGCCCATAGTTCTTGTTGCTGGATTTGCGTTAAACTCCAAACCTCCAATATTACTTGAACCCAATGCATTTTGCTCTGGATCCAAATGCGGATAGTCTCTAGCTATTAAGAGTAAGTTTCTTCCAAATACGCCAAATTCAATATTTCCAAATGGTGTTTTATCAACCAAGTTTCTAGGTAATTTCATGGTAAGATTCATCTCACGTACCCTGAGCCAAGAAGTATTAACAATATATCCTTCTGCAGCAACATACTTTCCTGCATTGCCCCAATACTGATCGGCACGGATTGGAATATTAACTGCATTACCACTAGCATCAACACCATTAAATTGATAGTTACGCAATGGAGTTACATTGTCTTTATCAAATCTTGGCAACTCTGCAGTTTCTATAACAGCACCATTTCTTCTTAAATCTGCTAAATTTCTACTGTATAAATCTCCACCTTCACGAATATCAAACAATACATCTAAAGTAAACATTTTGTAAGAGAAGGTATTGGTAATACCAATTGTGTATCTAGGATTTGAGTTCCCCAATTTTACTACACCAGATGTTGGTAAAGGCAAGCCGGCATTGGTACCGGTAGTTTGTAAAATCATTCTACCTTGTGCATCTCTTTGGTAAGCATTTCCAAAAATAGCACCGTACTCTTCACCCAGAACCAATCTCACATTTGGCGTTGTAAATCCAGCCAAAGTAATTACTGATACGCCTGGTGCCAATTTAGTAACCATACTTCTAAATTGAGTATAGTTTGCATTGATGCTCCAAGTAAAGTTTCTGCTTTTAACAGGAACCAATCCTAAAGTTAACTCAGTTCCTTTTGTTTCGATTTCACCTGCGTTTTGGTATAACGATGTTACACCGGAAGCAGGAGAAACAGGAACAGGAAATAATCCGTCGGTTAATTTACGAACATAATAATTAGCCTGAATAGATACTCTATTGTCAAATAAAGAAACGTCGGTTCCAATTTCCCACTCTGTGGTAAACTCTGGTTTTAACTTTGAATTACCAGCAGAATTAGAAATGGTATATCCAGAAAGTCCGTTAAAAGGATAAGCAATATTTGGACCAAATCCATCGGATGCAGAACCAAGAGAAGCATAGTTATCTGTATTGTATGCAGGAGCTGCACGACCTACTATACCATAGTTGGCCCTTAATTTCCATGAATTCAATACTTTATTCTTCAGCGTAGGAATGGCTTCGGTCATATTCGCACTCAAAGCTGCAGCTGGATAAAAGATAGACTGACTACCTGGGGCTAATGTTGAAGCAAAATCATTTCTTGCTTTAACGTTTAAGGATAACCATCTTTTATAGTCTACAACAACATCAGCAAATACACCTAAATTTCTAACTTGTGATGTACCAACTGATGGTGCATTGTGCACTGTTGCATTGCTAATTTGGTCAAAGCCTCTGATAGCCAACCCTGTACTTCTTACAGAAAGGGTATTGGAGAAATTATCAAAAATCTCATTTCCCAGAGTTGCAGCAACATTAAAATTACCAAATTGCTTTTGTGCATTTAATGTAAGATAAGAATTGATATTTCTTATGTTATTTCTAACATCAGATATACCGCCGGTTCCATTGGCAGAGGTATTTCCACCACCTCTTGCTCCAACTTCATCAAAACCATGCGATCTGAAAGTTTGAATGTCTGCGCCTAATTTAAAATCGGCATTTAACCAATCATTAAATTTATACCTAGCGCCTACATTACCGATAAACCTGTTCACTTCATCATTGTAACGTACATTGTCTAAAGACCAATAAGGATTGTCTTCTCCGCCATAAAACAATTGATTTCCAGAAGCATCATAATAAGGGCTGCCTGTTAAATCGTAACTACGAGGAATAAATAATCCACGGAAGAAAGGATTCGACAATTGATTACCCTGTTGTGATCTAATAGATGATGTATTGTTGATGCTTAAATAAGAAGAAACAGCTAATTTACTGGTAACTTCTGAGTTTAAATTAAGAGACAATACATTTTTATTCAATTCATTGGCGCGCAATACATAGGTTTCTTTGGTATTGTTGAATGAAACACGATACGTTGTTTTATCGGATCCTCCACTTATTCCAATTGTATTTTGGCGGTTAAACCCATCTTGAACAATGTCGGCAACATTATTAGGATATGCTCTCAAAATTTCTGGATTACCAAAAAAGTTAGTCACTGTTTGTCCAAAAATTCTAGGCCCCCATGAAGTTGCAGTATTAAAGTTGTAAACTCCAACTGTAGAAACTGCAGCTGCAGCTCCAGATGAAGTTCCTTGTGCATATTCATTTTGATATTCAGGTAATCTATTAACAGAAATAACAGCATAAGAAGAATTAAAATCTACATTGTTCTTGGTTCTTTTCTTTCCTTTTTTTGTAGTAATTAAAATTACACCAGCAGCACCTCTTGAACCATACAAAGAAGTTGCAGCAGCACCTTTTAATATGGTAAAGTCTTCGATATCGTCGGGGTTAATGTCTACTGCTCTATTGGAGTTGGTTACGCCGTTTTGTAGCGTAACACCACCGCCACCATTATCAATAGGCACACCATCTAACACAAATAAAGGAGCACTGCTACCAGTCATAGAGGTATAACCTCTAATTAGTATAGCGGATCCTGCAAATGAACCTCCAGTTCCTGAAGTTCTTACACCGGCAACTTTACCAACTACCGCATTGGTAATATTGGTATTGCGAACTTGTGTTAAATCTTCGGAAGAAATTTTAGGAGTTGAATAACCTAAGGTTTTTGCATCTCTTCTAATTCCAAAAGAGGTAACTACAACGTCAGAAAGATTGTCATCAGCGCTAGATAAAGAAGCAGAAATTGAATTAGAAGCGCCTAAACTGATTTCTTTGCTGCCAAAATTTAAGGCAGAAATAACCAATGTTTTTGCAGAAGAAGGCATGGTTAATTTAAAATTACCTTCCGCATCGGCGGTAGTTCCAACTTGGGAACCTTTAACTAAGACAGTTGCTCCAGCAATAGCGGCACCCTTGTCATCTGTGATTTTTCCTGTGATGGTTCTGCTATTCTGAGCCGAAACTACAGATAAAGCCCCAATCATAAGAAAGCACAAAAAAAAGAATTTTCTCATGTGTTTTAATTTTTAGTTTAGAGAATATTAAATATAGTAAACTTTTGTAAAAA
>CAMCHR010000007.1 GCA_945874755.1 Chitinophaga pinensis
TAATTGACCAAACTTTCAATAAGGTGGTGAATGATGGAATAACTAACTTAAATTTGAAGGAAGTAAATCAATTCATACATGATTTGCCAGAGTTATTTAGAACACCATTTAATTTATACTACGAAGGGTATAAGTACAATGAAATTGCAGATGCACTAAATGAGCCTCTAGGTACAATCAAAAGTAGAATTCACTTTGCTAGAAAAATTTTAAAGCAAAAAATTCAACGATATTAAATTCATGTCATCGACATCAAAAAAAGTAATTGTTATTGGAGCGGGTTTTGCAGGTTTATCTACCGCAAGTTTCTTAGCAAAAATGGGTTGGGACGTTACAGTTATTGAAAAGCATGATTTGCCTGGTGGTAGAGCAAGAAAATTTAAAGCAGAAGGTTTTACATTTGATATGGGTCCAAGTTGGTATTGGATGCCAGATATTTTTGAAAGGTATTTTAATTCCTTTGGAAAAAAAGTAAGTGATTACTACGCACTTAAAAGACTGGATCCTTCTTACAGAGTTTATTTTGAAAAAGAAGGTTGGGATATACCAGCCAATTACACAGCAGTACAAAATTTATTAGAATCAGTTGAGCCAGGCGCTGCCAAAGCATTGGATGCTTTTATGGCGGAGGCGAAATTCAAATACGATGTAGGTGTTGGAAAACTAGTTCATAATCCGGGCTTGTCATTGACAGAATTTTTGGATATGGATTTAGTGAAAGGCGTTTTTAAATTAGATGTTTTTCAATCGATGAAAAAGCATGTCGCTAAATTTTTCAAACATCCATCTATCCAATCTTTGATGGAATTTCCTGTGTTGTTTTTAGGTGCCTTGCCAGAAAAAACGCCAGCATTGTATAGCTTAATGAATTATGCAGATATTAAAGGGGGTACTTGGTATCCTGAATTTGGTATGTATAGTATAGTACAAGGGATGCATGATTTAGCAATTTCTTTAGGGGTACAATTTAAATTAGGAGAGGAAGTGACTTCGATCCAAGTGCAAGCTGGTAAGGCAGTTGCTGTCCATACTTTAAAAAATGCGACAGGTGAAAAGCAACAATACACCATGGACGTATTGATTGGTGCGGGAGATTATCATCATATTGAAACTAAATTATTAGCACCTGCATGCCAATCGTATTCGGCTGCGTATTGGGATAGTAGGGTGATGGCCCCAAGTTCACTATTATTTTATGTGGGTTTGAATAAAAAATTAGAGGGTGTTTTGCACCATCAATTATTTTTTGATACCGATTTTGGTTTACATGGTCAAGAAATATATTCCGATCCAAAATGGCCTACAAGACCTTTGTTTTATGCAAGTGTCCCTTCGGTAACAGATCCAACTGTGGCACCAGAGGGTTGTGAGAATTTATTTTTATTAATCCCAATTGCAGCAGGTTTAGAAGGGGATAACGAGGAGATTCGAGATCAATATTTTGAGATGATCATTCAACGATTCGAAGAAAGGATTGGTCAGTCTATAAGAAGTTCGATTGTATATAAGCGTTCTTATGCAGTAAAAGAATTTAAAGAAGACTATCATTCATTTAGGGGCAATGCATATGGCTTAGCAAATACATTATTGCAGACAGCAAATTTAAAGCCAAGTTGTAAAAGTAAAAAAGTAAATAACTTATATTACACTGGTCAATTAACCGTACCTGGTCCAGGCGTGCCGCCAAGTTTAATCAGTGGGGAAGTGGTGGCGAAGCTGGTTGATCAAAAACATAAAGCATAATTCAGTATGTCTTCATTAACATTATACAACGAAGTCACCGCACAAAGTAGCAAGTACACTACTTTACTGTATAGTTCTAGTTTTTCATCCGCTATTGGACTATTGGATAAGTCACTACGTCAACCTATTTATGATATTTATGGATTTGTGCGTTTTGCAGATGAGATTGTAGATACTTTTCATGAGTATGATAAAGCATCATTACTTGCAACCTTCAAATTAGATACTTATGCTGCATTGGATAATGGAATTAGTTTAAATCCAATCTTGCATCGTTTTCAATTGACCTACAATCAATTTAAAATTGATAGGGCTCTATTAGATGCATTTTTATATAGTATGGAGATGGATCTTTCTCAGCAGTCTCATGACCAAGCAAGTTACAATCAATACATTTTTGGAAGTGCCGAAGTGGTGGGCTTAATGTGTCTTAAAATATTCTGTAATGGGGATGAAGCACAATATGAAATATTGAAACCATCGGCACAACGTTTAGGTGCTGCTTTTCAGAAAGTGAATTTTTTAAGAGATATCAAAGCAGATTTTGTGGGTATGGAGCGCATGTATTTTCCAAACTGCGATTTTGGCAATTTTAGCCTTTCAGATAAGCAACAAATAGAGGCGGATATCCAAGCAGATTTTGATGCAGCCTTAGAAGGTATCAAAGCCCTGCCGCTTCCTTGTCGTTTTGGGGTGTATGTGGCGTTCAAATATTATTATGCTTTATTTAAGAAGATTAAACAGACCAACCATGGGGCGCTACTAAGCACCAGAATTAGAATACCAGATTATGGTAAATTATTTATTGTATTCAATGCAAAAATTAGAGCAAGCTTAAATTTGTTATAGTACCTTTGTATTCTTAAACCTTTCTTTTATGATTTTCTTAATTTCTATGTTATTGACTTTTGCCATTATGGAAGGTGTTACATGGTTAACGCATAAATATGTCATGCATGGTTTTTTATGGTATTTACATGAAGATCATCATCAACCGACTGGCCATATTTTTGAAAAGAACGATGCATTCTTTTTGATTTTTGCGCTTCCTAGTATGGCATGTATTTTTTATGGTACTTTCAATGCCATGCCATGGTTGTCCGGTATAGGCACTGGTGTTGCCATGTATGGGTTGGCTTATTTTATTATACACGAAGTGATTATACACCAAAGAATCAAATGGTTTACAAAATCAAATAATAGATATATCAAAGCAATACGATGGGCACATAAAATGCACCATAAACATTTGGGTAAAGAAGATAGTGAGAGTTTTGGGATGCTGATTGTAGCTAAAAAATATTGGGATAAAGTTAAGCGAGATGAAATGATTCAAAACAAAGCTTAACGCATTGACACTAGAAAAAAAATATGATTATATAATAGCCGGTGCAGGATGTGCCGGCTATTCTTTGTTATACCATTTATTGCAGGATCCTTTATTAAGTCAAAAAAAGATCTTGGTGGTGGATGCCAATTTTAATAAAGGCAATGACCGCACTTGGTGTTTTTGGGAAGACAGCCTAGGGCCTTTTGAATCTATTGTTTGTAAAAAATGGTCCAATATAGAAGTATTAAAAGGGGCGATGCAAAGATTATTGCCAACAGCACCTTTTGAATATAAAATGATTCAAGGGATTGATTTTTACCAACACATTAGTGCTTTTGCAAAAGGCTTTGACAATGTGGAATGGGTTGCATCAAAAATATTAAGCATTGATGCAGCAGATGGTGGTGCAAGGGTCAACTGGGAAGGAGGTGCAGCCAATGCAGACTATGTATTTTCAAGTATCAACGGGGAACGCATCCAATCTAAACTTTGGCAACATTTTAAAGGCATCGTCGTTGAGTTTGATGCCCCTGTTTTTGAAGAGTCGGTTGCTAGATTAATGGATTTTAATGTACCTCAAATGGACGCTACAGCTTTCATGTATTTACTTCCTTTGACGGATAAAAAAGCATTGGTGGAGTATACCTTATTCTCTCCAACGATTTTAGAAACAGCCGAGTATGATCTTGTTTTGAGTGCATACATGGAAGAACATTATAAAGGACAAGCCTATACCATTGTACATACAGAACAAGGTGCTATCCCAATGACTACAAAAAAAATGACAACTACAATAAGTAATGTCATTTCAATAGGGACAATGGGGGATGCAGTAAAAGCAAGTACTGGATATGCATTCCAATTTATCCAACAGCAAACACAACAATTAGTGCAACAAATAAAATTGAATCAAGCCTTGGATGCATCGGTACATTATACAAGACATCAATTTTACGATGCGGTATTATTATATATCCTTGAACACAAGAAAATGGCAGGGGATGAAATTTTTGCGCGCATTTTTAAGCAAAACGATGCAGCCACTGTATTTAAATTCTTATCCAATACATCTACCTTAATGGAGGATATCCGTATTATGCTTAGCCTACCTACCAATATTTTCCTACCTGCGGCTATTAAAATATTATTTCGACGGTAGATGGTTCTCGAAATTTGCTAGAATGCACTAATTTTATACCATGGCCTTGTCGTACAATGGTTAGTACAAGCGTTTCCGAAGCGCTAAATCCCAGTTCGATCCTGGGCTTGGCTACACATAGAACTTTTATACCTATAAAATTACCAATTACAATTTCGTTGCATTTTCCGTACCTTAGGTTTCGTGAAAAAACTCATTGCCATATGTTGTTTTGTAGCCTTGTTTTTTTCAACAAGTAGTCTAAGCTATTTCTATAAGCTTCAGGAAAAATTACATGAGCAGGAACGCTTTGCCATTATTTATGCAGGTCAAATTCTTGAAAAAGAATATGATAGTGATGATATTACCGATTTTCATAGTGGCGATCAAATCACACTCATAGTAAAAGATAAATCCATCTTACCCGAAGGCTATCAGTGGGAGGAGAAGGGCCGTGAATTTAGTTACAAGGGGATGTTCTATGATATTGTTTCCATCAAAGAAAC
This sequence comes from Chitinophaga pinensis, assembly GCA_945874755.1. Taxonomy (GTDB): domain Bacteria; phylum Bacteroidota; class Bacteroidia; order Chitinophagales; family Chitinophagaceae; genus Sediminibacterium; species Sediminibacterium pinensis_B. The sequence continues at coordinate 4,718 of CAMCHR010000007.1, forward strand.
TTCTAAAGGCTGGGTGATTAAAGCTGCATCGGATGAAGAGGAGGCGGCTATTGTTGCGAATCAGCATAAAGTACATTCAATCAACAAAGATTCTAACTCTAAAACTAGTTCAGAATCCTCTAAGATTAAATTGAATCTTAGTTTCGCGGTCTATGATTGCAATCAAGTTTTTGATTACAAGTACAGCATTATTATACAAGATAAAAAAGGCTACTTTATTTATACTACGCCTGTTTTGAATCGCTATTCAGGAGAAATTACGCATCCGCCAGAAGCTGTCTAATACATAAGACAGTTCAATCAGATGGGCCATGTGCTATTTGATTGATTTTTCATTTTCATTTAAATTATATTGAATGCGTTTAATATTAAGCGTACTGGTATTTTTTAGTATGAGTTTGAATCTTTTGGCGCAATCTGATACCACGACGAAGCAATTAAAAGACGTCGTGATCTATGCCAATAAGTTTCCAACGCTTTCTAAAAATATCGTACAGCGTGTTGTTTCTTTAACCGATAAAGTATTGATTCAGCAACAAGCCAATACGGCAGATATCTTAACTGCATCTGGTCAGGTCTTTGTTCAAAAAAGCCAAGCTGGTGGTGGAAGCCCTGTGGTGAGAGGGTTTGAGGCGAGTAGGGTCTTATTGATGGTGGATGGTATTCGTATGAACAGCGCGATTTTTAGAGCGGGTCATTTACAAAATATCATTACGGTGGATAATATGATTTTGGATAGGGTTGAGATTTTGTATGGTCCAAGTTCTACCATGTATGGCAGTGATGCATTGGGTGGGGTGGTTAATTTATTTACCAAACAACCACAATTGTTTATTTCTAATGTTATTTCAAAAAAAGCACCTTGGAAAGTGAATAGTAATCTAGTCTATCGTTACGGTAATGGGCAAAATGAAAACCGCCAACATATTGATGTTAATATCGCTAATAATAAATGGGCTTATCTCACTTCTTTTACTACTAGCAGCTTTGGCGATATGCGTCAGGGTAATAAAAGATTAGCTGCTTATCCAGATTTTGGTAAAAGATTTTTTTATGTAGCTCGTGAAAACAATACGGATGTCTTGAAAGACAATAGTGCATCTGTGAATATCCAAAAGTTTAGTGGCTATAATCAAACCGATTTATTACAAAAACTATTGTATAATCCGAATGAAAACACAGAACATGTATTGAACATACAGCTCTCTAATTCTTCTGATATCAATCGGTATGATCGTTTAACCGAAACTAGTAATGGCTTACCTGTATTTGCTGAATGGTATTATGGGCCACAGGTTCGTAATATGGTTAGTTATAAATTAAGTAAAGAAAAATTAAATGGTTTTTTTCAAGATCTTACCTTGAATGCCAATTACCAACAACTAGAGGAAAGCAGAATGACTAGAAGATTTAAATCCAATAACAAGGATTACAGATTTGAGAAAGTGGATATATTTGGGTTCAATGTAGACCTCTTACACCAAGGTAATTCTAGTGAGCTACATGTAGGAGTGGAATCTTATTATAATAAAGTGGGTTCGACCGCCTATCGTAACAATATTGCTACGAATCTGCGAAGCACTATTGCGACTAGGTATAGTGATGGACCTACAAATATGGCTAATTATGCTATTTATGCGCAACATACTCAATTTTTGAAACGAAATTGGGTGTTGAATAGTGGTTTGCGTTTGAACAATGTGCAATTGAATGCCCATTTCAAAGACACAGCACTCATGCATTTTCCATTCACAGATGCCAATCAAAACAACACTGCCATGACGGGTAATTTAGGCATGGCTTACAATGGAGCAGATGGATTCAGATTTGCTTTTGGAGCAAGCAGTGGATTTAGGTCCCCGAATGTGGATGACTTGACAAAAGTATTTGATACTAGAACGGGTTATGTAGTAGTGCCTAATAAGGATTTAAAACCTGAGTATACATATAATACAGAATTGAATGTTTCTAAAACTACATCTAGCTATAGTATTGGCGCATCTTTGTTTTATACTTGGTTTAAAAATGCATTGGTAGTTGACAATTTTAAATGGAATAATGCAAGTGTAATCCTATACCAAGGTGTCATGAGTGATGTGTATGCCACTCAAAACAAAGCGGAGGCAGTTGTCTATGGATTGAATGTCAATGGCTCTGCGAACTTAACACCTAATACGATATTAGCAGCTACCTATACTTATACCAAAGGGAATTATGCCGATCGTAAACTCGATGGATTGAATACAGCATTGCCTTTAGACCATATCCCTCCAGCCTATGGTAGAGTGGGATTAAAGCAGGATGTAAAAAAGTTTTCTGCAGAATTATTTACTGTATTTAATGGGTGGAAGCATATAGAGGATTATAATTTAAATGGCGAGGACAATGAAATTTATGCCACCAAGGATGGTATGCCAGCTTGGCAAATTTGGAATATCAACACCAGCTATCAGCCAACTAAAAAATTGAATCTAAGTTTTCAAATTGAAAACATCGCCGACCTAAATTATAGATACTTCGCGAGTGGGATATCTGCTTTAGGAAGAAATTATGTAGTAAGTTGTAAATATTCTTTTTAGCGTATCAGTGCTCCAACATTGCTAGAGAATATTTTAACAGCAATAGCTATAAGAATGACACCAAAAAATTTACGAACTGCTAGTAAGCCTCCAGGCCCTAGTAAACGCTCAATAAAATTGAGCGATTTTAAAACTGCGTATACAATAACTAAGTTGATAAGAATACCTAGTGCTATATAGAGTTCATCATAGTTAGCCTTTAAAGACATAATAGTTGTCAGGGTTCCGCTACCAGCTATAATAGGAAATGCAATAGGCACCACGGCACCTGATTGCGCATTTTTATCGCCTTTGAAAATTTCATGGCCCAAGACCATTTCAAGTCCTAAAAGAAAAATTACAATAGATCCACCTACGGCAAATGATTTTACATCCAAGCCTAATAATTGTAAAAAAGGTTTACCTAGAAACAAAAATAATATCATTAAGCCTCCCGAAATCAGGGTCACTTTAAGCGATTTTATGGCGCCCGATTTTTCTTTCATGGCAATTAATAGTGGTATAGAGCCCACGATATCAATCACGGCGAATAATGTAAAAACGATCGTAAGTAGTTCATCTATTTTAAATCCCATAAAAAAAGCTTTGTATGAAGATACAAAGCTTTTTTATATTTATGAACGCCTTTGAATTAGTCTAAGCTTGATTAACAATAACTTTTTATACCATACTTCCAAGGGTATAAAAAATGATACATTTCATTAAAACTGAAGTCTTATTCCAAATTGAAGCATTCTGCCAATGGCATTATAACCGTTGACTTCACTAAAATTGTCGTTTAACAGATTTTGTCCATTTGCAAATACAAGAACTCGCTTGCTCCACTTGTATTGAATGGCAGCGTTCAATAAGGTATAGTTACTCAAGGTCACATCTGGACTTGCATATCCACCTACATCTTTACGCTCGCTAATGAATCTTCCAGTTAAACTTGCATTCCATTTACTATTAATGGTGAAATTCCATTGCGCGTTCAAGCTGTGCTTAGGACGTTTTAATAAATAATTGTATGTAATGGTATCTGTTGTGGTGATCCTGTTTTGATTGGTTTCTTGTCCATTCATTAAAGTATAGTTCAATGAAAAAAGATGCTGCTCTGTAATGGGATGTTGAATCTCAATCTCTAATCCATTTACTTTTTGTTGGATAAAATTGAAAAAATTATAATCTATATAATTGTAGTCAATACCATTTTTGATATTTCTGTTGTAGTAGACTGCTCTTGCAAACACTTGTCCTTTTCTAAATGAAATACCCAATTCAGTATTAAAAGAAGTCTCTGCTTTCAGTTGATCATTGTTGCCAAGTTGATAAAGTGACGGTGCTTTAAATCCGGTAGATATACTTGCTATCAATCTTACCTGATCGTTGATTGCATAGGATGGATTGAATGTAAAGGTTTGATTATTGCCAAAACGGTTGTGGTTATTGTATCTAGCGCCTAATTCAAGCAACCATTTTTTTGAATTATCATTGATCAAAGCCGATGTATAAAGGGCATTTTGAAATTGAAAAGTGTCTTTAAATACATCATTGTAAGGGCCATATTGGCTAATAGATGCATAAGTTTGGTTGTAAGACCCGTATCTAAAATCGGTTCCAATAATCCATTGTATATTTTTATTGATTGGTGTAGATAAAAAAGCGTCTGCAAAATGGGTTGTACCAGCATACTGATTGTCTTCGTAGATTAAGTATGTTCTATCTGAACTGTCATTAAGATAAGTCCTGTCCTGTGTGGTATACTGGTATTGTAATTGAAAATTTGTTTTAGCCTTTTTATATTTCAATACTAGCCCACTCATGGTGGTGGCATTTTTAAAGGCGTTGTCTTTGTCATCCTTAAAACCACCATAATCAATGGCTGCATTATAGGCGGTCTTTCTGCTTGATACTTGCAAATTCCAAAGCGAATCAATCTGATATTTTGCTTTTACAAAAAAGCTATTGTTTTGATAACCATCTTTATCGAAATTTCCTTTGTTAGTGATATCCTTTGCAGAAGAAAATCCATCTGCATTTTGATTTTCAAAACCAATCGCAACATCTAGCTTTTTAAAATTACTATTGAATTGAAAAATACCTTGTTTAGTTCCATAACTACCATAACTCAATGCACCACTCACAAATGGACTGCCCTTTGATTTTGTAATGATATTAATCACGCCACCAATGGCATCCGATCCGTAGAGTGTACTCTGTGCGCCTTTTAATATTTCAATGCGCTCCACTTGATTCAGTGGTACTAGGTTCAAATCAAATTCATTGCTGATCATAGAAGGGTCACCTACAGGCGCGCCGTCTAATAAAATCAATGTTCTTCCAGAAGCTGCACCGCGCATGTAAATACTGGGAACGGTTCCTAAATTACTTAATGCACCAGGTAAACTTAATCCTGCTTGTTCATTTAATAATTGTGCAATGGTTCTGCCTGCATTTTGCTGAATTTGAGCAGCAGTAATCACGGTAATGACTTTGCTTGTGCCACTTTGTTTCTGCTCAATTTTATTGGCAGTAACAATGACATCCTCCAGCTGTGCGGGAGTTAAACTTTTTTGAAGACTGTCTTTTTGTTGTCCAAAGACGGAGGACATGGTGGCGATAAGGCACACCGAGAGCGTGATAATTTTTTGGCTCATTGTTTTGTTTTTTTCATTTTACTGAGTGAACAATGAGCTTCCTGGAATAAGAGAACCATAATTAATTAAGCAGCGTGATAGTATACCCCTGCGCTTAATTTTTTACAATCCTTGCTTTTTACCCGAAAGCTGTTGATTTTTTAAACTAGGCAGGTCTTCTGGCTCGTTCTTCTCAAAGTCATCCTTCCCAAATTGCTTCAGTGGATTTGACTTAATGCTTGCGCATCGAACTTACAGCTACGGGAATAGCTCCTGGTTTGAACAGGATTCCCTTTTAATCATTTGCATGAACCTAATCAAGCACAAACTTATTCTCTTTTGAAATAGCTTGTTCATTTAATTATTAACCCATTGTTGAAAACTCCCAATAAGTTGATATATTTATCTTTAAGAAAAGTGTAAAGCATTTCATATGAGTACAAAAGTTAAACAAAGCATCAATTTTTTTAGCTTAACCATGATTGTGGTCAGCTTAGTCATTGGCATGGGTATCTTCAAAACCCCAGCGACCATTGCTGCGAAGTCTGGTACGCCGCTCATTTTTTTTAGTGCTTGGATCATTGGGGGTATCATTGCTTTATTTGGCGCATTAACTTATGCGGAGATTGGACAAAGATTGCCTGTGATGGGCGGTTATTATAAAGTGTTTGCACATTGTTACCACCCAGGTGTTGGGTTTACTATTAATGTGTTGATCTTAATTAGCAATGCAGCTTCTTTAGCAGTGGTTGCATTAATTGGCGCAGATTATGTAAGCGATTTATTGTTTGGAAGACCTTCTGGCACTTTGTTCAATATTGGTGTGGCTTCATTTTCGGTCGGATTATTTTATATCGTCAATTTACTAGGATTAAAAACAAGTAGTCGGACGCAGAATGTGTTGATGATTGTGAAAATCAGTTTGATTTTATTACTCATCACCTCTTTATTCAAAGGCGTGAGTGTGGCACCACACGGTTTCAATGATGGTAAAGTATATGTGTATGATGGTAGCAATGGGATGCTGCTTTTATTGGTAAGTTTAGTGTCGGTATTTTTTACGTATGGTGGCTATCAACAAACCATCAATTTTGGAGCAGAAGTGAGTTCTGCCAAGACGATGCAAAGAGGGATTGTAATTGGAATTTTATTAGTCTTATTTTTATATTTAGCCATCAACTATACTTATGTAAAAGTGATTGGGTTTGACAATATTAAAAATGCCAATGCCATTGGATCGCTTTTGTTTGAAGCCTGGTTTGGAAAATTAGGCGCCAAAGTATTTGATTTTGCAATGGTCTTAAGTGTGCTCGCATATGTCAATGTTATTTTAATGAGTAACCCAAGGGTGATGTTTGCGATGAGTGAGGATAAAGTGTTGCCTGCGGTATTTCAAAAAAAGCATGCTACCACAGATGCTTTGGTACCTGGTCTTACAGTTTTTGCGATCACTACTATTTTAATTACTTTTTTTGGGAAAGGGGTAGACGATGTATTGAGTTTTAGTATCTTCTTGGATTGCTTGGGGATGAGTACCTCGGCAGCCACTTTATTCATATTAAGACGCAAGGGTCAGGGAGATGCGGCTGTCACTGGAGGATTAAAGCGTTGGACGCCTATTTTTGCGTCCATTTTTGTATTGGCTTATGCTTTTGTAGCAGTTGCTGTGGTGATTGATAAACCTTATGCTGCGCTGACTGCGGTTATTTTAGTGGCCATTGTATTGGTGATATACCGCCTATTTTACTATAAAAAAGGGGTATAAGCGCCGTTCAGCCAATTAGAAGTCCGTTTGTCTAAAAATTAGACAACTCTTTCTGTTTGCATTACTTTTGTAAAGCAAAATAGGAATTTCTAATTATCAATACAGACAATGAGATACATTTTTTCGTTTATTTTTCTTGGATTTACACTGTCTTTGACGGCTCAAAATCCAAAGCAATGGGATCTAAGAACTTGCGTGGAATATGCCATCAAGCATAATATTTCGGTTCAACAAGCAGATATTCAAGCAAGATTGGCCAAACTACAGGCAGACCAAGCTAAATATAACCAGTTGCCTACTATGTCTGGTTCTTCTGGTTTAGGGATGCGTTTAGGACGTTCCATTGACCCTGTGACCAACTCCTTTACTACCACCCAATTCTTGTATAATAATTTTGGAATGAATGGGGGTATTCAGTTGTATAATAATAATAGATTAGGCAATACGGCGGCTGCAAATAATTATAGTTGGTTGGCAAGTATCGCTGATCTTAAAACGGCGTCTAACGATATCTCGGTGAATGTGGCTACATTTTATTTACAAGTCTTATCCACCATTGAACAATCAGAAATAGCTAAAATACAAATTGCGCAAACAAGTGAACAATTGGCAGCTACGAAGAAGCGTGTAGAAGTTGGTTTGTTGCCAGAGATTAATTTATTAGAATTAGAAACTCAATTAGCAAATGATAGTAGTAATTATATCACTGCTATTTCTAATATAGAACAAAGCAAATTAAGTTTAAAGGCATTGTTAAATTTAGATGCTGGGGAAGCATTTGATGTGTATGTGCAACCAGTAGATCAAATTAAATTACAAGCCTTTGCAGACTTGCAACCAGATTATGTGTTTGGTGTTGCTGAACAAAATCTTCCAAATATCAAAGCGGCAAACCTACGTGTAAAAGCAGCTGAAAAAAATCAATTGATTGCTAAAGCTGGGTTTTATCCAACTTTAAGCTTTGGTTATTCATTGAGCTCCAATTTCTCAAATTCATTTAAATATATCAGTGGGATTGAACCTGCAGGATTTAGCAATATCTCACCAACTAGTCCATTTGTGGCAGTGGGATCTGCTAAGTATTATGTACAAAGTCCTTTGTACAATACCATAACAAGCAATAGAGATTTGAGTAATGTCTGGAAGGGATGGGGTAAGCAATTAGATAATAACTTTGGTCAGAATTTTGGATTACAATTATCGATTCCAATTTTCAATGCCAATCAATCTAAAACAGCGTACCAGCAGTCAAAATTAAATTACCAATCTGCTAGTTTACAACAAGAAAATGCACAAAGAAAGTTAAAGCAAGATATTTATGCTGCCTATACCAATGCGGTGGTCGCATTTAATAAACTGAATGCCAATCAAAAGGCGGTTACATCTGCGGAGAAAGCCTATAGCTTTGCCACAAAGCGTTATGAACTAGGATTATTGGGTACCATAGAATTATTAAACAATCAAAATAATTTTTTAAAGGCTAAAGTAAATTATAAGTCTGCTCAATATGAGTATGTATTTAGAATCAAATTACTTGAGTTCTATAAAGGAGAAGCACTTTCTCTTTAATCTTTTAAAAGCATCGTAAAATAAATAAAATGAATAAGAAAATCATTTGGGGTATCGCAGGTTTTGTAGTACTAGTTGTAGTATTAGTGGGACTTAAAAAAGCAGGCGTCATTGGTAAAGATGAAGGTACCGAAGTCACAGTGGAGAAGGTGGAACTAAGAACCATCACTGAATCGGTGAATGCTAGTGGTAAAGTGTATCCTGAAATTGAAGTAAAAGTAAGTCCAGATATTTCTGGAGAGATTGTAAGCTTATTTGTAGAAGAGGGCGCGAAAGTGACTAAGGGACAGATTTTAGCTAAGATCTATGCAGACATTTACTCTTCTCAAAGAGATCAGGTAACCGCTTCTGTGAATCAAGTGAAAGCACAATACGAAAATGTAAAAGCAAATTTGAGTGGCTTAAAGAATGGGTACGAAAGCTCAAAAGCGGCTTATGAGCGTTATAAAAAATTATTTGCAGACAAGATTGTGTCAAGAGCAGAATACGAGCAAGTAGAACAAACTTTCCGTTCTGCAGAATCTAGTTTTAATGCAGCTAAAGAGTCTATTAAAAGTGGAGAAGCACAAGTTCAAGGTGTGAAAGCACAATTGGCTAGAGCAGAAAAAGACTTAGCTAGAACGACCATTGTATCTCCAATGGATGGCATCATTAGTTTAATGAATGTAAAGAAAGGTGAGCGTGTGGTTGGAACCGCGCAAATGGCTGGTACCGAAATGATGCGTGTGGCGGATATGAAGAGCATAGAAGTAAGAGTTGATGTTGGTGAGAATGATATCACTAAAGTAAAATTAGGAGATACGGCATTGGTAGAAGTGGATGCGTATAATAATAGAAAATTCAAAGGCATTGTTTACAAAATCGCCAATCCAATTACAGCAGCATCAGGTATTAGTTCAGCTGCAGAAGTGGCAAATTATAAAGTGCATATTCGTTTATTAACGGATAGTTATGCTGACTTAATTCAAGAGAATGCCATATTTCCATTTAGACCAGGTATGACTGCAAGTGCAGATATTCAAACCAAATCTAAAGTGAATGTAATTACTGTGCCATTGAATGCAGTGACAACAAGAGATATTGATGGTAAAGGAAAAGACACCAAAGTGTCTAGTACTTCAAATAATAACACAGAGAAAGAACCTGTAAAAGAAAAGGAATTAAATGAAGTGGTCTTTGTCTTGCAAAAAGACAATAAGGTGAAAATGGTTAAAGTAAAAACAGATATTCAAGACCTAAACTATATCGAAGTGGCTGGATTAAAGGTGGGTGACCAAGTGATCACCGGACCTTATAGTATCGTAAGCAAGACTTTAAAAGAGGGCTCTTTAGTAAAAGTGGTTACAAGAGAAAAGTTATTTGAAGAGAAAAAGTAAGGGGAAACATAAAATTGACCTTAAAAAGGGGCGCATATAAAAAATGCGCCCCTTTTTTTATGAATTTCTTATGTTTGTATAATGGAACATAAGCGAATTGGTATTATTGGTAGTGGAAGTTGGGCTACTGCAATTGCAAAAATTGTAACAGAAAATGGCCACCATATTACATGGTGTCTTAGACAACAGTCCAATATTGATTACTTTGAAAAACGTAAACACAATCCGCATTATTTAAGAAATGCTTATTTTGATTTACAAAAAATCAGTTTTTCAACAGATATCAAATTGGTGGTGGCAGCGTCGGATATCATTATCATTGCCGTCCCATCTATCCACATTGAAACAACGCTTGCATCCTTAGAAACGGAAGACCTTAAAAATAAATCCATCATTTCGGCAGTGAAAGGCGTTTTGCCTGTGCATAATATTTTATTGAATGATTGGCTTGCGCAAAAATTTAATTTTCCGCTTTCATCCTACTTTACTTTACTAGGGCCAAGTCACGCAGAAGAAGTCGCAGCTGAGCAATTGTCCTATTTAACTTTTTCTGGCTTGGATAAAACAGCCACTACCACCATTGCTAGTTATTTTAAATCAGAGTATATCAATACCATTGTCAATCAGGATGTGATTGGGGTTCAATATGCTGGGGTTGCAAAAAATATTTACGCCCTTGGTGCTGGTATTGCTCATGGGTTGGAATATGGAGATAATTTTTTGAGTGTTTTTATTGCAAATTGTGCCAATGAAATGCAAGTATTATTAAAAGAAATTGCAAATAAGGAATCAAGTGGAGCAGCATTAATGAATCACAATGCATCTGTTTATTTGGGTGACTTATTGGTGACCTGCTATTCCTTACATAGTAGAAATAGAACCTTTGGAAATATGATTGGTAAAGGGTATTCTGTTAGAGCAGCAGAATTAGAATTAAATATGGTGGCAGAAGGCTACAATGCGAGCAAGTGTATCCATACCATGAATCAAACTTTAAATGTAAAGCTTCCAATTATGGATGCAGTGTATCAAATATTATGGGAAGGAGCAGCACCCGATACCACTTTTAAGGAGATAGAGCAGATCCTAGTATAAAGAAATCTGAAGCAATACCGTCTGCCAAAAATTTTGCTTCGTTTTTTAAACTGTATTGATTTCCATTTTGCTGAAAAATATTTTTAGTACGCATTGCCTGAATCATTTCAATGCTATGATCAAGGTAGCGCTTCCCAAATCTTGCTTCTATCAAGTCCAAATCAAATCCTTCTATGCGTCTTAAACTCGTCATCATGTATTCATTGTAGCGGTTGGCTTCTGTGAGGTATTCAATTTCAAAATTCAATTCCCCATTGGCGATGCTTTGGATATATAATGCATTGTTTGCAATATTCCATTGTCTAGAAATGGTATTGAATGAATGTGCGGATGGGCCAAGTCCAAGATAATGTTTGCCAGACCAATAATTGCTATTGTGCTGACTTCTAAAACCAGGCTTTGCAAAATTTGAAATTTCATAATGCTCCATACCCATGGTCATTAATCTAGTGGATACGATTTCAAAATGTCTTGCTTGTTTTTCTGGGTCCACCGCCTCGATTTGTCCTTTTTCGATCAATTTTTTTAATGCGGTCTTATCTTCTACAGTCAATGCATAACATGAGACATGGTTAATTTGGTAATGTTCAATCCAATCTAAATCGGCCATCAATCCTTCGTCAGTTAAAGTGGGGGTACCATAAATTAAATCAATACTTACATTATGAATACCAGCTTGCATTGCCATTTCAATGGCTGCATGTGATTGTTCCACTGTATGCGCTCGATTCATCCAAGTCAATGCGGAAGCCTGAAAACTTTGTATACCAATACTTAAACGGTTTATGCCTAATGCTTTCCATGCAGCCAATTTGTTTGGATACATGTCATCTGGGTTGGCTTCTAAAGTACATTCGATGGTGGCTGCAACTTTAAAATGGCTATAAATGGCTGCTATAATTGCTTTTAATTGTGGTTCATTCAAAAGAGAGGGTGTTCCACCGCCAAAATAGATGGTCTCGATGGGTTCGTTGATATAGCTTTTCTGAAGTTCAATTTCTTGAATGAGTGCATCTACAAAAGCTTGGATCGTATCTGTCTGTGTAGAAAAATGAAAATTGCAATAATGACATGCTTTTTTGCAAAAAGGAATATGTAGGTAGATGCCTGCCATAAGTTGAATTACCAACAAAGCTAGGCATTGTTCTTTAATTCTGCATTAGTATACTTATTTTTGCAGCAGATGTTAGCCCAACTTAAGAAATTTTCATTTGCCTTCATTGGACTATTTGTATTGTCTAGCTTCACCCTTCTGAAGCAAGCAAGTCAAAGAGATACTGTATTGGTTGCAAATGATACAATCGCAATCCTACAAGATAGTGTGATGGTTAAAGACACTTTATGGGTAATGTATGTACCAGTTATTCCAAAAACATTTATTCAAGCTGATGCATGGTATTTGCAAACCATGCCAAGTGATCCAAAAGATAGTAGTTTTAATATCCTACAATTGTACCTCAATTTCTTTTCGAAAAAAAAGAATACCTATCAGTTATACAATCAAAAAATGACATCGTCCAATGCAGGGGATGTATTGTATAAAATAGAACAAAAGTTCTCATTGCCAGATAAAGACGTTCTTTTTTATGCCATCATTGCGTTGATTTTTTTATATAGTTTTCTAATTCAAATTGCGCCACAATATATTGCGAAATTGTTTAGTCAATTTAGTCAATCCTCTTTAAGAATGATGCAAAATAGAGAGCAACTTTTACAAAATAGTGTAGCTTCTTTTATTATGAACATTGGTTTTGTTGTCAGTTTTTCTTTAATGACGACATTGGTTATTTTTAATGAGCATCTGCTACCCATCAATTTTTGGGAAGGTTTTATGTATATGTGTTTGTTCTTTTTAGGCTTGTATATTGGAAAGTATATTTGTTTAACAATTGCAGGCTATATTTTTAATACCAATGAACTTGTACAGACCTATATTTTTGTTGTTTTTATGATCAATAAAGTGCTTGGTATCCTACTCATCCCCTTCATTGGAATCTTGGCATTCGCCAAGCCTTTCTTACATCCTTTTGCGATAGCTGGGGCCGGCTTATTAATGGTCCTTTTAATACTCTATAGGTACTTATTTTCATTAACATCTGTTAGGAACAAATTACATGTCTCCTCCTTTCATTTTTTTCTTTACCTTTGTGCTTTCGAGGTAATACCACTATTGATTCTATATAAATTGATAGTTCAATATTTTGGAGGAACTTACTAATTATAGAAAGTTTAAAATGGCAAAAGAAATGAGTGTAGAAAAAAAGGCAACTGCGACTAAGACCATTAAAAAAATTCTAATTTCACAAGCAAAGCCTGAAAGTGAAAAATCCCCTTATTTTGATTTAGAAAGAAAGTATAAAGTGACTTTATTTTTTAAACCTTTTATTGAATTGGAACCAATCGGTGCAAAAGAATTTAGAAAAACTAAAATCGAGGTCCCTGCTTATTCTGCTGTTATCTTTACAAGTAAAAATGCGATTGATCATTTTTTTAGAACCTGTGATGAACTAAAGGTCAATATTAGTCAAGACACAAAATATTTTTGTATTACTGAATCTGTTGCTTTGTATTTGCAAAAGTTTATCATGTACAGAAAGCGCAAAGTATTTTTTGGGGCGGATGGATCCAATAAAAAACTATTTGATGTATTGAATAAACATAAAGCCAATGAACAATTTCTTTATGTTTGTAGTGAGAACCAACAAGACAATGACATTGTCAATTGGTTAAAAGACCATGAATGTACTTTTGATTTGGCGTATATGTACCGATCGGTAAGTAGTGACATTAAACCACTTTTGAAAGAACACGAATTTGATATCATTTGTCTTTTCACTCCGAGTGGTTTAAAGAGTCTGTATGACAATCAACCTAATTTTGTACAAAATGGAACTACACTAGCTGCATTTGGTTCAAATACTTGTAAAGCAATTGAAGATGCTGGTTTGAATTTACATATTAAAGTACCAAGTCCTCAAGTGTCTAGTATGTTCGCTGGTCTTGATCAGTTTTTAGCGCAAGCATCTAAAAAGAAATAAACTAAATTGCACTCTATGAGTGTCAATAAAAATTTCACCAACGATTTAATCAAGGAGACAAGTCCTTATTTATTGCAACACGCACACAATCCAGTGCAGTGGCAGCCCTGGTCAGATACATTGTTTGCAACAGCAAGCGCTGCAGATAAACCTATTTTACTTAGTATTGGTTATGCCGCATGTCATTGGTGTCATGTGATGGAACGTGAAAGTTTTGAGGATGAAGCAGTAGCTGATTTCATGAATGCGCATTTTATCAATATCAAAGTTGACAGAGAAGAGCGTCCCGATATCGATCATATTTATATGGATGCCTTGCAAGCGATGACTGGATCAGGTGGTTGGCCATTGAATATATTTTTATTACCCAATGGACAACCTTTTTATGGGGGAACTTATTTTCCGCCACAGGCCATGCAAAATCGTGCATCATGGATGGATGTTTTAAAGGGGGTTCAAGCTGCTTTTGATAATAATCGAGCTAAGCTAGTGGAACAAGCCACACATTTAACACAGCATCTGTTACAAAGCAATATCAAAGCATTGCAAAGTCATGAGGCAGCATCTGTTGCTACGAATGACGAATTTCAATTGATTGCACAAAGGATCTTGCAAAATGCAGATACACAATGGGGTGGATTTGGCGCAGCACCAAAATTTCCACAAACATTTTCGATACAAGTTTTATTTCGAAATTATTTTCAAAATAAAGATCAAGCATCGATCGTGCATGCCATTAGATCGATTGATAAAATGATACAGGGAGGCATCTATGATCATCTTGGTGGTGGCTTTTCGAGGTATAGTGTGGATGCCATGTGGCAAGCACCCCATTTTGAAAAAATGTTGTACGATAATGCATTGATTTTGGGTGTACTTGCCGAAGGGTATCAAATTACAAAAAAGCCCATCTACCAAAATATCATGCATGCTACATTTAATTTTTTACAAAGAGAATTATACAATGCAGAAGGTGGTTACTATGCTGCTTTAGATGCAGATTCTGAAGGGGTGGAAGGTAAGTTTTATACTTGGTTTTATGATGAAATCAAGGGAACCATTGACCCTGCTTTCTTTGATGCTTTTGTTGCTTATTATCAAGTTGAACAAAATGGCAATTGGGAGCATACCAATATTCTTTGGACACAGAACGACATTGAAAAAGAATGGGAACCAGCATGGCAAAAAGAAGTTAAAAAATTATTTGATGCGCGCGCAATCAGGATTCGTCCAGCCTTGGATCATAAAATAATATTGGGTTGGAATGCGATGTTGATAGTGGGGTTCTGTAAAATGCATGCTGCCACGGGGAATGAACTTTACAAAAATTCGGCAATTGAATGTATCCAATGGTTGGAAGAACATTTGTACAACAAGGATACATACTATTTTTATCATAGTATCGCAAATGGGACGCCAAAAGCACCAGCATTTTTAGATGACTATGCTAATTTGATCCAAGCATACATTCAATTACAAGAAATCACAGGCAACACTACTTACTTGATCCAAGCAAAAAAATGGATGGACTATGTACTACTCCACTTTATGGACGAGGAGGGGCTCTATTTTTACTACACTGCATCCTATCAAAAAGATGTAATGATTCGAAAAAAAGAAAGTTATGATGGTGCTCAGCCAAGTGGCAATGCCCTTATCTGTTCAGGTTTACATTATTTAGGGCATGTTTTTGATTTATCTATTTGGACCTTGCACGCCGAAAAGATGATGCATTCTATGCGACCATCTTTGCTTCAATATCCTAGCTCTTTTGGCAATTGGGCCCAAACATTTTACCAAATGTCCACTGGGATGACCGAATTGGTTGGGGTAGGTCCAACTGTACACGAAAGTTTGCCAGCATTGAATGCTGTCTTTTTACCAAATACAATTCGCATTACGAGTCAGGTTCAGAACGACCAGATCCCCCTTTTAAAAGACAAAAAATGCATTGATAATCAGTATTTTATATGTAAAAATAAAACCTGCTCTGAGCCCATGGCTCATGTAGACCTTATTTTAGCAAATAGCTAACAACTTATATCTTAATTTGCACCTTCTAAAAACAGATGAAAATCAATTCATTCAGGTTTAAAAAATAGCACCAAAATAAGCTGCTAATTTTACCCCTAAAATGTAATTTTTTGTAAAAAAAAACGTTTTAAACTAATATGATACCATTTTTTAAAAATACAAGAGTCAATTTCCCCATTGCGACCTTGAGCATTTTGATTTTATCACTTGCTGTAATTGCATTTGCCCCTGCAAAAAAAGGCAAACGAAATAGTAGTGCCAAACGTATCGACCCTCAGGCAGTGTCTATCCCAAGTGGATCCTTCTATATGGGAGCAAGTGATGAACAGATGGATTTATCGATGGTTAATCGAAAGAAATTAGTTTCGGTTCAAAGTTTTTGGATGGATAAAACAGAGGTTACCAACGAACAGTATAGAAGATTTGTGCAATATGTAGCCGATTCCTTGAAATATTTGGCAATTTATGGCGGAGGCATCAACCAAAACGAAGATACGATTCGTGTGGATTGGGCAAGAGCAGCAAGAATTAATATAAAAAGCAAAGCAGTTCTAGAAAAATTAAATGAACTTTTATTAAGCCCAGACAATCGCATTCAAGGAAAAATTGAGATTGATCCAAATAAATTAGTTTACAATTATTCTTTTGTTGATTTAAAAGCGGCAGCGAAAGCTTCTAAAGGATTAGAACAATCACTTGGTGATTATTTAATCACCGTGAATCAAAGTGTATATCCTGATACATTGGTTTGGATGCGTGATTTCTCTTATTCTTACAATGAACCATTGACTAGATTGTATTTTAGTCATCAAGCTTATAATGAATATCCTGTGGTGGGTGTGACTTGGAAACAAGCCGTTGCGTTCACGCATTGGAGAACAAATAACAGTGATTATTATGCGGGGAAACCTGGCAGAGCAGATCAAAAAATTGACGGTATCTATCGCTTACCAACAGAAGCGGAATGGGAATATGCTGCAAGAGGGAACTCAAAATCAAATGCAATGTACCCATGGGGCTCTCCATATACGAAGACCAAAGAAGGTCGTTTGTTAGCCAATTTCAAACCAGGAAGAGGAGATTATTTTGGTGGGGATGCAAAGAATGACAATATCTATACCACTAAAGTGAAAGCCTACACCGATAATGATTTCAAATTATTTGATATGGCAGGCAATGTGGCCGAATGGACAAGTTCAGTATTTTATGAAGGTGGCTATAACTTTATTGGAGACTTTAGTCCTGATGTACAATACAACGCAAAAGATTCGGATCCAATATTGATGAAAAGAAAAGTGATTAGAGGTGGTTCTTGGAAAGACATTGCGTACAATTGTCAAGTTAGTTCTCGTAATTATGAATACCAAGACACTGCAAAATCATATATTGGATTTAGATGTGTATTATCGATGGCGCCAAGAATTAATTAAAACCTTTCCAATTATAATCATCATTTCATCATCATTATTTCGAATTAAAAGTATCGTATAAAATTTATAAATTTTTCAAATGTCAAATTCTATTTCCCCTAAAACAAATAAGATCATTAACGTTATTTTCTCTTTAGGAGCTGCGGTAGTTATTATTGCTACTTTAGCAAAAATATTACATCTATCATGGGCTGATTATGCATTAATTCTTGGTTTTGTCACAGAGGCTGTGATTTTTACCATTTATGCATTCTTGCCACCGCCAGAAATAGGAGATTCAACACATGCGCCACAAGCAGGTGCAGTGGATTCGGTGATGGCGCATTTGGAAGCGGCTAAATTAGACGGTGCTGCTTTTGAAAAATTAAGCACCAGTTTCAAACGCTTAAATGACACTGCCATGAATTTGGGTGATTTAGCAGATATGTCAAAAGCAAGTAAAGACTTTACAAATAACACAAAGGACGCGGCTATTGCATTGGGTTCTATCAAGGATTCAGTAGGTTCAGTTTCAAACAATTTGGGAAGTTTTGCATTGGCTACAGATGGCGTTAAAAACTTGAATGAACAATTTGCGATGATGAGTAAAAGTATGGAAGCTATGAATACCTATTACTCTAAGTTAGCGGAAGCTTCCAATGCTATGTCAAGTTCTGCGCAAGATGCGATTAGAGCCAAAGAACAAATTGCTTTATTAGCCGATAACCTCACTCAATTAAACAAAGTGTATGGCAATATGATTGTTGCAATGCAAGGGCGTTAATTTAATTATTCAAATTTTCATTTTTTAAAATCTAGTATACATGTCATTACCTAAGGAGCCAAGGCAGAAGATGATTAACATTATGTATATAGTGTTAACTGCGCTGTTGGCATTAAATGTATCTAGTGAGATTCTCAATGCATTTAAAACGATTGAGCAAAGTTTAAATAGTGCTAGTAATAATATAGTAAGAAAGAATGCAGATATCTATAAATCTTTGAAGACAAAATTAGCCGATCCAAAAACGGCAGAAAAAGCTGCTATATGGGCGCCTAAGGCAGAGCAAGCACATGCTTATGCTGACGCCATGTACACTTATGTAGAATCATTGAAGCAGGAACTAAAAGTAGAGTCGGGTTTGAAAATAAAAGAGGGTAAAGAGGAATATAAGGAAGATGATTTAGACGCCACTACAAGATTATTTTTAAAAAGCAAAGCGGGGGCATCTAAAGGAAATGATTTATACAATAAATTAGTACAATTTAAAGCCGACTTGTCTGCCATTGATCCTTTGATTGCGAAAGAAGTGGTTCCTAACTTACCATTAGACTTATCGATACCTACCACTTCAAGTATTGCTGGTAAAAAAGATTGGGCTTATGCTTATTTTAACATGACACCTTCGGTCGCTGCCATTACTATTTTAACTAAGTTTCAAAACGATATTCGAAATAGTGAAGCACAGGTAGCAGAATTTTGCCATAAAGAAATTGGCGAAGTAGAGTTGATATATGATCAGTTCAATGCTTTTGCAGCCTCTAATTCACAGTATTTAATGTCTGGCGAAGAATTAGTGATTACAGCAGGCGTAGGTGCTTTTAGTAGTGCAGCAAAACCAACTATATCCATAGATGGCGTAGTGGTAACGGTAGGGGTAGATGGATCTGCCATATATAAATCTGTTGCTGGATCAACACCTGGCATACAAAGAAAACGTGTTCGAATCTCTTTTATTAAACCAAATGGAGAAAATGCAGTGGTTGAAAAAGAAGTGCAATTTACTGTTGGTACACCATCTGGTTTAGTGGTGTCTACAGATAAAACAAGGGTATTTTATAAGGGCTTAGACAATCCATTAAGTATCACCGGTGGAGGTGGTGGAGAAAAAATCAATGTGACAGTGGATGGTGCAGGTGCGAATATTAGAAAAGCTGGTTCTGGACAATATATAGTGACTTGTGCTCAAACAGGAACAGCTGTTGTGATCGTAAATGATGGCAAACAATCACAAAAATTAGCGATACCAGTAAAAAGAGTGCCAGATCCAATTGCAATTGTAGGAGGAAGTGCAGGAGGCAATATGGCAGCTGGTAAGTTTAGAGCGCAGGGCGGGGTGATTGCAGATTTAAGAGACTTTGTTTTTGAAGGTGTAAAATTTAATGTGCTTTCTTACATCGTCATTGCAACTGGTAAAGGATTTGATGAGCCAGATTTTGCGGAAGTGAATGGCCCGGCTTTCTCTGGCGGTGCAACTGCTTTGATTAGAAAATGTCAAGCAGGTACAACGGTAACCATTGGAGAAATTAAAGTGTCAGAGCCAGGTGGTGGGTCAAGAAGATTAGATCAAACAATCACTTTTATTTTACAATAGGACAAACTAGCGTAAAAGACAAAGCAGATTTGAAATTAATAAATGGGTACTTATGAAAATAACAATGAAAACAAGCTGCATCCTTCTTGCCTCTTTGGCAATGACTGTATCTATAAATGCACAAACAGGATTTACTTATGGAAGTAAAAAGAAAACTACACCTGCAAAAACCGCACAAGATACAGTAATCACAAAGCCTGTGACCAAGCCTGTAGCCAACAATCAAGTGGTGGCAGCACCCACTTTTTCTGATGTAAAGCCTGCAAAAAATATTGATACTACAGTGGTTGGTGGATTTAATGCCAATAATAAAAGAAGTTTAAGAAATGGGTATGCTTTTTTCTCTGAAACCAATTCTAGAAAAGGGGTAAAAGAAAGAGTGCCTTTAGCTTATGAAAATTTAAGAGAAGAAGACGCTTTATTTAGTGAATTTGTTTGGGAGGAAATTGATGCAAGAGAAAAGATTAACAGAACATTCATGTACCAATCTTATGACGAAAATGGTGACCAACGTTTCTTTGCTGTATTATTGCGAGCTATCGAAAAAGATGGAGTGGTTCCTTTTTCAACGGTAGATGATCGTTTTACAACACCATTGACTATTGACGAAGTGAATGCTTCATTAAAAGGAAGCTTGGACACGCAATTGGTTCAAAATGTATTGGATCCAAATGTGTATGACACCAGCATTATTTACAATACCAATTTAGCACCTAATCCAGATTCTATTTATACTTTTAGATTAAAGGAACAGTGGATTTTTGATAGTAAGACAAGTAGAATGTATAGCAGAATCATTGGTATCGCACCAATTGCTGCGATTCAAATAGGCAATAAGGTGGTGAAGCGTCCATTGTTTTGGGTGTATTATCCAGAACTAAGAACAAGTCTTGCAAAAGCAGAAGTGTACAATCCAAGAAATATCTCTAGCCGTATTACATGGGAAGAATTATTTGAGAGTCGCTATTTCAACGGGTATGTTGTGAAGTCCACCTTAGACAATTACAATGATAAGATGTTGAATGCTATATTCAAAGATCCTATCAAACGTTTACAAGAAGGGGAGAAGATCAAACAAAAAATATTTGATTTTGAACAAGACCGTTGGGTCTACTAGTTCAAAATGAATTGAAATAAAAAAATGCGACATCAAGATGTCGCATTTTTTTATTATAGCTTGATTGAAATTACTACTCAATATTTTATTGCTTTTCTTTTTCAAAAGCTGCTATTAGAATTTTAGTTTTTGCAGCGCCAATCAATTCAGTTAATGTGCTAGGATTAGCAGTTTTAATTTTACTGACCGATTTAAAATACGTCAATAAGGTCTCCTTTGTCTTTGGGCCAATACCTTCGATATGGTCTAAGCTGTTTTCCAAAGCGCCTTTGGATCTTTGGGCTCTATGGAAAGTGATACCAAAACGGTGCACTTCGTCCCTAATATTTCGAACTAGGTTATGGGCTGCACTATTCCAGTTCAATAAAATGGAACGACTGTCTCCTGGGAAGAACAATTCTTCTATATTTTTAGCCAAGCCAACAGTAGTGACTTTATCTTGAATGCCTAATTCTTTTAAGGCATCTAATGCAGCATTTAATTGCCCCTTACCACCGTCAATAATGATTAACTGAGGAAGTGGATTTTTTTTCTGTAAGACCGAACTATAGCGTCTTAATACGGTTTCATGCATGCTTGCAAAGTCATTGATACCGACCACAGTTTTAATATTGAATTTGCGATAATCAGATTTACTCGCTAAGCCATTTTTAAAACAGACCATCGCAGAAACAGGGTAAGCGCCCTGAAAATTGGAGTTATCAAAACATTCTATGTGATTGGGCACTGCTGGTAGGGAAAGCAGTTGCTTTAATTCAATTAAAACCTCATTCACAGGAGCAGTCTCACTGACTTTCACTAAAGCTTGTCGATGCTTCCAATCCTTTAATGCATAATCTACATTTTTTTGAGAGAGGGCTAATAAATGCAATTTCTCCCCCATTTTTGGAACAGTATACTTAACACCTTGCTCTTTTTCATCGGGTTCAATCGGTACAATAATTTCTTTGGCTTTGGACTCAAGTTGAGTTCTAAAATAATGAATTGCAAATGCAAGTACAGTCTCTCTAGATTCTTCCAATGGGGTGCTTAAAGGCAACATATGTGTTTGCACAATACGGCCTTCTTGTAACATCAGGTAATTAACATAAGCTTGATCTTCTTCCATAGCGATGCTGAATACATCCATGGCTTCTTGTTGCTTTGTTAAAATTTCTGACTTGGTTTGGTAACGTTCCAGTTCATCTATTTTTTTCTTGGTGGCATTGGCTTTTTCAAAAGCAAGTGCAGCCGATTCGGCCTGCATGGTCTCTTTTAAATTTTGCACCAATGGTTTTACATTCCCCTTTAACAAATGCTTTACTTGATCAATCGAATTTCCATAGTCTGCTTCTGTTTGAAAGTTTTGACAAGGCCCTTTACAATTGCCTAAATGGTATTCTAAACAGACTTTAAATCTACCTTGTTGAATATTTTTTGGTGTGAGGGGTAAAGTGCAAGTTCTTAAAGGAATGGTTTCTTGAATATGGTTGATCAATTCCCTTACCGCAAACACATGTGTGAATGGCCCAATATAGGTAGATCCGTCTTTTATTTTTCGTCTTGTTAAAAACACCCTAGGGAAAGCCTCATTTTTAATAACGATATAAGGATAGGTCTTGTCGTCCTTTAAATTGATATTGTATTTGGGCTGGTAATTTTTAATGAGTTCGTTCTCTAAAATAAAAGCGTCGTGTTCTGAATTGACAATGGTGAACTTGATCTCGGCAATCCTTTGCACCAGTTCAATGGTTTTTAAGTTATGTTGATTGGAAAGAAAATAAGAGCTCACTCGATTTCTCAAATGTTTTGCTTTACCAACGTACAATAGTTTGCCTTTATCATCAAAATATTGATAAATGCCTGGTTCTTGCGGGATGCTAGATTGTATTTGCTTAAACTGCTCTTTCTCCATAGGGTAGATGCAAAAATACCGGTTTATTTTTACTATTTTTATATCATGGAACTTTCAGTCAATATCCCTGCTTTATTATTCCCGGCCATTAGTCTAATCATGTTGGCCTATACCAACCGATTTTTAGCTTTGTCTAACCGTGTAAGAGCTTTACATGAAAAGTATCAACAGCAGGAAAATAGATTGGTGATTTTTAGCCAAATTAAGAACCTTAAATATCGAATTAAGTTAATCCAAAGAATGCAAACTTATGGGGTTGCGTCCTTGTTGTTATCCTTGATCTCGATGTTTTTTATTTTCATTCAATATCAAGGCATCGCAAAATTTATATTTGCTGTGAGTCTAATCACTTTTTCCATATCTATCTTGTTCTCCTTCATTGAAGTCCGATTAAGTACAAAAGCAATCGAATTGGAATTAAGTGATATGGAAGGACTAGAAGATCCTTCTGTTATGGAGTACTTGAAAAAGAGGTTTGAAAGAGACAATAAATGATCAGTTATCGATTTAATTATTGGTTGTAAAATATTTTATTGTAAAATAGTTATTGTACTTAATGTCCTTTACGTTCTCCAATTTGTTGTCTCCACATGGCATAATACAATCCCTTCTCTTCTAGTAAACTTTGGTGGTTACCAGATTCAATCACCGTGCCTTTTTCCAATACATAAATTTTAGTTGCATGAATGATAGTACTCAGTCTGTGCGCAATCATGATGGTAATTTGTTCCCTTTCTTTAGACAGGTCACGGATAGTATCTGTAATAGACTCTTCGGTTAAACTATCTAATGAAGAAGTGGCTTCGTCAAAAATTAATAAATGTGGATGTCTAAGCAAAGCTCTTGCAATAGAAAGTCTTTGCTTTTCTCCTCCACTTAATTTTAATCCTCCTTCGCCAATCACAGTGGCTAAGCCATTGCCCCCTTTGTCTAAAATATTGGCACAGCTCGCTTTGGTTAAAGCGAGTAACATATCTTCTTCAGTGGCATTTGGTGCAACGAATGCTAAGTTTTCTTGAATCGTTCCTGCAAAAAGCTGTGTATCCTGGGTCACAAAACTAATTTGATTTCTAAGTGCACTCATGTCAATCTGTGCCGTATTCACGCCATTCATTAAAATCTCACCCTCTTGAGGTTCATATAAACCAACAAGCAATTTGACCAAGGTACTTTTACCTGCACCAGATGGACCAACAAATGCAATGGTTTCCCCTTTTTTGGCTTCAAAACTAATTTGATCGATGGCTTTAAAATTAGCAGTTTGGTGTTGAAAGCCTACATGCTTAAATGCCAAATGTTCAATTTCACCAACCGCAATTGGGTTGGCTGGTGGTGTGTCAATGGGCTTTTTCATCAAGGCCTCAAAATTATTCAAAGACGCTTCGGTCTCTCTATAACTCAAAATGATACTTCCAATTTCTTGTAAAGGTCCAAAAATAAAGAAGCTATAAAATTGTAATGAAATCAATTGACCTACTGTCAAAATTTCTTTAAAGATCAACCACATTAAAGTGAAAGTGATGACCTGTCTTAAAGCGTTCACCATCGTGCCTTGTATAAAACTTAAAGAACGGATGTTTTTTACTTTCTTTAATTCAAGTGCTAATATTTTATAGGTATTGTTATTGAGTCTATTAATTTCTTGAGTCGTCAAGCCAAGACTTTTTACCAATTCGATATTTCTTAAACTTTCTGTTGTCGTGCCTGCTAAACTAGTCGTTTCTTTAACGATATTCTTTTGAATGACTTTAATCTTCTTGCTTAATAAATTGGTTACATAAGCAATCATACTAGCACCTCCAATATAAATTGGGATGATGGACCAGTGTAAACGGGTAGCATAGATAGAAACGAATACCACACTCACTACAATACCAAAGACCACATTGATCACGTAGCTAATAAATTTTTCACAATCAGCACGTGCTTTTGTAAGGATGGATAAGGTTTCCCCGCTTCTTTGATCTTCAAAAGCTTGATAGGGTAATTGCATGGAATGCCTTAAGCCATCTGTAAACAAAGCAGCACCAAATTTTTGAATAATTACATTCACGGTATAATCTTGAAAAGCTTTGGCAATCCTACTCACCATGGCAGTACCTACTAAAAGCAATAACATATTACCCACACCTTTTAAAAACATGGCTTGTGTTCGCTCATTGCCTGCAGGGTCTAAAAATGGATTCTTTGCAAATCCATCAATCAATTTTCCAAAGATCATAGGATCGAATAAGGAAAAAGTTTGGTTGATCGCTGCAAGTAAAAAGGCTAAAAAAACTAAGCCTTTAAATGGCTTAATATATTGGATAAGAATTTTCATATTAATGGGAGGCTTTGTCTTCGTTGTATAGTAGGTTGTAGCGAGCAATACAATCAAGCACTTCTTCGGTACCTAATTTTTTTTCTGCACTGGTCACAAATCCTTCAGGTAAATAGGGGAGTATCGTTTTTAATGTGTCAAAAAACGCTTCTACATTGCGCTTTACAACACCTGGTTTTTCTTTATCTGATTTGGTGAAGATAAGGGTATATGGAATCTGCCATTGAAACAATTGTTCAACAAATTCGATATCAATTTTTTGAGGACTATGTCTAGAATCTATCAATACAAAGACCATATTTAAATTGGGTCTTTTGCGTAAATAGTTTTCAATCATTTGCTCCCATCTACGACGGCTACTTTGAGATACTTTTGCATAACCATAGCCCGGCAAATCAACGATGTACCATTTCTCTGGACGTCCTTTTACCACTTCATTGCTGATGATTTCAAAATGATTGATCAATTGCGTCTTTCCAGGTGCAGAAGAGGTTTTAGCCAATCCTTTTTGACCACATATAGCATTGATGATGGAGGACTTGCCTACATTGCTCCTTCCTATAAATGCATATTCAGGCGCTTGTAAAACAATGCATTGGTCGTAATTAGGACTAGAAATAAGGTAAGTAGCTTTATGTATTTTCATTGTGTTTTTTAAGGGAGCATTTTTATGCTTGGATTAAAACCGTTCCTGTCATCTCTTTTGGAATGGGTAATTCCATCATCTGTAATATAGTGGGTGCAAGATCGCCTAATTTGCCTGACTGTATGCTGCCTTTCCAATTTTTATCAATGATAAAGAAAGGGACTAGATTCAATGAATGGGCTGTGTTTGGGGTGCCATCTTCGTTCATCATGTAATCTGCATTGCCATGATCCGCTGTTAAGAAAATGGTATAGCCATGTTCTAAACCTGCAGAGACCACTTTTTCGACACAGGCGTCTACCGTTTCAACTGCTTTTACCACGGCACTAAAAACACCTGTATGACCTACCATATCTGCATTGGCGTAATTAAGACAAATAAAGTCAGGGTTGCCAGCTTTGATTTCGGGCAAGATTTTATCTGTTAATTCAGCGGCACTCATTGCTGGTTCTAAATCATAAGTGGCCACTTTAGGGGACGCCGCCATGATTCTTGTTTCACCTTCAAAAGGTTGCTCACGTCCGCCGCTAAAAAAGAAAGTCACATGGGGATACTTTTCTGTTTCGGCAATTCGAATTTGTTTTTTATTATTTTTTGCCAATACTTCTCCCAATGTATTGATTAAGTTATCGTTTTCAAATACGACATGCACATGTTTAAATGTCTCATCATATTTGGTCATTGTTGTATAATGTAATTTCAATGCCTGCATGCCCAATTCTGGAAAATCTTTTTGTGTCAATACTTCTGTAATTTCTCTACAACGGTCTGTTCTAAAATTAAAACAAATAACAGCGTCTCCATCTTGAATGGTTGCAATAGGCTGTCCATTTTCTGTAAGCACCGTCGGTAAAATAAATTCGTCTGTGGTGTCTTTGGCATAGTTTTCTTGAATGGCTTCAAGTGCTCTGGTAGCAGTACTTCCAGTCCCTTTCACCATGGCATTATAGGCCAATTGAACGCGCTCCCAACGCTTGTCTCTATCCATGGCATAATATCTCCCACTTATACTAGCGATTTTACCAACAGATTTTTTTAAATGTGTTTCTAAGGATTCTATATAGCATTGTCCACTCTTTGGATCTGTGTCACGACCATCGGTAAATGCATGGATAAATACATTGGTCAAACCTTCTGCTTTGCAAACATCACATAATGCTTTTAAATGTGTCGTGTGTGCATGTACGCCACCATCACTTACCAATCCAATTAAATGTAATGGCTTATTATTTTCCTTAGCATACTGAATAGATTGAATCAGTGTTGGATGACTTGCAAATTCACCAGTTTTAATGGCGACATTTATTCTTTGTAGTTCTTGGTAAACAATTCGGCCAGCACCTAAATTCAAATGCCCTACTTCACTATTCCCCATCTGCCCATCTGGCAAACCAACTTCTTCTCCACAAGTGACTAAAGTAGTATTAGGGTATTGCTGATAGAGACTCGTTACAAAAGGCACATGCGCATGCTGAATTGCGTCAGCCTTTGATACCTTGCCCAATCCCCATCCATCCATGATCACTAATATTACTTTTTTTGACATATTCTTTAACTTTGTATAGGGTTGCCTATAAATTCTTTATTTTTATACATCAAAGTTTCAAAATACTAGGCACATTACAAACTTTATCCTACTATAATAGACAAAAATGAAGTTAATATCCAAAATACTACTTGTATTGGCCCTTTTGCACTGCAGCATTGGCGTGAATGCGCAAAATGAAACAGAACAATTGATGCAACATTTGCAAACAGGCAATTTTAGTGCTTTGCAAATGTTTTGGGACAACCAAGTAGAGTCGAGTATTTTAGACCAAATGACTGCTAAGCCATTGAATGCAAAACAAGCCAATGAAGCCTTACAAGCTTTTTTTAATCAAAAAAATATTATTGGTTTTGAAAAAAGTGCGGAAAGAAAATTAGGTAATACTTTATACCTCACAGGTAAGTTATTATCTAGCCAACAAAAATACAATATGACCTTATTGCTACAATCCACTAAGAAAGGATTTGTGATTGTGAGCATGCGGGTAAACTAGTTGCTTAAATATGCGAAAGTTTAAAGATGAGTAAGAAGCCAAAAAATACCTTTAATAGTTTTTCAAGTATACCTCTAGTGTATAGTACCAATCCGGATTATATGCAGCCAAATGAGGAAGCAGCAAAAGAGACTTTACTTCCAGCTGAACAAATGCTTAGGGTGATTCTAGAAACCAAACATAGAGCGGGCAAGACGGTTACCATTGTGTATGGTTTTGAAGGTGCCGAATCGGATTTAGAAGTATTGGGAAAAGCTCTAAAAAACTTTTGCGGTGCTGGCGGTGCGGTAAAAGACGGAGAAATTATTATTCAAGGGGATCACCGTCAAAAAGTATTTCAATACCTTAAGCAGAAAGGTTTTGCAAAAGCAAAATTGTAAAACTTTCTTTATTTTTTAAAAATTCACTTCTAAATTCAAGCGTTCTTTCAGCTGTTGTACCAACGGGTATTGCTTAGCAATATGGTCAAACTTTTGTTTGCTATTGAGTTTCAAATACAAAGGCACATCCTCCTTTTCACCTGCATCTACAAGAATACTAAATTGAATAGCTCTATTTTGAAAACGTTCCCAAATCTTTTCCATCAAACTCATTCTTTCTTGTTCCACAAATTTTTGAGCAGTCAAAGCAGGTACCGTAATTGTAAAATGCGTAGGGTCTTCTATCTGAACTGTGGCCATTCTAAAAGTCCCTGCCACGGAATGTTTCATATCCTGCTCCATTTTATTGGCATACTCGTTCCAACATAATTGCAATGTCTCCATGTCCAAAGAAATAGCTTCCTTGACTTCTTCAATATTGTACTCGCTACCATATTTCTGTTGTAAAACGGCCAATAGACTTTTCTTGCCGCCAGCATTCGTTGAAACTGAATCTACATCTGGTTCAACTAAAGGTTTGTCTTGAACTGTAGGGGTAACAACTTTTTTAGCAGGAACTATTGGACTGGAAATTGGGTTCGTTATTGGCGCAGGTGTCTCAATCACTAATTTAGCCTCAGAATTGACAACAATATTACTTAAAGGGATGATCTTTTTAGTACGAATAGGGTAATGCGCATCAACTAGTTTTTTTTTTACTAGTTGGCCGTCTTCCATACTTAATTCAATTGCTTGTTGTAAAAAATTGAGTTTAATCAAGGCCAATTCTACATGCAATCTTTTGTTGCGAGCCATCTTAAATTGGATCTCGGCTTCATTTAAAATATTCAATGCACTGACTAAATAAGGGGTGCCAATTTTTTGGGCAGCAGCTAGGTATTGGTCTCTCCAACCTTCTATAGATTCAAGTAAATGCGCGCTGGCTTTATCTTTACAAACAAGGATATTTCTAATAAATGCTGCCATGCCATATAATACCGTATCTCCTTCAAAACCTTTTTGGTTGATTTCATCATACAATAACATGGCACTTGTTAGGTCTTCCTCTGTAAGGTGGGTTAATAATTTAAAATAATAACCTTCGTCTAAAATATTTAAGTGCTCTAAGGTGTTATCGTAAGTCAATGCGCCGTTAGAGAAGCTAACAATTTTATCAAGAATACTCAATGCATCCCTCATACATCCTTCACTTTTTTGAGCAATGAGTTGTAGCGCGTTTCTTTCTGCCTTGATATGTTCTTTTGCTACAATTTCTTCTAAGTGTTTTACGGTATCTTCTGGCACAATTCTTTTAAAGTCAAAAATTTGACATCTACTTAAAATGGTCGGAAGAATTTTATGTTTTTCGGTGGTCGCTAAAATGAAAATAGCATAGGGCGGAGGCTCTTCTAATGTTTTTAGAAATGCATTAAAGGCACTGGCACTGAGCATGTGGACCTCATCCACAATGTACACTTTGTATTTGCCAGCCTGTGGTGCAAAGCGAACCTGTTCAACAAGTGTTCTTATATCATCTACAGAGTTGTTACTCGCTGCGTCTAATTCATGGATATTTAAGCTAGCGCCTTTTTCAAAAGACACACAACTTTCACATTGGTTACAAGCTTCGCCTTCCTTTGTGATTTGGGTACAATTGATTGTTTTTGCAAGGATACGTGCGCAAGTTGTTTTACCTACACCTCTTGGTCCACAAAATAAAAATGCATGTGCTAGATGTTGGTTTAAGATCGCATTCTTTAATGTAGTTGTAATATGATCCTGACCCACAACTGTATTAAAGTTTTGAGGACGATACTTTCTTGCTGATACGATAAAATTCTCCATACTTGAGCTGCAATATAATGCATCAAAAGGTAATTTTCTGAGCTAGGGTGCAAATCTTATCCCCTATTTATGAAATCCTTAACTGGCCTGACTTGGGCTCTTGTATTCCATTACAGGATGACGCTCAAAAGGGTGTTTTTGGAGGTCAAAAATATGTCTAAATGTCACCATATGTCTGCTTGGATCGGCGCCAAGACTTTTGTAGATATTGACCATTTTTGGATTCCAATCTGCGGCCCATCCCATTTCATATTCATTGTACATTTTGAGTTCATGAAGCATCAGAGAAGTTGAATAGATTAAATAGCTATCTATTCCTAGAGATTGAAATTTTGGCACCACCCCAAATGCTAATCCAGTTAATCTTGTATTTGTTTTCCTAAACTTCATCCATAGTAAATGTAATTTCTGTTTCCATCCTAATTGTCCATCAAAGTGCTTAAAGTATTGATTCACATCTGGGATATTAATGAACATCGCAATGGGGTCTTCCTTGTAATAAGCAAATCGAATCATGCGCTCATCCATAACAGGGCTAAGGGTTTTAAAAAGTTGCATGATTTGATCCTTCGTGATGGCTTTTGCTTCTCCATGTTGTGCCCATGCCGAATTATAAATATGTACAAAGTCATTTGCATATTTGTCCAAATTTTTTTTATGTAAATGTTGGATGCTGTAGTCTTTTTTTGTTATGAATTTTTCGTATCGTTCTTTAAATCTATCTGGTAAATCAACTAATAGCAGTTTACGATAATAATATTGGTTGTAGAAATTTTCAAAACCGTAATTGGTAAATAAATTTTTATAATAAGAAGGGTTAAAAGACATGCCATACATAGGTTCCCTGTCAAAGCCTTCTATCATAAGCCCCCACCATTTATCTCGATCCCCAAAATTCACTGGTCCATCCATGGCTTCCATACCCTCGGAAATTAACCATGCTTTTGCAGTATCAAATAATAAGTTGGCAACTAATTGATCCTGTACGGCGTCAAAATAACCTACACAGCCAGTCGCAAAATCGGTGCCTTTATTGATATATTTTTTGTAATGAAATGCGGCAATACGGCCAAGTGTTTTGCCTGTTTCATCTTGAACAATCCATCTTTTTGCAGCACCCTCTTTGAATAATTTATTCTTTGATGAATCAAAAGTGGCTAATACTTCATTGTCCAAAGCTCTAATATAGTTTGGGTTGTCCTTGTTTACAAGCACATTGATGGCCAAAAAGGGATGATCTAATTCGGGTGTATTGACTTCAATCACTTTCATAGCTGTAAATTAGAAATTTTTTAAGACACTCAGCGCAAAAATACCTGCAGTCTCTGTTCTGAGTCGGGTAGGGCCAAGATCAATGGGCGTGAAATCCTTGGCAATGGCAGCTTCAATTTCTGTTGGCGCAAAATCCCCCTCAGGGCCAATTAGCAGCACTAAGCCTGCACTGGCTACAATGGATTTGATGGAAGTTTTTTGCAAAGGCTCGCAATGCGCAATGAGTTTTTGAGCAGTAGTTTCTTGTTCTATAAATTCTTGAAAAGGCATTGGTTCAGTTAAAACGGGTAACCAAGTTTGTTGGCTTTGAATCATGGCAGATTGAATGATCTGCTGCATTCTTTCTGTTTTGAATCTTTCGTGGATGGTGCGTTCGCAAACTAATGGGGTAATATTTGTAATGCCCATTTCTGTTGCTTTTTCAAAAAGCCATTCCAAGCGCACTACATTTTTTAATAACGAAATCCCTAATTGTATATTTTGTTTTGGGTGCTCTGTTTGAATGGCCTTAGCAATAGTTAGAAGGGTGTTCTTTTTATGCGCTACCTGAATAGTGGCATGAAACAAACCACCTTGTCCGTTGGTGATATCAACTTTTTCGCCGACATCCATCCTAAGCACTTGAACACAATGTTTACTTGAGGTTTCACTCATTGTAAATTGCGTCATGCCAGTAGCAATCAATGGTTCGTAAAAAAAAGGAACAGACATAGATACAGTTTAGAATGGTTGATCATCGTTTGAGTCATCATCAAATTCTCCGCCATTCATTTTGCTGCCTTGGATAAAAAAACGACCACCATCTTGTGCATCACCTGTACCTAGATTTTGTGTGAGGGGTTTATAATTATTACTTAGTCCTGGAATACCAGTATCTCCATCCCATTCTTCAAATTTTTGTACATCCAATCTCGCTCTCAGTTTGATTAAATCCAATGAGCCATTTCTGTGTTTCGCAATCCTGATATGTGTTTCGCCCATGGTACTTTCGCCCATCTCGTTGCTCATCACTTCATAATATTCTGGTCTGTAAATGAACATCACCATATCCGCATCCTGCTCAATCGCACCTGATTCACGTAAATCACTCAACTGCGGCATCTTACTTTCTTTTCTGGTTTCCACCGCACGACTCAACTGTGACAATGCGATGATGGGTACATTGAGTTCCTTCGCCAAAGCCTTTAAACTTCTTGAGATATTACTAATTTCTTGTTCTCTATTTGAATTTCTGTCACCAGATCCACTCATTAATTGTAAGTAGTCAATGATGATGAGTTTAACATCGTGTTTGTTCACCAACCTTCTTGCTTTAGCTCTGAATTCAAAAATATTCAAGGCAGCGGTATCGTCAATATAAATGGGGGCAGACTCTAGTCGGTTGATACCCTTGGTATGCAATTGTTGGTATTCGTAATCTTCTAATTTACCTCTAGAAATTTTCTCCATTTTGATTTCACTCTCAGCACTTAAAATACGTTGCACTAACTGCGAGGCGCTCATCTCCAAACTAAAAAATCCTACACCCTGAGGTTTTGTAGGATGCAAAGCTGCATTGCGCGCTAGGTTCAATGCAAATGCGGTTTTACCCACAGAAGGACGGGCTGCTAAAATGATTAAATCTGTGGGCTGCCATCCAAAAGTGATTCTATCTAATGATGCAAATCCACTTGGCACACCAGAGATTTCATCTTTTTTAGTTCTTAAAACATCAATACGTTTAATTGATTCTGCTAAAGCATTTCCTATGTCTACAAAGTTTTTCTTTAGATAATTATTAGTGATGTTGAACATTTTTGTTTCGCTCTCATCTAACAAATCAAATACATCTGTGCTGTCTTCGTAGGAGTTACTAATAATCTCGCCACTAATTCTGATCAGTTCTCTTTGAATAAATTTCTGTAAAACAATTTTAGAATGCGAGTCAATGTTTGCAGTAGATACAACGACGTTGGTTAATTTTGAAATATAATAAGCGCCCCCAACTTGATCTAGATACTCGCGCATTTTTAATTCTTCTACCACAGTCAACATGTCAATAGGCATGTTCTTCTGCTGTAAACTTTGCATCGACTGAAAAATCATTTGATGTGCTTCTACATAAAAACATTCTGGCTTTAATATTTCTGTCACTGTATCAAATGCACTTTTCTCTAAAAGAATACCACCAAGTATCGCTTCCTCCAATTCTCTTGCTTGTGGTGGAATTTTTCCATACATCATGGCGCTCACATCTACAGAGCTAGTTTTTTTTCTCGTTGTTGATCTTGTATTGAGGTTAGGTAGGGCCATAATGATACTTGCTTTTCTTACTACGAAAATCCCTTCAAAAATCGGCATCTCGAAATTTAATTATCCAACTTGCTTATTCACAGCCCTTTTTAATGGGATTTGCACATTAAAATTACAGTTATACACCGGTTATTCATGGGTTATTCACGGGTTATTTAAACATAAAATTGTATTTTTGAATCGTACCTTAAAGTAGCATCATGACCATTAGTTATCGCTGGCTGTGTGAATATTTACCAGCTCCCATTCCCAAAGAAGAATTATCTACCATATTGACATCTATAGGTTTAGAAGTTGAATCCTTAGAAATGTATGAAAATTTTAAAGGAGGACTTCAAGGATTAGTGGTGGGAGAAGTGCTTGAATTGGCCCAACATCCCAATGCAGATAAATTAAAACTGACTAAAGTGGCTGTGGGTGGAGCGCGACCATTGCATATTGTTTGTGGCGCATCGAATGTGGCAGTGGGGCAAAAAGTTGTGGTAGCTCAAATAGGCACAACGATTTATCCAAAACTTGGCGCCCCAATTACCATGAAATTGGCTAAGATTAGAGGAGAAGAAAGTGAGGGGATGATTTGCGCAGAAGATGAAATTGGTTTAAGTGAAGACCATGCGGGCATTATGGTTTTAGATCCATCCATCCAGGTTGGAACATCTGTAGCAGCATTATACGATTATCATCAAGATTGGATTTACGAAATAGGTTTGACGCCAAATAGAATGGATGCGATGAGTCATTACGGCGTAGCAAAAGATGTTTGCGCTTATTTGACCTACCATGCAAATAAAGCAGAACCGATTAGTCCATTGAATCAAACGCCCATCATCAACGCGGCCATTGTGCCATTGGAGGTGGTGATTGAAAATCCAGAAGCCTGCGCAAGGTATAGCGGTATTTTAATTGAAGGCGTAAAAGTGGGACCATCTCCAATATGGTTGAAAAATAAATTGCAATCTATTGGTGCACGTTCAATTAATAATATCGTAGACATCACCAATTATATTTTACATGCCACTGGTCAGCCTTTGCATGCATTTGATGCAGCTAAAATTAATGGGAAAAAGATCCTGGTAAAAAAATGTCCTCAAGACAGCTTGTTTACCTCATTGGATGATAAAGAAAGAAAATTAACTGCACAAGATTTAATGATTTGTGATACCGAAAAACCTATGTGTATCGCGGGTGTGTTTGGTGGTTTGCATAGTGGGGTGAGTGCAACAACCACTTCCATTTTTTTAGAAAGTGCCTGGTTTGAAAATGTACATATTCGTAAAACATCGGTGCACCATGGCTTGAGAACGGATGCAGCAACGCGTTTTGAAAAAGGCGTAGATATTGCAAGCACCGTTAAAGTGTTAGAGAAAGCAGCAGCAATGATACAGGAAATTGCGGGTGGTACATGTAGCTCAGTGGTAGATGTGTATCCCAATCCGGCAGATAAAGTGAAAGTGGCTATGACTTTTGCTTACTTAAAAAAATTAAGTGGTAAGCAATATGCAGCGGATAAAGCAGTTGCCATTTTAACAAGTTTAGGATTTGAATTACTGCACCAAGATGCTGAAAGTATCCAAGTGGCAGTGCCTTATAATAAGCCTGATATTAGCATTGCAGCCGATTTAGTAGAAGAAATTTTACGTATCGATGGCCTAGATAATATTGAGATCCCAACTGCGATTACAATTAGTCCTTCGGTGGATTTACTTGAAGCAAAAGAGCAGTTTAAAAATAAAATTGCCAACTATTTAGTAGGTCGTGGTTACACAGAAATTTTAACCAACTCCATTACCAATAGTAAATATTTTACAGAAGCACAGTTAGAGACCACTGTTAAAATGTTGAATAGCTTAAGTGCCGATTTAGATGTGATGCGCCCAACCATGTTAGAGACAGGCTTAGAGACCATTGCGTATAATAATAATAGAAAAAACGAGTCCATCTCTTTCTTTGAAATGGGCAAAATATATGCGAAGACGGCTGCAGGTAAATATCTGGAGCAAGAAGTTTTAGCCATTTATCTTTCTGGCAAACAAGTGCAAGATAGCTGGAAGGGAAAAGGGGCTGAACAAGATTTCTTTGTACTAAAAGGAATCGCCTTGGCGCTTTGTGAATTGTTAGGATTGAAAAAAATTAATTGGAATCCAATTGGGTATGGACAGTTCGAAGTGATTGCAGGTAAGGCTGTGCTTGGAACAATTGAATTAGTGGGTGCTAAAAAATTAGCTCAGTTTGACATCAAACAAGGAGTAGGGTTTTTAAATTTTGAGCTCACTACTTTATTCAATGCATACCAGTCTGGCACGGTAAAATACCAGGAGATTTCAAAATACCCATCTGTCGAAAGAGACTTAGCATTGGTGATAGATCAAACAGTGGCTTATGCTGCAATCGAACAAGCAATCAAAACAGTTCAGTTGGATGCTTTGAAAGAGACCCGTGTATTTGATATTTTTGAAAGTGATAAATTAGGCTTGAATAAAAAGTCTGTCGCGATTAATTTTGTTTTCAATGCCGGATCAGCCACCTTAACAGATACAGAGATTGATGGGATGATGAAAAAATTAATGGCAGCATTTGAAAAAAATATTCAAGCAGAAATAAGAAAATAAGTACTTTCAAGTCATAAACAAAGTCCCATGTCTGATCTAAAGACCGCTTTATTAGGCCTTCAAGAAAAACTGCAAGCTTTGCTCAAGCGACAACTTGCTTTGGAGAAAGAAAACCATCAACTAAAGGGGACTTTAGAGGAGCAGCTGATTGCAATTGGTCAACTCGAAAATGCACTCAAAAATGAGCAAGCTGCCTTAATTACTGCACAGATGCGTCCTGCTCAACAAATGGATCCCGCTGAAAAAGCTGCCTTGAACAAGAAAATCGACGATTTTATCAAAGAAATCGATCATTGTATTCAAAACTTGAATCCCTAACCATGACTGATCAACTGAATGATACCCCAGAAAATTTGATCCCTGTCAACATTCTGATTGCAGATAGGAATTATAGGGTTAAAATTAGCCCTAAGGACGAGGAAGCGGTGCGTAAAACGGCTGCCTTGATCAACCAAAAATTGGTGGAGTACAAGGGGCTATATGCAGGTAGCGACACCCAGGACTATATCTCGATGGTCCTATTATGGTTCACCACAGAACAGCAACAAAATAGCCAAAAGCTATATGAAATAGATGCAATACAGGCCCAAATTGACAGCATGTCTGCATCCATAGATAAAGCGCTCGTAAATACCAACTTATAACACATTATTGGGTCTATTCGGACCAATCTTTACATTAATTGTTTATCTTCGTTGCCGAACCTAAGTGGAGAAGTAGGGCGATTTTTTTTAACACAACAAGATTAAACAATGGACCAAACAATATTATTATTGATCATCGGGGGCGCCTCTGGAATAGGAGGGTTACTCATAGGGCGATTTGCTTTCGCCAAGAATACCAAAAAGCAAGTAGAAGACGCAGAAAATCAAGCAGCTAGCATTTTAAAAGAGGCAGAATCAAGGGCCGAGAACATCAAAAAAGAAAAGCAATTAGAAGCGAAGGAGCGTTTTGTTCAATTGAAGGCAGATCACGATCGTGATTTGTTGGAGAAGAATAAGAAAATTGGCGAAGCTGAAAATAGAATTAAGCAGCACGAATTAAGCATTAATCAAAAGGCGGTTGTTTTAGATAAACAAATTAATGACAACGAAGCGATTAAAGAAAAATTAAATCGTGAAATTGATTTAGTGAATATCAAGCGTAGCGAATTTGAGAAGCACCAAGAAGAGCATGTTCGTCGTCTCGAAAAAATTGCGAACCTGACAGCAGAAGATGCGAAGCAGCAATTGATTGAGAGCTTAAAGAACGAAGCACAAACTCAAGCTTTAGCATTACAACAAGACATTATCGAAGATGCAAAGCAGAAGGCGAATAAAGAAGCTAGAAAAATAATCATTCAATCTATTCAAAGAACTGCTGCCGAAGTCGCAATTGAAAATACGGTAACGGTATTCAATTTAGAGTCTGACGAAATGAAAGGTCAGATCATTGGTAGAGAAGGTCGTAACATTCGCGCCATCGAAGCTGCTACTGGCGTTGACTTGATTGTGGACGACACACCTGAAGCAATTTTATTGTCTTCATTCGATCCATTGAGAAGAGAG
This sequence comes from Chitinophaga pinensis, assembly GCA_945874755.1. GTDB lineage: Bacteria > Bacteroidota > Bacteroidia > Chitinophagales > Chitinophagaceae > Sediminibacterium > Sediminibacterium pinensis_B. The sequence continues at coordinate 42,519 of CAMCHR010000007.1, forward strand.
ATTGCGCGTTTAAGTTTACAAAGATTGGTTGCGGATGGTCGTATCCACCCAGCACGTATCGAAGAAGTGGTAGATAAAACACGTCGTCAATTAGAAGAGCAAATTGCAGAAATTGGTGAGCGAACAGTCATTGAATTAGGTATTCATGGCTTGCATAAAGAGTTGATTCGTATCATTGGTAAGATGCGATTCCGTTCTTCTTATGGACAGAATTTATTGATGCACTCACGTGAGACCGCAAATTTATGTGGTATCATGGCAGCTGAATTAGGATTGAATCCTAAATTGGCAAAACGTGCAGGTTTGTTACACGATATTGGTAAAGTCCCAGACGAAGAAACTGAATTAAGCCACGCCTTATTAGGGGCTAAATTGGCCGAGAAATACGGTGAAAATCCAGCGGTGGTAAATGCCATTGGTGCCCACCACGATGAAATGGAAATGCAATATGTGATTTCTCCAATCATCCAGGCTTGTGACGCTATTAGCGGTGCAAGACCAGGTGCTCGACGTGAAATCATGCAACAATATATCCAACGTATCAAGGATTTAGAGAACTTAGCACTTGGTTATCAAGGTGTTGAGAAAGCTTATGCGATCCAAGCTGGACGTGAATTAAGGGTTATTGTAGAAGCAGATAAGGTGACCGACCAATCCTCTGACCAATTGAGCTTTGAAATTGCACAAAAAATACAGACCGAAATGACTTATCCAGGTCAAATCAAAGTAACGGTGATTCGTGAAAAGAGAGCTGTAAACATTGCTAGATAGGGCGTATAACGAGGAGAACAGGCCCTAAAAAGCATGGATTTTAATATTTGGATCAAATTATTTGGAGAATAGCATGGGTAACCCTACCTTTGCCCTCCGCAAAAAAAATGAATTATGAGCGTAGCAGTAAACTTCGTACACGAGCAATTAACAGCAAAGAAATCTTATCCAGCATTCAAGGCTGGTGATAATATTACCGTAAACTACAAGATTGTAGAGGGTGGCAAAGAGCGTATCCAAAGTTTCCGTGGGGATGTCATTAAAACCCAAGGAACTGGAGCAACAGCTACTTTTACCGTTCGTAAAATCTCTGATGGTATAGGTGTGGAGCGTTTGTTCCCTTTCTTATCTCCAAACATTGATGGGATCGTTTTAAACAAGTCAGGTAAGGTACGTCGTGCTAAATTGTACTACTTACGTGAAAGAAGCGGTAAGAGTGCTCGTATTAAAGAAAAAAGATTCTAAGCCTAATCGCTTAAATTATATAAAGGTCCTCTTTTCGAGGACCTTTTTTTGTGCTATTTACATTACCTTTATCATTCTAAACGATACATTATGGGCAACTTAGGATTTCAAGAATTATTAATTATTGGTGTAGTTATTTTAGTGATGTTTGGAGGAAGAAAAATTCCTGAATTCATGCGTGGATTAGGTAAAGGAATTCGTGAATTCAATGACGCTAAAAATAACGTGAAAAAAGAAATCGAAGAAGGCATTAAAGAGAAGGACGACAAAGCTTCTTAATCATCGATGTACTTTTCCGCTGTCATTCATAAATACTATGGTCGATTAAAGACCGGAGCTATAAACTATGCTTACGCATAGCCTCTTTCTTATGAAACCAGTTTTATTTATTTATTGTTTGCTTTTTTGTTTTAACAGCATAGCTGCGCAAGACAGCTTGAATTTTAATAGAATTGGTTTTAGTAGTTTGTTTACTGTACAACAAGTGCCAGATAAAGACAAGTCTTTTGTCATTGAAATGCATCCCAAGGCAATCAGTTTCGTGCAATCCTATATGGAAAAAGAAGGAGCAGGTTTACGTAAGATGAAAACCTGGGCAAAACCCTATTTTAATTTATACGATGAAGTTTTAACTGCAAATGGAGTACCGGTGGAGTTAAAATATTTAAGTGTCATTGAGAGTCATTTAAGTTCCCAAGTAATTTCATGGGCGGGTGCTGCTGGTCCTTGGCAAATTATGCCTGCAGAAGCAACCCGACTAGGTTTGAAATTGCTACCAAATGATGAGCGAATGGATTACCAAAAAAGTACCCAAGCAGCAGCGACCATTCTTAGAGAATTGTACCAACAATTTGGGGATTGGTTATTGGTGGTAGCCGCCTACAACGGAGGTGCAGGTAGGTTAAGTAAAGCGATTGAAAAAAAGAATACAAAAGACTTCTGGGCCTTACAATATGAACTTCCATTAGAGACTAGGAATCATGTAAAAAAATTCATAGCGACGCATGCCATATTTGAAGGGGTATCTATGACAGAGCTAGATAAAAATCAAAGTACCGAAAAGGCTGCCATTAGCACTGCAAGTTCAGGTATGGATAGGATCCTCATTTCAGGAAGGTTCAATGCAAAGACAATGGCCATTTGGTTAAAAATGCCATTGACCTATTTAAAAGAGTTGAATCCAAATATGGATAAGCAATTGGCTACTGGTAAATCATATACGCTTGTGCTGCCTACTAAAGAGGCTAAAATATTTGAGGCCCATAAAAATCAAATTTTACAGGCCTCAATACAATCTTTATATCAGGATAACGATTAAAAAATAGCGCAATCGTTATTTAGAAGTCATCATCGAATTCATCTTTCTCATCAAACAAATCATCATCTTCTTCTAGGTTTAAGTCTTCTTCTAATCCAAAATCATCGTCATCGCCTTTCTTAGCTTTACCTGCTTTCTTGGATGTTTTAGGTACATCAAATTCTGCAAAGTCAGGATCCCAGCTGTCATCTTCTTCCTCTGTCTTACCCCAATCATCTGTTTCTTCCTCATCGTCTAAATCTTCTTCCTCGGCATCCTCATTTTTCTTGGAAGATGTCTTGCTTGATTTTTCAGCTTTGACTGTGCCATTTTTTGGTGTCGCTGTCTTTTTCTCTTTTGTAGATTTTACTGCCATAACTCAATCAAAAATATTTATGTAAATTTCAAATGAAAATTTAATTTTTCAAAAATAATGCGACTTTTTTTATTGCTTTTTTTTGATTATAAATGTACAATTTGATCTCTACCCGGACCATTCGATACATACTTCACTGGTACGCCTAAATATTCATTAATAAATTTGATATATGTTTTCATGGTAGCTGGTAATTCGGCATCCTTTTTCATTTTGGTGGTATCTACTTCCCAGCCTGCCATTTTTTTCCAGATGGGTGCAACTGGGGTGCCAACTAATTGAAAAGGGACATAATCAATCTGCTTTCCTTCCATTTCATAGGCAATGCCCAATTCTAGTTCTTTAAATGAATCAAGAATATCAGCCTTAGTCATGATAATCTGCGTTACACCATTGATCATGCAGGTATATTTTAATGCAACCAGGTCGATCCATCCACATCTTCTTGGACGTCCTGTAGTTGCTCCAAATTCACTTCCAATCTTTCTTAATTCCTCCCCTTTTTCGTCATGCAATTCGGTCGGGAAGGGACCACTACCCACTCTTGTACAGTAAGCTTTTGAAATACCAAATACTTCCCCAATTTGTTTTGGAGAAACACCTAGGCCAGTACAAACTCCAGCAGAAATCGTATTGCTTGAAGTCACAAATGGGAAAGTACCAAAGTCAATATCTAACATGGATCCTTGCGCGCCTTCTGCTAATACTTTTTTACCCTTACTAATTTGATCATTGATAAAGTATTCACAATTGATAATATTCATTGTCTTTAAAAACTCTATTGCTTCAAAGAATTCGGTTTCCATGACAGATATATCCTCATTGAAATTGTAGCTATCCAAAATCTTTTGATGCTTCATTCTTAAAGCAATGTACTTGCTGAAAAAATTTTTATCCAATAAGTCACCCACTCTTAATGCATTTCTGCCAGTCTTATCCATATAAGCTGGTCCAATTCCTTTTAAAGTTGATCCAATTTTAGCATCCCCTTTAGACAATTCAGATGCCTTGTCTAAAGCTCTATGACTAGGTATAATGATATTTGTACGCTCCGAAATAAATAAATTCTTTTTCACATCAATGCCCATGGTTGCCACTGCATCACACTCTTTTTTCAATGTCACTGGATCTAATACGACACCATTACCAATGATATTAATTTTATCTTGATGGAAGATACCTGATGGGATTTGGTGTAAGACCATTTTAGTACCATTCACATATAAAGTATGGCCTGCATTTGGTCCACCTTGAAAACGAGCAATGATATCATAGTTGGGTGCAAAATAATCCACTATCTTCCCTTTACCTTCATCGCCCCATTGAAGTCCTAAAATAACGTCTACCATAAATTTGAATTTGAGTAGCAAAAATATGTCTAGAAATGGGGATTACCTATTTAAGCGTAGAATAAAAAGAAATGTTTTCACACATATTTTTCCTATGGTGTTGATTACTTGACTTTAAATCAGGTCTGTATCAAAACGAGTCACTTTTTGAATGCCATTTAGGCCTTGAATGCGGTTGACCAATTCTTCTAATTCGTCTTTATCGTGCACAAAGACCTTAATGGTACCTTCGAACATGCCATCTTTGGATTCAATGGTGAGTGCTGCAATATTGATTTTAAGGTCCCCGCTAATAATGGTTGTAATTTTATTGACCACTCCTACATCATCTAATCCAATGATGCTAAGTCCTGTAAGGAAGGAGATTTCTTTATTTTTAGCCCACTTAGTTTTAACAACTCGATGACCATAATTAGCTAATAGTTGTGTGGCATTGGGGCAGCTGGTTCTATGAATGATCAAACCTTTTCCAGTACTCACAAATCCAAATACATCATCTCCAGGAATTGGATTGCAGCATTTTGCTAGATTGTATTTGATCTTATCACTTGATTCCCCAAAAATGATCAATTCTGAATCTCCTTTTTTAGGAAGTGGCTTGTAAATATGGGGTTCTACATTTGGATCTGGTGCAGCCAGGATTGGCTTTGGCGCTTCTATTTTGTCGCCAATGACATGAAAACTTTTAAGTTCTTTTAGGTCTAAAGATTTTGTTGCGATTTTATACAATAAATCTAAATGACTTTGTAATTTATAAAAGTGCATCAATTGATCCAAGTTGTGCGTGTTGTAAACTGCACCTATCCCTTCTAGTTTGCGTTGAACTGTATATTTCCCTTCTTCGGATATAATTTTCTTTTCTTCTCTTAGCGCATCTTTGATACTATTTTTTGCCTTTGCTGTCACCACATTGTTTAACCAATCTTCGGTAGGCTTTTGTTTATTGCTAGTAATGATTTCTATCTGGTCGCCACTTCTTAAAGTATGGCTTATGGGCACCAATTTGTGGTTGACTTTTGCACCTATACATTTTGATCCGATTGCGGTATGGATATAAAAAGCAAAGTCAAGTGCAGAACTATTGACTGGCAACATTTTCACTTCTCCTTTAGGGGTATAGACATAAATCTCTTCTGCTAAAAAAGAAGTTTTAAAGTCTTGTAAGAAATCAATACTTTCTTCCTCTTGATTGCTCAATGCTTCTCTAATTTGGATGAACCATTTATCAAATCGGTCTTCACTTTGTGGTGTCTCTTCTTTGTATTTAAAATGGGCAGCCATTCCTTTCTCTGCAATTTCATTCATTCTTTTACTTCGGATCTGCACTTCTACCCATTTACCATCTGGTCCCATTACAGTGGTGTGCAATGCTTCGTAGCCATTGCTCTTAGGGTTACTTAACCAATCCCTTAATCTTTCAGGGGAGGGAAGGTATTCATCTGTAACCATAGAATACACTTTCCAGCAGGCTTCTTTTTCTTTTTCTAAGGAAATATCAAGGATGATACGAATGGCAAAAAGATCATACACTTCATCAAAGCTTACGCCTTTCTTTTTTATTTTATGCCAAATAGAATGAATACTTTTTGGTCGACCAAAAATATCAAATTGCAATTCGGTTTGACTTAATTTTTCTTTTAATGGTCTAACAAATTCATTGATATATTTTGTTCTTTCTCTTTTTGTTTCTGCTAGTTTCTTGGCAATTTCATGGTAGGTAGCTGGTTCCATGTATTTCATGGCCAGATCCTCTAATTCGGTCTTCATATTGTACAAGCCCATACGATGTGCGAGTGGGGCGTATACCCAGATGGTTTCAGAGGCAATTTTTAATTGCTTCTCTTGCTTCATCGAGTCCATCGTACGCATATTATGTAGTCTGTCCGATAGTTTGATCAGGATCACTCTAGGATCATCCGTCAAAGTGAGTAAGATTTTTTTGAAATTCTCTGCTTGTTGACTGCTATTGGTGTCCATCACTGTTGCAATTTTTGTCAATCCATCCACAATCCTTGCAATCTCATTTCCAAATTCTCTTTTGATATCATCTAATGTAATGTCGGTATCCTCTACAGTATCATGTAATAATGCACAGATGGTACTTCGCACACCCAATCCAATTTCATCTGCTGCTATCATCGCTACAGCAATGGGATGCAGTATATAAGGCTCGCCACTTTTACGACGCATTGTTTTGTGCGCATCAGTAGCCATTTCAAATGCGGTTCTTAGCAATTCCCGATCGCCTTTTTTAAGTTTAGTTCTCAGCGTTCTAAGCAATGCACGGTAGTGGCGAACAATTTCTTTTTTCTCTTGTTCGTCGGTCAAGTTGTAAGGTGTCACAACTGCATTCAATAAATCTTCATCGGTACTTTCCATGCTTATACGAAAATACGTAAAAGCGGTGTAACTTTACTTTGCTATGTCATCTACCCAGCCTAAACCCATATTCAAATCAGCTATTTTAAGTAGGGTATTTTCTTTTGTTGGGCCTTATCGATTTATTTTTTGGATCAATGTGTTTTTAGGCATCTTTTTAGCGTTCGCTTCGCCTATCCGCCCTTATTTGATTCAGGCTACGGTGAACTTAGCGATAGGCAAACTGGTCGTACTGCCTCCATGGGTGCACTCCGTATTGCCTACTGAAGCTTTTAATTCGGTCGTACAATTGATTCTTGCCATCTCTTTATTTCAGGTGGCTTTTATCATCCTTGAAACGGTATTTCGTTTTTGTTTCACTTATGGGATGTCTTGGTTAGGACAACAAGTGATTAGAGATCTAAGGAATAAAGTGTACCAAAAAATTATGTACTGGGAGATGCGTCAATTTGATAAAACACCCATTGGCACATTGACCACCAGAACAATCAATGATATTGAAAGTATTAACGATATTTTTTCAGATGGACTGATTCCTATTATCACAGACATGTTAACGATTATAGTGACTTTAACCACGATGTTTTTTATCAATTGGCAGTTGACTTTAGTTTGTTTAATTCCATTTCCAATCATGATTGTGGCCACTTATTTTTTCAAAGAAAGTGTGAATAAAAGTTTTGTACAGGTGCGTAATGCTGTTGCAGCGCTTAATGCATTTGTACAAGAACATATCTCTGGCATGCAGGTGGTACAAGCTTTTGCTGCAGAAGAGCAAGAGATGAAAAAATTCGATCACATCAATGTGCATCATAAAAATGCGAACATTCAAGCCATTTTTGCCTACTCTGTATTTTTTCCAGTAGTAGAGGTCGTGTTAGCTTTAAGTATTGGCTTAATTGTTTGGTGGGTTGCTGGACAAAGTTTAGATGCTGGGATGCTGGTAGCGTTTATTTTATTTTTAAATCAGATTTTTAGACCACTACGTATGATTGCAGATAAATTCAATGTCTTACAAATGGGGATGGTCGCAGCAGAACGTGTTTTCAAGATTTTAGACAACGAGGATATCACGGTAAATCAAGGTGCATTTACGCCAACTCAAATTCATGGGGCCATTGAATTTAAAAATGTACAATTTGCATATCAAGCGCCCAATTGGATTTTAAACGATTTAAATTTTACCGTCGAAGCTGGCGCAACCGTGGCATTGGTGGGACCAACAGGAAGCGGAAAAACCTCCATCATTAGCATTTTGAATCGCTTATATCCATATCAAGCAGGGCAAATTTTATTAGACGGTGTCTTAATTGAAGATTATGCACTTGATCGATTGAGGGCATCGATAGGAGTCGTTTTACAAGATGTATTTTTATTTTCTGGTTCCGTCTATGACAATATTACTTTACGCAATCCTTCAATTCGTCCCGAACAAGTGGAGGAAGCAGCAAAGATGATTGGCATGCATGATTTTATCATGTCACTTCCGGGAGGATATCAATACCATGTCATGGAAAGAGGCGTGACATTAAGCTTGGGACAAAGACAACTCTTGAGTTTTATTCGTGCACTTTTATATAATCCGAGTATTTTAATTTTAGACGAAGCCACTTCTTCCATCGATACAGAGAGTGAGCAACTCATTGAAAAAGCCATTGAAACATTAATACAGGGTAGGACATCTATCGTGATTGCGCATCGTTTGTCTACCATCCGAAAGGCGGATCAGATCCTTGTTTTGGAGCAGGGAAAAATCATCGAAAAAGGGACGCATCAGTCTTTAATGGAGCAGGGTGGATTTTACAAGGCCCTTAACGAAATGCAATTTGATCCCAAAAAGAGTGGTTAATTTTTTAAATAATTGAAAATCAATTATTTAGGAGAATCTAAAACATTTTTTTTCATGCTATATTTCTGTTAAATAATATGACTTTTCAGCAGCAATATCCCTATCTTTGCCGCAAATTTTGAGATCACTATGGCATCTAGACCTATTAAATCTTTACTGGTATTGTGTTTGAGCTTGGTAACAATGTGCTATTCTGGCAATGTATTTGCCAATGAAAAAGAAGCGGCTGCGAAAGAAGAAGGTAGCTTCAATGTAACCCAAACTATTTTAGAGCATATTAAAGATGATCATAGCTGGCATCTATGGGGACATACCAGTATTTCTTTACCCGTTATTTTATATACACCAGCAGGCTTTGAAGTTTTTTCTTCCGCTAAATTGATTGACGAACATCATGAGCCAGCAGTGTACAAAGGAAACTTTGATTACAAACTAGTAGAAGGGAAGGCTAAAATTGTTAACGCTGCAGGTGAAGTAGATGTAGAAGCCAGTAAAAAATTATGGGACTTCTCCATCACTAAAAACGTAGCTAGTCTATTTATATCAGTAATTATTTTATTATTAGTGGTGTTAACTGCTGCAGGTGCTTACAAGAAAACAGGTATTTCTTCCGCCCCTAAAGGACTTCAGTCTTTCATGGAGCCCATTGTTTTATTTGTAAGAGATGAAATTGCCCTTCCTAATATTGGCGCCAAGCGATATGCTAAGTACATGCCTTTCTTATTGACTATTTTCTTTTTAATATTAACGAATAATTTTTTAGGTCTAATTCCTATATTCCCAGGTGGCGCGAATGTGAGTGGTAATATTGCTTTCACGATGACTTTAGCCGTTTTTGTTTTTATTGTAGTGAATTTAAGTTCTAATAAAAACTATTGGGAGCATATTTTTTGGATGCCAGGCATGCATTGGTCTATGAAATTATTTTTAGCTCCTATTGAATTAATTGGAGTGTTTAACAAACCTATTTCTTTAATGATTCGACTTTTCGCCAATATCACTGCGGGTCATATCTTGGTATTGAGTTTGGTTTGTTTAATATTTATTTTCAAAACAGTATATGCAGCTGCAGTTGCAGTGCCTTTTGTAATTTTTATATTCTTGATAGAATTGCTAGTTGCTTTTTTACAAGCTTATATTTTTACCATGCTTACTGCAATGTATATTGGAATGGCATCAGAGGAAGGACATCATGATCAAGCACATCATTAATAATATTTATAATTTTTTTTTCAATAACAATTAAAACGTAAAAAAATGGTAGTAGGAAGTGTTGCCGCAATCGGCGCTGGATTAGCTGCTATCGGTGCTGGAATTGGCATCGGTCTAATTGGTAAAGGAGCGGTAGAAAGTATTGCTCGTCAACCAGAAGCAGTGAATGATATTCGTTCTAACATGATC
>CAMCHR010000008.1 GCA_945874755.1 Chitinophaga pinensis
CAAATGTATGCAAAATCAAGGGCATATTAAAACCAAAAAATGAACAACATGAAAAAGCAACGCAACCTATCCCTCATTGGGTTCAACGCCATCGTTCTATTAATGGCTTGTAGTTTTTTCTTAACCAGCTGTACGAGTTTACAACAAACGACGACTGCTGCCACGGACGATCTATATTTTACACCTTCTAAAGAGGCGGAAACAAGTACAAAAACAACTGCTAGAAATAATTCAACCGAGGCGGAAGCTTCAGAAGAAGCCGAATACCAAGATTATCAAAACTATCAGGACGACCGCTTTTTAAGATTAAAAGTGGCGAACAGAAACCGTTGGTCAAGCATCGACGATTTTGGCTATTGGAACAATCCAAGATTCAATATGGGATTTGGTATGGGTTGGGGTGGCGGTTTTGGTGGATGGGGTGGCGGATTTGGATTTGACCCTTTCTGGGGTGGAGTTGGTGGCTGGGGCGGTTTTGGCGGATGGGCTGGAGGCCTTGGTGGTTGGGGTGGCGGATTCGGTGGATGGGGCGGAGGTTTTGGATTTGACCCTTTCTGGGATCCATTCTGGGGTGGCGGCTTCGGTGGATGGGGTGGCGGCTTCGGTGGATGGGGCGGAGGCTTCGGCGGCTGGGGTGGCGGATTTGGTGGTTGGGGCGGATGGAACCCTTACTTTGCTGGATACTGGAATCCATATATGCCAATTTATTATGGTGGAGGAATAGGTAATTTCCCAATGCAAAGAAATAATTACACTCCAAGGGCCTTGCAAACAAGCGCACCTGCTTTAGCTGCATACAGAACAGATAGAAATTATAACAATGCAAATAATTTTTCGAATACCACCAATGGTACAACACGCTACTCAGGTAATCCAACTTTGAATAGCGGGTTTGGTAATTTATTAAGACGTGTTACAACCAATAACACTAACGCCAACCAAGCAAATAGTTTTGATCGACCTGCACGTTATTTTAACAATGGTAGTTTTAGCAATAGCAACCAAAATAAATCAAGCAACTCTAGCACCAACACAAATACCAATACTGCACCATCAGCAAATAACAATGCAGGTGGAAGAAGTGGTGGATTCAATAGTAGTGGGTCTGCTCCAAGTTCAAGACCACCAAGAGGAGGTAATTAGTCCTTTAGGTAAGTAGTATACGATTATTAATTTGGTGAATTTTTACAGTATAATAACAAGCAATATGAAAAAAATTATAATAGGTATTTTAGTATTCGTAAGTGCAACATTAAATGCACAAAGCCCAGAAGATGGTTTAAGGCTATCTTGGTTTGCCCCCAATGGAACACCACGTAGCAATGCATTAGGCGGCGCAATGGGGTCTTTAGGGGGTGACTTATCAGCAGCACATATTAATCCTGCTGGCTTAGGTTTTTATAAGTCAGGTGAACTAATTATAACCAGTAAGTACTTAAATACAGAAACTGACTATAAGTATAGAGGTACAAATTCAAGCACGTCTAACAATAAGTCTACACTGGGTAATTTAGGTATTGTATTTGCAGATGGTAAAAAGAACCGAGGTTATTCTAGCACTGCGTTTTCAATTAGCTTTACACAATTAGCAAATTTCAATAGCAGGGAACGTTTTAAAGGCGTAAACAATTTTAGTAGTTACTCAGAAAAATTCTTAGAGGAATTATACTATGACAATGCTGGAATGAATGCTGCAGACAATAATTATATTTTTGGTAGTTCATTGGCATTTAGAACTTTTTTAGTTGATACTATAGCCGGTAAAAATGGCGCTCTGGATGGATATCAAAGTTTGGTGCCTATTTCAAGCGGCGTGAATCAAACATTTGATTCTTATACAAGTGGAAGTTCTAATGAATTAACATTTGGCTGGGGTGGTAACGTTCAAGATAAATTATACCTAGGTGCAAGTTTTGTATTACCTATTGTGAATTTCAATCGATCACTTTATGTATCTGAAACAGATTTGGATCCTAACAATAAACTAAACCAATTTGGAGGTTTTGTTTTCAATGAAGATTTTAGTTCTAAAGGCTGGGGTATTGGTGCCAAATTTGGTATCATCTATAAACCGGAATCCTTCTTACGCCTTGGCTTTGCTTTACATACCCCTCAACTGATTAGCTTTAGAGATCAACTGTCTGCAGATATGACTACCAATACAGAGTCTTATGCAGGAATAGTTTCTGCTAGTTCAGGTGAATTAAACAATGGCAATGTTGGTATAAGAGAGTATACAGCGATGACACCGACCAAAGCAACTTTTAGTGGTAGCTACTTTTTTGCGAGTCCAGGAAAACCTACTCAACCCTTAGGATTCATCAGTGCTGATATTGAGTGGGTAAACTATGCTGGAACACGTTTTTATGCAAATGATGTTGACCAAGCGTCTTCAGAATATTATGATGACTTAAATAACACCATGAAAGCCACTTATAAGAATAATTTTAATCTTAGACTTGGATCTGAAATTAAATTAACTAGCAACTGGATGGCTAGAATAGGTACTGCTTATTATGGAAGCCCCTACAAAAATAAGTTTGCTGACGAAAATGGTAAAGTATTAGTAAATCCTTCTCGTATGATTTTATCTGGAGGTATTGGCTATAGAACCAATAAATACTTTTTAGACTTTACTATTTCTAGTGCAACCAATCGAGATGCGGTAGTTCCTTACCAACTTCTTGACAAACCAAGCCCTGTCGCTGTTCAAAATAGCAAGGCTATTATATTCAATATCGGATACGGTATCAGATTCTAATTCAAACTGAGATTATCTCATTGAGACTAACGCATTGATATAAAAAAGCCATCCCTAGGGATGGCTTTTTTATGCGGGATATTTTAACTCTATTTTAAATCGCTCGTCTTTAATCCTTGATTCATTTTGATATCCGTATACTTAATGTTTATTTTCATTTGACCCAAATCCATAAGCTGCTCTGAAGCAATTTGAACGCCATTCACAACTTTATAGCCAGTATAATATTGTTGTTGTGTCATTGTTCCTTGACCAGGTACTTCTTCTGATTTTGAAGTCTTAACTAATAAGAATGTTTTAGCATCATAAAAACGGTGTGATACTTTTTTAGAAGGCGTTGTCACTTCTACATCAATGGCATCTTTACCATCAACTTTTTCGGCACCTACAATTTTTAAACCATATCCTTTAGCAAGGTATAATTGCTCTGGCGCTAAATAAGTAGATTCATCAAGACCTTCTTTAATATCATCTGTAATAGGGGCTTGCTGGCCTTGCTGTGCAACAGAGTATTTACCATCTACGACTGCCTGTCTCATCATTGCCATACCACCCATCGACATGGTGGTTACAGAATTACCTGGCATAACAATGGTTTGTTGCATATCTAAAGATTGTCCCATTAAATTAGCAGTGCCTTTTAATTGAACATCTTTCACATTGTCTAATGCTTCCTTTGTGCCTATCGCTGCAATGGCTTTTTCCATCAAAGCTGCTGGCGTTAAACTCGCATCTGCTTTTACTTCTGTTGGAGCTGCCACTTCATTACCCTCTATATCAAAGTACTTTAATGGACCATATTTTTCTAAACCTTTTGCTATTTGTTTTGCATTACCTACAATCACAATATGCATTTGATTGGTATTCAAAAATAATTGAGCTGCATTTTGCACTTTTGCCGCATCTACTGCTGCTAAATTGGTCAAGTATTTTTGATAATAGTCTGCTGGCAAATTATTGCGCGCAATATTCAATGCAAAATTGGCAATGGTTGCAGGATTTTCAAGTGATCTTGCAAATCCACCAGATAAATAATTCTTCATTCTACTTAATTCTGTTTCTCCTACTAGCTCATTTCTTAGGGTATTGATTTCGCGTAATAATTCTTGTACAGAACTATCTGTTTTTTCATTTCTAACAGATGCTTCTGCTTGGAAAATACCAATTTGACGGCTTGGACTTAAAGAAGAGTATGCACCATAAGTAAATGCATATTTTTCACGAAGGTTAGCAAACAAACGGCCTGAGAATCCACCCCCTAAGATATTATTCATGACTGAGCCTGCAATTGCATTAGATGATCCAGGATACAAGTCAACTGTAGAAGCTATAGCAACTACGCTTTGCACACTTGCTGGTCTGTCTACAATTGCCACATAGGTTTGAGTAGGCTTAATAGGCTTCGCAAAATTTTGTTTTAATACCGTGCCCATTTTCCAATTCCCAAAACTTTTTTCCGCCAATGCTTTTGCAGTAGCAGGTTCGATGTCTCCAACAAAAATCAAATAAGCTGCATTCGGTAACCAATAAGTATTTAAAAATGATTTAACATCGGTAATAGAGACTTGGTTCACTGTCTTAGTCGTCATCATTTCACCATAAGGATGGGTTGCACCGTAGACTAATTTTTTTACCACATTACCAGAAATCGCATCCGCATCGTCCTTGCTTGATTCGATACCAGATAAGGTTTGCTTGCGAATTTTCTCCAATTCTTCAGTTGATAAAGCTGGTTGTAAGACTACTTCTGATAACAACCCTAATAAACTTGGAAAATTTCCTTTTAAAGAACTAACCGACGCTGATAGACTAGATGTTGACATACTTCCACCCAAAAATTCAATGGCTTCGTCTAATTGCGCTTTTGATTTTGTTGTAGTACCTCTTTTCAACAACTGACCAGCCATTTGAGCCACACCTGCTATATCTCCTTCTGCTATACCATCGTAGTCAAGTGCCAATGTAGCACTGACCTGTGGAAGTTTTGTATTTTTAACGACAAACACTTGCATACCATTTGCTAAAGTAAATTTAACTGGGTCACCTATTTGTATAAGTGGCGCTTTGCCTGGCATGGGTGCTTTTGAACGGTCTATATTTTGCGCCATTGTAACCAATGGAACTAAAAATAGAAATAGGTATAATTGTTTTTTCATAAAATTATTTTAAGGTAAACTTTGAATAATGACTAGCTTATTTAGTGGTAGGTTTTTCTTTTGGTAAATAATACAATACAATTCGATTGTCTTTGTTTAAATACTTTTTAGCCACATTCAATACATCTTCTCTGGTTACTTTATTGTATTTCTCTAATTCTGTATTGATTAAATTGGCATCTCCAAAATACACTTCATTGTTCGCTAAACTTTCAGCGATACCAGCCATCGTTGCATTTCCTGTAACAACTGATGTAGTGATTTGATTTTTTACTTTTTGAAATTCTCTTTCCCCTACTAATCCCATCTTTAATTCATTCACTACACTATCCATGCTTTTCTCTAAGTCTTCGACTTTAACACCCATATTCGCAATAGATAAGGCAATGAATAAACCTTCGTCCTCATTGAAAAATGGCACAGACTGAGCAGCCACTGCTTGTTGCTTCTTATCCACTAAAGTTTTATTCATTCTAGAGGACTCCCCACCAGATAAAATGGTAGACAATACATTGAATGCATAATATTCATCCCCACCTTGTCTTGGTGCACGATAGGCTTGAAACACCCCTGGTAATTGAATATTATCGTATATCACATCTCTTACCTCTCCTCCTAAAGCTGGTTCTTTAATCGTTGGTCTTGGAATTGGCTTAGTACCCATTTTAATTGGACCAAAATAAGCTTCAATCTTCGCTTTCAATTCCGCTTTATTAAAATCACCCGCAATTGACAAGACACAATTATTTGGCACATAGAACGTCTTGTAAAAATTGATGAACTCGTCTAATTTAGCTGAGTTTAAGTGCTCCATGCTGCCTATTGGCGCCCATTTGTAAGGATGCACTTTAAAAGCACGCTTTAACATTTGATTTAAGAAAGAACCGTATGGTCGATTGTCTTCACGTTGACGCTTTTCTTCTTTTACCACTTCTCTTTGCGTATTCACACCAATTTGTTCAATTTTTGCGTGCATCATACGCTCACTTTCTAACCATAATCCTAATTCAACTTGGTTAGAAGGTAGTAACTCATAATAAAAAGTACGGTCTTGAGAGGTATTCGCATTCAATGCACCACCTGCATTGGTGATATACTTATCAAACTCCCCTCTTTTAATGTTTTCTGAACCTTCAAATAATAAATGTTCGAAAAAATGGGCAAAGCCTGTTCTTGCTGTGTCTTCGTTTTTAGAACCTACATGGTACAAAGTTGTTACAGCCACAACAGGTGCTGAATGATCTTCATGTAAAATGACTTTTAAGCCATTTGGCAAAGTGTATTTCTCAAATTGTATTGTTTGACCTATCACCTGAGTGAAATTTAAAGTCAACAAACAAATAAAAAATAGGACGATTTTTTTTTGCATAAAATTGATTTAGGAAATGTAAATATTGAGCTCAAATTAAGCCTAATTAAAATAAGTTATGATTAAAATACTTTAAGAATTGTATCTATAAATGTTAATATAACCTGAAATTGAATAGAAATAAAATTTAGCGTGACTTGGAGCTACTTTGAGGCTTGATTCCAACTAATTTCTGGGTCTTTTTTAAACCAGGTCATTTGCCTTTTAGCATAATGTCTGGTATTTTGCTGAATGGCTTCTATGACTGCCTCCTTTGTTTGATGCCCTTCAAAATAGGGAAGCCATTCCTGATAACCAACCGTTTGTAATGCGTTTAAATGAAATTGAGGGCGCAAAGCCTTTACTTCCTCCTCTAGTCCCATTTCGACCATTTTATGCACCCTTTGATTAATCCGTTCATAGAGTTGCTCCCTAGGCAACTCCAATCCAATTTTTTGTATGTTAAAAGAACGAAGTTTTTTGGACTGCAGTTGGAAACTAAGGATGGATTGACCTGTTCCAATCACCACTTCCAAAGCCCTAGATAATCTTTGTGGATTTTGTTGTTCCCCCTGGTCTGCTTGCGCCCAATAGGCAGGATCCTTTGCTTGCACTTGCGCTTGAAGCCAGTCTATCCCTTTCAATGATACATCATCCTGAATTTGACTGCGTAAGGCTGGATCAATCGCTGGGATTTGATCCATCCCTTCTACAAATGCTTTAATATATAAGCCAGTTCCACCGACCATGACCACCGATCCAAATTGTGCAAGTAGCTCGGTTGCTTTTGCCATTGCATATGCTTCGAATGTTCCTGCATTCTCCGTCTCTTGAATAGAATGACTTGCTATAAAATGATGCGGGACTGTAGTCAATTCTTCTAGTGATGGTCTTGCCACACCAATATTTAATTCCTGATAACATTGCCTTGCATCTGCAGAAATGATTTCCGTTTTAAGTTTTTGCGCTAATGCAATCGCATACTTTGTTTTACCAACAGCTGTAGGACCAACAATGATATATACGGTAGGCGTCAAAATAAAAATATTATGAGATTAGTAGGCTTCGGAGCTATCATCAAACATGCCACCTGCGTCATCAGAACCTGCTTCATCATCAGACGCATCCGCGTCTTCATCATCAGATTCGTCCGCGTCTTCATCACCTGAAAGTAAATCCCCTAAAAGGCCATTCCCTTCTTCATCAGACGCATGCGCGTCTGCTTCTCCTTCCTCTCCAAATCCATCCTGGGCTTCAGTTAAATCATATTTCTCTTCGATATCTGTAAAATTAGGACCTAGTAAACCTTTCGTGCCATATTGCATTGGACCAACACCTTCAATTCTTGACACCATTGGATAATTCAATTCCATATCTGCATCCGCATTCTTAATCACTTGAATCAACTGTATTAAAAAAGTCCATGACTTTGCAAAATCATACAAATAAACAAATTGTTGGTTGGTATTTAAAATTTCTGACCCTATCAATACTTCATCCATCATCAATGGTGGCACCACATAATTTTTTTCGTACAACGCTTTGCTAATTTCTCTTCCTCTCTGCCATTTTTCATTGCTTCTAAAAAAAGTGGCGTCATGTTTTTCGTCAAACTCAAAAGCCTTCAAAATAATATGATGCAGGTCTGTAAAATTTTGTGAATGTTTCACCATTACATCTCTATAAATCGCATCGTCTTCTTCCCAAGAAATTCTAAATTTTAAAATGGCCATTTTGGTGATTTTGAAACGCTAAATTAGTATTTATTAGCTTGATTTAAAGCTTTTTTATAGGGCAGGATGCAAGCCTATTTTGGCTGCTTCTACAATCATGAATTGATACGCAGCTTCATACTCATTAGGGATAATTCCGTCCAAAATGGCTTCTCTAATGGCGTCCTTAATAATGCCTACTTGTTTAGATGGCGTTATATTAAAAATTTGCATAATCATCTCGCCAGTGATGGGAGGCTGCCAATTGCGCATCTGGTCTTTTTCCTCCACTTCGATGATTCTAGCCTTGACCATTTCAAAACCTTGTAAATATCTTTTAACCTTGGTTTGATTCTTGCTTGTAATATCTGCTGCACAGAGTAACATCAATGATTCAATGTCTTCTCCAGCATCAAATAACAATCTTCGAATAGCGCTATCGGTGATATTTTCTTTTGTCAAAGAAATAGGACGTAAATGCAAAGCCACTAATTTTTGAACCAGCTTCATATGTTCATTTAATGGCAGCTTTAGTTGTGTAAATATTTTAGGCACCATCCTTGCTCCAACTACTTCATGTCCATGAAATGTCCAACCAGTACCTGGTTCAAATCTTTTTGTATTTGGTTTTGCAATATCATGCAATAAGGCCGCCCATCTTAACCAAAGATCATCGGTGTTTGCAGCGATATTATCTAATACTTGTAAGGTATGAGAAAAATTGTCTTTATGCCCAATGCCATCAAGGGTTTCAGCGCCTTCCAGTTTTAAAAAAACCGGGAAAATTTGTGCTAATAAACCTGCTTCTCTTAATAAATACCATCCTTTAGAAGGTTGTTTGCTATTCATTATTTTTTGCAACTCATTTGTAATCCTTTCTTGAGAAACAATCTTGATTCTATCTGCCATTTGCTGGATGGCTTTAAACGTATTTTCTTCAATGACAAAATCCAATTGTGTTGCAAAACGAATGGCACGCATCATTCTTAAAGGATCATCATCAAATGTTTGTTCTGGCGCCATTGGTGTGCGAATGATTTTTAATGCTAAATCATCCAATCCATTGAATGGATCTAGAAGTGCACCAAAATTGGATGCGCTCAAATCTATTGCCATGGCATTGATGGTGAAGTCTCTTCGGTTCTGATCATCTATCAAAGTGCCTGGTTCAACTGTTGGATTTCTACTTTCTCTTACATAAGATTCTTTTCTGGCGCCCACAAATTCAATTTCAATATCAGTGAGTTTCACCTGCGCAGTACCATAGGTTTTGAATAATGAAACAGCAGGCTTTGGACTAAATTGATTGGCGAATGTAGTTGCCAATTGCAAGCCATCTCCTATACATACAATGTCAATGTCTTTGGTATTTCTATTTAAAATTTTATCGCGCACAAATCCACCCACTGCATAGGCAGGTATCCCTAGTTTTTCCGCAGCAGCTCCTGCTATGGTTAAAAGGTCTTTTTCTTGTACTGTTAATTCAATAGACATTGTTGCAAAAGTACTAATTGTGTAGCACTTGTTGGAGCGGTTGATAGATTTGTTCTAAGCGGATGGTTTCGGCACAATTAAAATGCTTTAATGGGCATTGTTTTTTTCCGTGCAATCCACAAGGTCTGCAGGATAAAGCTTGTTTTGTCTCAATGATAAAAGAGGTATCCGACAATGGACCATATCCAAAATCTGGCACAGTAGAACAGAAGATAGCAGCAACAGGTGCATTCACTGCAGAAGCAAAATGCATGGGTGCAGAATCATTAACATAATTGAGCACAGCCCCATTTTGTAAAGCTGCTGATGCTAAAAATGAAAGCCTTCCAGCCATATTGACTAGATTTTTTTTCTGCACTGCTTGCAAAATCTGGTCGTTCAAAGATTTATCACCTGGCCCCCCTAGTAAGTAAATAGGCCCTTCAAAAGGAATTGAATTCAACACCTGAATCCATTGATGCATTGGAAATTGCTTGGTATACCATACCGAAGCGGGTGCCATACACAAATAAGATGCTGACTGATACCCTTCCACTGCTTTTAGATCCTGTGAAGATGGATACAATGCTGGCTTTGCATTCGGGAATATTCCCAATGGCGATAACAATGCATGGTTACGTTCTATTTCATGCAATCCATTGCCAACGGCCTGGTGAGTTATTATATTGGTGAATAAAAAAGCAAAAGGATTTTTATCAAAACCAATTTTCATTTTTGCACCAGACAATGCCGTCCATAATCCTGTAGCAGCATAACGTTGGACGTTGATCACTGCATGAAATTGATTTTTTCTTATTTCAAAAAGTAGTTGTAGCCAATTACCGTATTTGTTTTGTTTTTTATCCCAGACCAATACTTTATCTAAATATGGATGTGCATTAAACAATGCTTCATTCCCTTTTCTAACTAAAATCGAAATGGATGCAGCAGGATTTTGTTGATGAATAGATTCCAACATGGCAGTAGCTAAAACTACATCTCCAATAAAAGCTGTTTGAATCACCAATATTTTTTGAGCCATGGATTGGATTTAAGGACGAATAATGATGATTTGATCTTGTTCCCATTTCACAATGGCAGAAGGTTGTTTCAAAGAAGTATCTTCTTGCTCTGAACGCACCACATAATCAACGCCTTCAATAATATCTAAAGAAATATCATTAAAACACTTTGGTGTGGGTAACCCAGAAATATTCGCAGAAGTACTTACAATAGGTTTTCCAAAAGCTTGCATCAATTGTTGCGCAAAATTAGCTTTGCAAATTCTTATAGCAATGGAGCCATCTGTTGCAATTAAATTAGGTGCTAGGTTTTTTGCATGATCATAAATCACAGTCGTTGGCTTGGTGATGCCTTTGATATAATCAGCCACTTTAGGGGCAGGTTCCGAAACATAATCCAGAATCCATTTTTCTTCTGGCACGAGCACAATCATGGCTTTCGAGTCTGCTCTTTTTTTGAGCGTATATATTTTTTCAACTGCATCAGGATTGGTTGCATCAGCGCCTATCCCCCAAACAGAATCTGTAGGATATAAAATGATGCCCCCTTGTTGTAAGGCATCTAAAGCGCAAGCAATATCTTCTTCCATTAAAAACATATTGCAAATTAATCATTAAGGTTTAAATCAAGTCAATTGAATGTGTAAAAGAAAGCTGTAAACTATCTAAATCAACTTGTATTTTTGCCAAAATCGAATCAAATGGACTTAAAAACTAAAATTGAAACTGCTTGGAATGATCGTAGTTTATTAAAAGACGATAGCTATCAAAATGCTGTTCATGAAGTGATCGAAGAAGTAGATAAAGGAAGATTAAGGGTAGCAGCGCCTCAAGGTACAGATTGGATAGTGAATGAATGGGTAAAGCAAGCCATACTGATGTATTTTGCGATTCAACCAATGCAAACTTGGGAAATAGCACCATTTGAGTTCCACGATAAAATGTTATTGAAAACTGGGTATGCTGAATTAGGTGTTCGTGCTGTTCCCCATGCGATTGCAAGATATGGTGCCTACTTAGCAAAAAATGTGGTACTCATGCCTAGCTATGTGAATATTGGTGCTTTTGTAGATGAAGGTACTATGGTGGATACATGGGCTACAGTTGGAAGCTGTGCGCAAATAGGTAAAGGGGTTCACCTTAGTGGAGGTGTTGGCATTGGGGGAGTATTAGAACCTTTACAAGCAAGCCCTGTCATTGTGGAAGATGGCTGTTTTATTGGCAGTAGATGTATTGTAGTAGAAGGCGTACACCTAGAAAAAGAAGTTGTACTTGGCGCCAATGTGGTATTAACAAAGAGTACTAAAATTATAGATGTAAGTGGTACTTCACCAATAGAATATAAAGGCCGCGTGCCAGCAAGAAGCGTTGTCATTCCTGGATCTTACACAAAAAAATTCCCTGCTGGAGACTATCAAGTAAGTTGTGCTTTGATTATTGGTCAAAGAAAACCAAGCACTGATTTGAAAACCAGCTTGAACGATGCATTGAGAGATTTTAATGTTGCCGTATAAAAAGGACATTGTTCTATTTGTCTATCCAAGGCTAGCTATACTTTTAAATTAATTGATTTTCAATTGAAAGCATTGATTTAGCCATCATTACAAGTATTGGCCCAGTTGCTACCTTGTTTCAGGCAAAATGGATCATAAATGAGCCCTTTAGCTGGAAGCACCTATTGGGAATAGCTTTCTAATTATAGGCGTATTGCTCGTAAAAAAGTTGGGGCAACCAAGACGAATCCCGATCACCCCAATTATCCTTCCCCCAAAGGATAAAATCTATATATATTATATTTCTTTAATCTGTTTTGAATAATTATTGTAAATATGCTTCAGGTTTATACTTATCTCCAAACAATTCATCAACTAAGTTGTGAAAAGACTTTTATATCTTAAATAGTTTGGTTTATAATAATTTATATATTAATAAAATATAAAATTAATATTTTATTACATTAAATATTTTTTATATTAATATTTAATATAATTTTGATTCATGCTTCGAAGAATTGGAATTATATTATTTTTAGCAATTACTGTTCACTTTTATAGTATTGGACAGTCAGCTATTTTAAACAAACCATTCTCATTTGCTGAAAATGCTTTGTTAGATTTTATTACATCAGATACTGTGAATGACCTTAGTCTTGATTTGTTTAAGGAAAATCTAAGATTCGGCTTATCTACTAAATTAGCCAATGGCGTAAGTCTTTTAAAAAAGAAGGATAAAATTTATTTGCAATTAATGGGCTCAGGGAGGCTCTACCAAATTAAAAAGCAAGGAAAGGGCGTTTATGATTTAATCAGACTTGACTCAACTTTTCATACAGGATCCAGTTTTGGAAGTATCAATTTTTTTTACAGGGACACTTTGTTTAAGTTAGGTGGCATTGGATTTTGGAAAATCAAAGACTATTTTACATTTTTTAGCAATAAAACAAATGAATGGGAACTTTTTAGTTCTAAAAAAGCAATCCCCGTATATCAAAGTCCAGACAAGGGCATCCTATTTTATACAGACGAATTAAATGGTAAATTTTATTTATCCAATTCAATCAATCAATTGGATTTTCCGGCTTCTCTGAACACCACCTTTTCTGACACCTGCCGTGTATTTGATTTTAAAGAAAGAAATTGGGAGAATTTGGGTAAGCTTGATCCCAACGTAAAAGAAATTATTCAAAAAAGTAAGCAATTAATAACAAAATTTGGCCCTTATCTAGTATTTCATGCAGACTTAGAAATGTATTGGCTTAATTTTTCAACCAACCAATTTGGCGTACTTGTTAAAAACAAACAAGCTGAATTCAAGGAAAAATGGCTCAAATTATATAAGAGAGCTCCAGAACACATGTACCAATTTGTCATGGGTAACTATTTTTACTTAATACGAATTGAAAATAATGGAGATTTACAATATGAGTCAATTGAATTAAATAGTAAAGATTTTATTGATCCTAACACATACCCTATTTATAAAAATAGTTTTCTCGTCTCTTTCTTAAAAAAAATAGAACCGGGGAGACCCATCATTGGTAACATTTTTATCGTATTTATGGTTGTTTTTCTTTACTCTTTATACAATAAAAAAATAAGAAAAGATAAAATCCCGATCGAATTACTATTCATTTTGTATAAAAATTTTTACAGCTCCTTGACTGTGATTGAAAAAGAATTAATTCATGCTATTTATCATTTACAAACCAACAATGAACAAATTAGCATTAAAGCAATCAATAAAATTATTGGTGTGCAACAAAAAGATACAATCACACAAAATAAAAGTCGAAGTGACTACTTCTTAAGAATCAATCAGAAATTCAAATTGGCAACTAGAGCAAGCGAAGCATTGATTGTTAAACAAAGAGAAGAAACAGACAAAAGACTATACAATTATAGCATCAACAAGATTTTTATTGATGCTATAAAAGAATTGATTTTAAACAACCAATAAGCTGCAACCCCTTCTTGCGCTTTGATCTAGCCTGCCAAGCACTTCAAAACTTCCATCTGGATGTACTACCCCCACATCTTCTGTGGCTATAAATGCACAACTGTTAAAATTAGCTAGGTCAATGATATGTAAAACACCCCTGCCCGTTGCATTCAAGGCCGTTGGGTCGGATTCATCCGCAACAAATACTTTCATCCATGGCGGGCAAATATAAATACCTCCTCCTTTTGAATAGGCTTGGCTTAATAATTCTGTCATACCATATTCTGAATGGATAGTTTGAACGCCAAATCCATCTGCTAAATAGGCATGTAAAGCAGGTTTGGTTAACTCTTGCTTTCTGCCTTTCATACCTCCAGTCTCCATTACCATCGTATGATTCAATACTTGAGGATACGCGTCTACAAAATCCATTAAGGCATAACTCACTCCTATTAATAAAGTTTTTTGTTGATCTTTTTCCAAAGCAGATAAAGTATGATTTAAATTTTCAAAATCGTATAAATAAAATCCACTTTTTGGATTTGCACTTGCTTGGATTAAATGTTGCGTCATATAGACCAAGGAGGAATGTTGTCGTTCTAAATAGTTGGGCAATAAACCAAGTATACAGTAATCTTTTGGCGCACCATAAAATTGTTCAAAGCATTGCATAAAACTTTGTTCATATACGCTTAGCTCTTTAACAAAATGTTTACTTACAATGTCTTGAGTAGTTCCACTACTTTCAAAATAAAAACTAGGGCATTCGGTCCCTGAATAAATGGCATGTGTTTTATAAAAATGAATCGGTAAGAATGGGATTTGCTCAAGACATTTTACGGTATCCAATTGCAGTTTCATGGATCGAATCCACTCACTATACACTGCATTATTCCTAGCTTGATAGGCCATGAGTGATAAGGCAGTACGCAAGAAATTGGAGGGCGCCAAGTCCTTTAAATCCTCCATGTTCCAAGTTTCGCCTTTCATACTACCTAGGTTTGCTACAAATGTATTAATAAATACAGAATGTAGTATCTTGCAAGGGTTATAATTAAACAAACTATGGCAAAAGCAACAACAAAAAAAGTAAGTACAAATAAAGTAAGTAGCTCTAAGAAAAAAGAGTTGATCAACCCAACTTCTTACAAATTTTTAAAAGAATATATCAATAATCCTTCACCAGTCGGTTTTGAAACGAGTGGTCAAAAAATTTGGTTGAACTATTTGACGCAATACGTAGACACCACTTTTACAGATCCCTATGGCACTGCAGTGGGTGTAATTAATCCTGATGCACCATTTAAAGTAGTGATTGAGGCACATGCGGATGAAATTAGTTGGTTTGTAAATTATATCAACGAACAAGGTTTAATACATCTTAAACGCAACGGCGGAGTGGATCATCAAATTGCCCCATCTATGCGTGTTTGGATTCATGGTAAAAAAGGACCAGTTAAGGCGGTATTTGGATGGCCTGCTATCCACACAAGAATGAGCAACCCTGAACAAAAAGAACCGCAACCTAAAGTAGAAAATTTGACTTTAGATTGTGGGGCAAGATCTAAAAAAGAAGTGGAAGCATTGGGTATTCATATTGGCGCAGTCGTAACTTATGAGGAAGGTTTTGATGAATTAGCACATGACTTTATCATTGGAAGAGCTTTTGATAATAGAGTCGGTGGATTCATGATTGCCGAAGTGGCAAGAATGCTTTCAGAAAATAAAAAGAAATTACCATTTGGCTTATACATTGTCAATGCTGTTCAAGAAGAAATTGGATTAAGAGGAGCCGAGATGATCGCAAGAAGAATCAAGCCCAATATCGCCATTGTGACCGATGTGACTCATGATACACATACCCCAATGATAAATAAAGCAATCGAAGGAGATATTCAATGTGGTAAAGGCCCTTCATTAGCCTACGCGCCTGCTATCCACAATAAATTATTGGCGATCGTAGAAGCCACTGCAAAAAATAAAAAAATTCCTGTACAATTTAGAACACTCAGCAGAAGCACAGGCACCGATACAGATAGCTTTGCCTATGCCAATGACGGATGCCCTTCTGTTTTAATATCCATCCCGCTTAGATATATGCACACGACGGTAGAAATGATTCACAAAAAAGACATCGTAGATACCATCCAATTAATGTATGAAACGATTTTACAGTTGAGTCCTAAAACTAATTTGAACTATTTATAATGTCCCAATCTACACCCATACATATTGCGGTACTTGATCTTTATGATGGCAGTGCTAATATGGGGATGGATTGTATCAGGGATATATTGGATGATTGGAGCAAAAAACATTCCGTTGAAATTATTACTACGGTTTTTGATGTTCGAGTTAAAAACGAATTACCGGAAGATGGATTTGATGTATACATCTCATCAGGTGGGCCTGGCTCTCCTATTAACACACAAACAGATGCATGGGATATGGCCTATTGCAATTGGCTAGAAAGAATGCATGCGATAAAAAAACCAGTGCTTCTCATTTGCCATAGTTTTCAGTTAGCATGCAGGCATTTTGAAATTGGAAAAGTTGGTTTAAGAAAATCAAAACAGCTTGGTATTCTTCCAATCCATCCAACAGCTTCCCATACCATTTTTGAACAATTACCAGATCCCTTTTTTGCAATGGAAAGTAGATTGTATCAAATTACAGAACCCAATGATGAAAAAATTGAATTGATGGGCGCCACCATCATTGCATTAGAAAAAATAAGACCTCAACTCCCCTATGAAAGGGCGCTCATGGCTGTTGCATTTAGTGATACAATGGTTGGAGTTCAATTTCATCCTGAAGCAACTCAAGAAAGACTCATTAACTACTTTAATACAGATAGTATTAAGACAACTGTTGTAAACGACTTTAGCGAGGACAAATGGAATCAAATTATGCAATCCTTAGGGGACGATTCTAAAATCAAACATACTTGTAGTCAGTTTATTCCCAACTTCCTCCAACAAATGCTGCAAGTATGATTCAAGCAATTAGAGCAGCATTTAACGCCCAATTTACAATAGAAAAGTACAAACATTACCTT
The DNA here is from genome assembly GCA_945874755.1 of Chitinophaga pinensis. Taxonomy (GTDB): domain Bacteria; phylum Bacteroidota; class Bacteroidia; order Chitinophagales; family Chitinophagaceae; genus Sediminibacterium; species Sediminibacterium pinensis_B. The sequence continues at coordinate 16,969 of CAMCHR010000008.1, forward strand.
TCCATTTTAAATGCACCATTTCAAGATAATATCCCCTTTAGAATTGCAGAGACTCCAGTATTTATTGATCAGCATTTTAAAGATCAGTTATTAAACGCAGGCGATTACATTTGTGATTTTATTACAGATCCAAACTTCTCAGCTAAGACTACCCTTGCAATACCCCAAGGAATGGATATTCCGGGTGAAAAAGCTTTGCCTGAATGTATTGTGATTGATTTTGCAATAGCCGAAGGACCGGGCGGAACAATCCAGCCTCAATTAATTGAATTACAAGGATTCCCTTCTTTATTTGCTTTTGAATTATTACAAGCACAAGCTTTGGAATTGGCCTACGATATACCAAAAGGTTTTAGTCCTTTTCTGAATGGATACAACCAAGCAAGCTACCTTGAATTTTTCAGAACAATGGTACTTGGTGACCAAGGGAAGCATACCATTTTATTAGAGATTCAACCTTACGAGCAAAAAACGAGGCATGACCTATTGCTGACCGAAGCTTGGTTGAATGTGCCGATTGTTTGTCTTTCAGAAATTTACTTAAAAGGAAAAACGCTTTGCTATCAAAAAAATGACGTTGAATATACGATTGAACGCATTTATAATCGCGTGGTGTATGATGAATTGATGCAACAAGCACCTAATTTTTTAGCACAATTCAAATTATTAGAACAAGCAGAAAATATAGAGTGGGTCAATCATCCAAATCATTTTTTTAGGATTAGCAAATACATACTTCCCTTACTAAAGCACCCAGCAATTCCAGAAGCGCACCTATTATTTGACTGGAAAAATAATCAAGCAGCTGATAAATTTGATTTAGCTAATTATATATGTAAACCTTTATTCTCTTTTGGAGGCCATGGCGTCATGCTAGATCTAACCAGCAATTCCATCCATGCAATCATTGATCCAGAAAATTGGATCTTACAAAAAAAGGTAACTTATGCCGCTGCGATAGAAACACCCTCTGGGCCTTCTAAAGCAGAAATTAGATTGTTTTATTTTTGGGATAGCACAATGAATCGTTACGTTGCTACCAATAACTTGACTAGAATCAGCAAAGGGCCTATGATTGGCGTGAGCTATAACGATACTGCCACCTGGATAGGTGGTAGTATGAGCTATTTTGAACAATAAATTATTTATTCAGAAATGTTCATCATCTTGCCAAGTAAGCTATAGGCATTTTTTACAACAAGTGATTTCCCTACCCAAGACTTGGCATCCGTATTTTTAACAGAAACAAATTCTTTGTTGGATTGATTGATCTCTATCACAATGGCCTCAAATTCATTATTTGCTTGCTGAATAAAAATATAATCTTTACCTTGAAATCTTTGCACCGATTCAATTGGTATTAACACCGCTTCATTCGTCTCCACCACGATGTCTGCAGTTAAAAACATCCCTGGTAATACATTTTTTGGTGTATTACCAAAATGACAATGCAATAAACCTGTTTTATCTTCATTGATATTTTGAGAAACCGCTAAGATTGAAACTGTGTAAATTTTAGTAGGATCTTGTGTCAATGTGACTGTCCCCTTCATGCCTACTTTGAAATTTGCAATATCTTTTTCATAAATAGTAATTGCAGCATGAATATCATTAGGATCCATTATTTCTAATAAAACGTCGGAAGGAGTCACATATTTACCTCTATTGATATTCACTTTTGTAATATAACCACTAATTGGTGCTGTCAATCTAACCAAACTAGTCATACTCTCTGGTGTCAAATTTTCTGGCTGAATATTGATTAATTTTAATTGTTCAGCTAATGCTCTCAATTGAATATTAATTGCATTATAATCTGCTTGTATTTGTTGATAGGATTTTTTACTAACTGCTTCTTGATTTAATAATAATTTTTGTCGGTCAAGGTCTTGTTGCAAGTAATTCAACTTTGCTTTACTAGCTAAGTAATTTTCCTGTAATTGAATGAATGCTGGATCTTTCACAGTTGCTAAAACGGCGCCCTTTTTTACAAAATTACCAGGTATTAAATTAATGTCCTGAACATAACCTCCCAATGGCATACTAACAGATGCAATACCCGTTGGTGGTACATCAATTACCCCATTTAAATGCGCTGTGCCTTTCATCCTACCAAGTTCAATAGGAGCCATTACTAATTGCGCCAGTGTTGCTTGCTCTTTTGTTAAACTCACTTTATTGGTAGCTTCTTCAACTGCTTCTTTTTGAGTGTCATTTTTTGGATCGCTACTGCAACTCAATAAAAATAGGGTAGAAAGGATGATGTTATAGCTATTTTTCATTGTATTCTTTTTTGAATAATTATTTTGATAGTAAATAATTAAGTTTGGATTGGTTTAGATTAAATAATTCTAACGTTTCAAGTGCCTGCATTTTAATAGATTGAACTTGGGTCATTGAGTTAGACCATTCGATATAACTTATTTGACCTTCTTTAAATGATACATTAGCGATCATCGCAATTTTATTTGCATTAGGTAGTAAGTTTTTCTGAAAATGCTGGTACAAATCAACAGTTTGCTGATAATGATTCCATGCTTTTTGTATCTCCATCTCTAAATCAATACTAGCTTTTTCTTTCTCGTTAGCAACCACGGTTTCATTTGCCTGACTTGCTTTTACTTTCTGCTTTAAACCTGATCTAAACAATGGGACGTTAAGGCCTACGTTGACCGAATTGTACCTATTTTGGTCATTTGGAGTCATCCTAAAACTTTGATTGGTATACCCCATCGCTACTTGAGGCAATACCTTAGATTTAGCAATATTTGTTTCTGCAATAGCAGATTGTAATTTTTGTTTCCAAAACAAATTCAAAGGATGTGAAGCATCTACTGAAGTGTCCATCAATTTAAGTTCAAAATTTAAAATTTCCTCTGGCAAGAACATGGTTGAATCTTGTAGTAAAATAGCAAACTGTTTTTGTAATCCATGCTGTTCATTTTGATGCTTTATCATTAATTGCTGATGCATACTTACCCAGTTCTGCATATTAATTTGTTCCAATCCATTGTCTTGTCCTGCTTTAAATCTTGCATCCACCGCAGCCAATTGTTTAAGATAGATGGTATCAAGCTGACTTAACAAGCCTCCCTTCGCTACTTGAAACTGCAATTGAATATATAATTGCTCAACAGCATGTTGGATATAATTTTGATCTAATACAATTTGGAAATCATAGGCTTGACGAATGGATTGATATAATTTTTTTTGAGCTTGATATACCTGAGGTAAATCAAACACCTGCTCTGCAGCATATTTTGAGTCATTCAAGCTACTATTCACATTGCCTAATTCGCCTCTTAATGATAATTTAGCTGGATCAAAACTTGATTTTGTAAGTACATTATAATAGGCTTGTTGGGCTAAAGTTGTTTTTAATGTTGGAGACACCTGCTTAGCCTGTTCAATCACTTTTACTAATGGCCTTTTTACAGTCAATTGCTGTGCTTGCAAGCCAGTTGCATTCAATCCTATCATGCATAGTATAATGACTATTGTAGATTGACCCAATCTTTTCTTTTCAAACAATTGATAAAAGATAGGTAATACAAATAAAGTCAATAAAGTTGCTGATAACAATCCACCAATCACGACTGTTGCTAAAGGTTTTTGAACTTCGGCTCCAGCGCCACTACTTATGGCCATAGGAATAAAACCTAAAGAAGCAACCGCTGCAGTGATTAAAATGGGCCTTAATCTTGTTTTAGTTGCAGTCGCAATGATATCAAAAATTGTTCTACTAGGTTCCATAGCTAATTTATTCATCTCTGTTAACAATACAATACCATTCAATACAGCTACCCCAAATAAGGCAATAAAGCCAACCCCTGCGGATATACTAAAAGGCATCTCCCTTATCCATAATGCAAATACGCCACCAATGGCTGAGAAAGGTATGGCTGAGAAAATCAATAAACAATGTTTGATATTTTTAAATGCAAAAAATAACATCACTAAAATTAATAATAAAGCAACAGGTACTGCAATTTGTAAACGACTAACTGCATGTTCTAAATTTTCAAACTGTCCACCATACACTACATAATATCCAGGAGGAAATTGAATGGACTTTTTTACCTTGTCTTGCACTTCGGTCACCACCGTCTTCACGTCTTTCCCTCTTACATTAAACCCTACCACAATTCTTCTGGCTGCGTCTTCTCTTTGTATTTGATAAGGACCCTCTTCAATCTTTACTTCTGCAAGCTCATACAATGGAACCTGTTTGCCATTACCCACCGTCACCATTAAATTTTTGATTTGTTGCCAGTCCTTCTTTTGTGAGGTATTCAATCGCACTACTAAGTCAAATCTTCTATCGCCTTCAAACACTTTACCCGCTATGCCTCCTGCATAGGCCGACTGAATGACCTGATTGACTTCTTTAATATTTGCACCATAATTTGCAATTGCGGTACGATTAAAATGCACCACCACTTGAGAGATACCAGTAACAGTTTCTGTATAAAGGTCTTTAGCACCTTCCACATCATTGATCAAATTGCTCATTAAAGCAGCATACTTCGCCAAACTATCTAAGTTTTCACCAAAAATTTTACAAGAAACATCCTGCCTTGAACCTGTCATCAATTCATTGAATCGCATTTGAACAGGATATTGAAAGCCAGAGGTAATACCTGGCACTTGAGACATCACTTTACCCATTGTATCCGCTAATTCATCGAATGTTTTTGCTGATACCCAGTCTTTTTTATCTTTTAGAATAATGATTAAATCAGATGCATCCATCGTCATTGGATCTGTTGGGATTTCTCCAGCTCCAATTTTAGTGACTATTTTTTCTACCTCCGGAAAACGGTCAATCAATAATTTGGACGCCTTTTGTGTGGCATCTAATGTAGTATTAATAGAACCTCCACTCAAAACCCTTGTTTCTACTGCAAAATCTCCTTCTTCTAGCTTTGGTATAAACTCTCCACCTAATGTGGTCAATAAAATAATTGATCCAATAAATAAAACAATGGTTAAACCAACAATTTGCTTTGGCATTCCCAATGCCTTCTTCAATAATGGTTCATAGAATGCTGCTAATTTTTGCATGAACTTATCTGTCCATGTTTCTTTTTGCACTCTATTTCTGTTCAATACCCATGCACTCATCATAGGTACATAAGTGATAGATAAAATGAATGCACCTATTAATGCAAAGGAAACAGTCTGTGCCATTGGTTTAAACATCTTGCCTTCTATACCTGATAAAGATAAAATAGGTAGATAGACAATTAAAATAATGATTTGTCCAAAAGCAGCAGCACCCATCATCTTATTAGAGACTTGACCCACAATCGTATTCATCTCGGCTTTATCCAATTGATTGTGCCCCTCTTTTTTAGAGCTATGGTATAATTGATGTAATACAGCTTCTACAATAATAACAGCCCCATCCACTAGCAGTCCAAAATCCAATGCACCTAGACTCATTAAATTTCCACTCACGCCAAAAAGATGCATCAATATAAAAGCAAATAACATAGATAATGGAATCACAGATGCCACCACTAAACCAGCTCTTAAATTTCCTAAGAATAAAATTAAAATGAAAATAACAATCAATGCCCCTTCTAATAAATTTTTAGCGACGGTACCAATGGCATTATCCACCATTTTTGTTCGGTCTAAAAAAGGCTCAATAACCACTCCTTCTGGCATGGTCTGCTGAATGGTCGCAATCTTAGTTTTGATTTCCTTAATTACTTGCTTACTATTTTCTCCTTTCAGCATCATCACGACTGCACCTGCAACTTCTCCATCCGCATTGTAGCCTGTTGCGCCAAATCTAGTCGCTTCGCCTAACTTAACTTCTGCCACATCCCTAATTAATAAGGGCATCCCATTTGATAAAGTCTTTACAGGAATACTTGAAATCTGATCCATGCTATCCACCATCCCTTCTGTTCTAATAAATAATACATTTGGACCATGTTCAATATAAGCACCCCCTGTATTTTCATTGTTATCATTTAAGGCAGTATAAATATCATTCACTGATAAATCATATTGCTTTAATAACTCAGGATTCACACTCACTTCAAATTGTTTCACTGCACCTCCAAAACTACTCACATCCGCCACACCAGGAGTACCCAATAATTGCTTACGAACAATCCAATCCTGCATTGTTCTTAATTCAGTTAAACTATACTTTCCTTCATACCCTTTCTTGGGCCTGACTACAAATTGATAAATTTCACCCAAGCCCGTTGTTAAAGGACCAAGTTCCGGAATCCCCATGCCTTCTGGCATTTGAGACTTGACTGTAATTAAGCGCTCAGATACCTGTTGCCTAGCCCAATAAATATCCACTTCGTCCTTGAATACTAAGGTCACTAAACTCAAACCGAATCTTGAAAAACTGCGCTGCTCAATCATGCCAGGAATGTTCCGAGTAGCTTGCTCGATTGGCACAGTAATCAAGCGCTCCACATCTGGTGCACCTGCACTTGGAACAGATGTGATAATCAGTACTTGATTGTTGGTAATATCTGGTACAGCATCAATAGGCAATTTGGAAATAGAATAAACGCCTCCTAGGATCAAGGCAAAAAGTCCTAAAAGAATGACAAGTTTATTCTTAATCGAAAACTGAATGATTTTTGATAGCATAATAAAAGTTCTTACTCAACAAAATGAATGGTTATGAATGTTTATGAATCCTCCGAAGTTAATCATTAAAGACTAGGCTTTTCATATGTATTCTATTCGTATACTAGGCTTTGAACACTAAATCCAGCGTCAGCCACTGCAGATTTAATTTGATCAATCACCACGGTCTTGCCAGATTTAAATGTTAGGATAAATTTAGACAGCTCAATATCTACTTTTACTTCCTCCACAAAATCTAATTTAGTCAACGCTTTAAAAATTGCTTTAGAACACATAGAACATGTTAAGCCCGAAGCCACAAGAGACACTTTCTTGATCACTGTATCTTGTTTAACCTCACGCTCATATTTACAACATTCATGTAAAGCATCGTAAGTAGCTTTCGTAGCTGTCTTATGTTCGGTATCATATCCAACAACAGCAATCGCTGTTTCAATTTTGTCTAAATTGGTTTTACCATCAAATATGAGTGTCAATAACTTTGCATCCATAACCCAATTGGCAGTTGTTGCACCTGCTGATGTAGCAGCTTTTTCGATACTTGATTTACACATACCACAATTACCAGACACTTTTAATTTAGTAGCTGTTTGTGCATTTACAGAGAAAAGAATGGCCATCATAAAGCCACTTAATAGAATCATTTTTTTCATACAATATTTTTTAATTTTTAATTACAGAAAATAGAAATAGCATGGATGCAGCAATATTCAATTGCATGCTCCATCAAAGTCAATTACATTAAAATCAAATTAAAAAAAGACAATCTAAGGCATAGATTGGCGGCCCTGTAAAAAGCAATCCCTTTTTGGAATGAACTTTTGCTTTTGCTTTTAGTTCAAAAACTGGAGCAGCAGCTATAAGCGTATAAAATTCGGATGGATGTGTAGCTAGTAATAAAGGTTGCTTTGCAGTTGTAAGTTCATTGAACTGATGCAAGTCTTGCTTTTTAATGAAGGTTATTTTTTCTGCACAACAAGTATCTTTTGTAGTAGCCTTATTTTTAGTCGCCTTACCACAAATACATTTTTGAACTTTCCCTGCACAAAAATGTGCCTTCACAGTTGCTCCAATGCTGGAGAAACTATACACAAATAAAAGTAGGATGGTCAAAATTTGCTTCACCATACAAAGGTAGTACTAATTGATAAAATTCCACCAAATTCCAACTCTCAACCAAGTGCCTGTACCTAGATAATTTGGCGCAGTAAAATGATACCTTGTACCTAATTGATTACTAGTGGCTAATAAGGTATTCAACTGTTCCATGCGTATAAATCCTTTAAATCTTTTGATCCTAAAATTTAAAAAAGCATTGGCAATGGGTCTATTATTGGCTGTAAACTGATCTTGTAGGTAGAACTGCCCACTCAACGGCATATAGCCATCTGGCTGAAAGGATGTATGATAAATGAACTCTAAGCCCGTTGAAAGGAATAAATTTTTAAAGAAATTGCCCTCAAAAGCAAGGCGCTGTCTAGTAAAAATTACTGGCAGATGCAATGGCGCATTGGGATCTACTAGCTGTAAGGTTAGTTCATTATACCAATTCCAATGACGACTTAGTTTTATTTGATTTGACAAAGTGCCCTTCACATAACTTAATACTTTGTCATAAACCATTGGTTGGTATCCTGAGCCAAAGTATTGAAAATTTTGAATAAGTTTGTACTGAAACGAGGCAGTTAAACCTTGACTTTTTTGATCCCACATTGCACCAAGCTCTATTATATTTTCTTTATCGATAGTACTTAATTTGGAAATGGGGAATGCCGTAATTCCAAGTCGATTAAAGGATGGCGTACGATTAGAATTTTGTACCCATAATGCCAATTGATCTCCTTTATTATTGAGTATCCTACTCAAAGAAAACTGTGCTTCGTAATCCCCTACGTGATAGCCACTTAAAAATAATTTTCCAGATGCTTGAATATCCCAACGAAGATTCTTGGTTTTATTTTTATAGACGCCAAGTCCATAGATATCATTATTTGACCATGTTTGCAAAGTATCTTTAAAGTTCAAAGATTGGTAACCAAGTCCAATTTGTAAGTATTGATTAGGATTTGTTTTCTCCGGAAAAGAAACTAAGCTAAATTCATTCGTGAATCTTTTCCAGTTATCCTGAAACAACATGGTGTTCCCAACTGGTAATTTGTAATTAAAAAATTGTTGATAATTTAGTTCGGAGGGATTGGCGTCCCCAAAAACAAATTGATTGGATTGGTATTTTATTTCATTCTGGAACCTTAGTCTAGGATAAAATAAATAAGTCGTCACGGTGTCTTTAACCAGAGAGTCTTTCTGTCCAATATCATAGGTCTGCTTCCACACAAAATTTTGTTCTTTATAGGTTGACCCCGTGGCAATATAGGTATTGAATGGATTTCTAAAAGAAGCCCCACTAATCCCCAATCTTGTCTCTAACTCATACGGATTGTTCAAGGAAAGACTATCAATTAAAGCACTATTTGCTAATCCTCCATTTTCCGATGAAGCAGATTTATTGGATAACATTACCCAATAAGACGCATAACGCTTTCGCTTTGATTGAAAATTAGCGGTCATGCGCATATTATTCAAATTCGCTTGTTGATTTTTTAAATTTCCTGGCGCGTTGCTAAATCGATAAGCAAAAGAATAATTAAACTGCTTTGTTTTATTTTGGGTATGCAATATCTCTATCAATTGCTCTCCTTTTCCTCCCAACAAATAACCCAATTCGGTATAAGGTTTCGTGGTTTGATAAAACGGCGTTTGCTCCAAGGTATAATTATAGACTTCATAGGCCCTAAAACCTGCATCCCATCCCCCTCTTTGCAAAGGATTGAATAAATAGGATTTACTTGCATTGCCTAAATTGCCTAAATGATAATTGCTATAGGGCAGGATAAATTTTGAATAGAAATCAGCAATAGAAGTATCCATATTCTGAATGGTCAAGCTATTGTACAATCTATAAAAAATCCCAATTGAATCCTCCGACTTATCTCTTTTCTGTAAGGAGTCCGTAGATCCACTAGCACCAACACTACCTCCTCTGTTAAATGAATTAGAACGCATATTCTGTGCACCCAACTGTCCAATTGATAGACAAATTGTAATACACCAGATGAATAAAAAACGCTTAGTCCTCATGTTAGATATTATGATAGTGCTATGAAAAAATAAAAGCCTTAAGCGGCAATTTCTTTTACCAATGCACTAAAAATTAAAGTTAATAAAGGTTCGGCCGCATTTGCAGCCGCCAATACTTCCTCGTGTGTGATCACATTGTTATCTTCTCGAATACCTAAATCAGTCACAACACTCATTGCAAAAACTTTCATACCACAATGCACTGCTGCAATATTTTCTTGCACTGTACTCATGCCCACCACATCTCCACCTGCTATTTTGATCAATTGATATTCTGCTCTTGTTTCAAATGTTGGACCTGTTACCCCTACATAGACTCCTTCGTGTACTTTAATTTGATTTTCAGCAGCGATTCGTTTTGCTTTGTCGATAAATGCATTGGCATAAGGCTCACTCATATCAGGAAAACGCGTCCCCAAGGCAGGCTCATTTTTACCCAATAATGGATTCATTGTAAAGAAACTAATATGGTCTTTGATGATCATTAAATCACCCACTTGATAATCCTTATTGACGCCACCTGCAGCATTGGACAATAATAAATTTTCGACTCCTAATAATTTCAACACGCGAATTGGGAAAACAACTTGTTCTGCAGTATAGCCTTCGTAAAAATGGAAACGACCTTCCATGACCCAGACCTTTTTACCATTCAATGTGCCCAAAATTAATCTTCCCTTATGTCCTTCAACGGTACTCACAGGAAAATTTGGAATTTCACTATAAGGAATGCTAAATTCAGCTTCAATCATACTTGATAAATTACCCAATCCACTACCTAAGATAATGGCGGTATTTGCTTTTGTAGTAATTTTTGACTGTATAAACCCTGCAGTTGCTTTTAGCTGTTGCATTAATGGAGACATAAATAGGCCTTTATTGAGCCACAAATATAACAACAGGAAGGGATTATAAAGCAAGATTCTAGGCCTTTGATGGGCGTGTATCATGTTTTAATACCCAATAAGCAATAATGGCACTTAAAAGCATAAAAAAGGCGCCTAATAAAAAAGCAGCACCTGGAAAGTAAATATGACTGGGGTCATTTTTAATGGAGAAATAGGAGGTTAATCCTATCATCATGGACGGACCAAAGATGGTGGTTAAACTGTTTAATCCTGTTAACGATCCCTGCAATTCTCCTTGTTCATTTTTAGGAACATGTGCTGAAATTAGAGCTTGCAAAGCGGGTCCTGAAATTCCCCCCAAACAATAAGGCACTAAAAATAAAAACATCATCCAGCCTTGTGTTGCAAAAGCAAATAAAGTTAAACCAATAGCATACAATGCAATTCCTATATATACACTTTTTTCATTTCCTAATCTAGGATTGACTACTCTAATGAGTAAGCCTTGCACCAAACTAACCAATACCCCCACCACAGCCAATGAAATACCAATCATCTTAGGTGTCCATCCAAATTTATTAATATTAGCAAAACTCCAATTACTTTGCACAGCATGTGCAGCTATATAAATTAATAGTAGTGAGAGAATTAATCCAAGTACTGCTGGGTATTTTTTAAATTTTAATAATGAAGCAATTGGGTTTGCTTTTTTTAAATCAATGGAGCGACGGTGTTCCATATCTAAGGACTCTGGCAAAACAAAATAACCATACAAAGCATTCACCAAGGCCAATCCAGCGGCTACTAAAAATGGAATTCTTGTACCCAACTCCCCTAGCAAACCTCCTAACATAGGACCAATAATAAAACCAAGACCAAAAGCAGCTCCAATCATTCCAAAATTTTGTGCCCTGTTTTTTTCATTACTAATATCAGCCATATAAGCGGAAGCAGTGGTGATACTAGCCCCCGTAATACCTGAAATCATTCTTCCTAAAAATAACCACCCAATGGTTGGAGCAAAAGCTAAAAAAATATAATCTAATCCAAACCCAAGCAGGGAAAAAAGCAAAACCGGTCTGCGACCATATCGATCACTCAAACTTCCTAATATGGGCGCAAAAATAAATTGCATGAGCCCATATATCAAAGTTAAAAATATAGCAGGTTTTGAAATAGCACTAATATCGGTTCGATCCGTTACATGCATTAACTGCTGTAATAATTGAGGCAAAACGGGTATAATAATACCAAATCCAATTATATCAATTAAAACGGTGATAAATATAAAACCAACAGCTGCCTTCTTAGTGTTTGCCATAAAATAAATTGACGGATAGCGCAAATTTGTCTATCCGTCAAATATACATGTACCTATCAAGACTTCAAAACCTTTAGATATATTTACTATGAAGCTACTATTAAATTATACTTTTGAAAAAAGAGCAATAAAGTCAGTCATTGCTTGTATTTTCTTTTAATTTTACAATAGATGAAGAAAAGTACTAAAATGACAAAAAAAAGAAATTTATGCTTACCTAAAATTGCATTCTGTGAACCAATTTAAGCATACACAACTCATCAAAGAGCTAGCCCTACAGCATGGATTTGATTTCTGTGGTATTGCTGAAGCCAAAGAATTAACCGAAGATGCATTTAGATTAGAGCAATGGTTGGCAAAAGGTTTTCATGGAGATATGCAATACATGGAAAAACATTTTGACTTAAGAATTAATCCAAAAAAATTAGTGCCTGGTGCAAAATCGGTGATTACTTTTTTAAAGAATTATTATCCGGAACAGGAACAACCAAGTGGCTTTCCAAAAATTGCTAAATATGCCTACGGCCAAGATTACCATGAAGTGATTAAGCTCGCATTGAATCAAATGCTAGATGAGCTTCGTCAAAAAATTGGACCAATTGAAGGTAGAGGATTTGTAGATTCAGCTCCAGTGTTAGAGCGTTCATGGGCCTGGCTTTCAGGTGCTGGATGGATTGGCAAAAATGGCAACTTAATCCAACCTAAAAAAGGTTCCTTCTTTTTTATTGCAAGTTTAATTGTAGATCTTGAATGTGTTTATGACCAACCTATAGCAAAAGATTATTGTGGCACTTGTACTAAATGTATTGATGCATGCCCGACACAAGCCATCTTGCCTAATAAAACTATTGAAGCCAATCATTGTATTAGTTATTATACCATTGAATTGAAAAAACAAACTATTGAAACTGGTTCTGATAGATCCTATCAAGACTGGGCATTTGGCTGTGATATATGTCAGGATGTATGTCCTTGGAATCGATTTAGTCATCCGCATCAAGAAGCAAAATTCAAGCCAATTGAAGGCTTATTATCGATGTCCAAAGATGCTTGGCTCGAAATGGAAGAAACTAGTTTTAAAGCAAGATTTAAACAATCTCCTTTACTAAGATCAAAATTAAATGGGATCAAAAGAAATATCGAATACCTAAAAGATAAAGGTCAATAAACTTTATCGATTTATTTTAAAGCTACATTGTCAGATAAAACACAAGCTGTTAAATGTTGTAATTCTTCTTCCATCTTTGCTCCTAAGACCTTTTCATTGAGCAAAGTCTGAAATTTTTCCCAAGGATACCAATTGACCTGTTGCTCAAAAGACCAGTGAATGACATAAGTGCCTTCTTTTAATGGCAACCATTCTATTTGAACTTGATAAGGCGCTTGCCCTGTCGCTTCCCATTTTAAAAGCACGGTACTATCGGTACTTGAAAGCATTTGAATAGTCTGAGTACCAACACGTGCAATACTATCTTGTACCATAACTGATTGATCTTTCCAATCACTCATCCAACCCTTCCATGCAGCTAAGTCTTTCACACAATGTTGTATCTGCTCATTGGTGGCATTGACTTCTACCGCCCTTGATGTAATCACCATGGAAGGAAATAAGCTAGCGATAGCAGTGATTAAGATACTGATGACCAATACACTTATCAATGCAAAACGAATCAGTTTCATTTTATTCCCATTTAAAAATTTTATATGCAGCAGCATAAACAATGACAATCCATGCTAGCAGAATGGCAATTTCATTTCCTACTGAAAATAAATTTGCACCCTCAAATGCAATTTCACGCATGGCATTGTTAAAATGCGTTAATGGTAAAATATTGCAAAAAGGTTGCAGCCATTTTGGAAAAGAATCAATTGAAAAGAAAGTACCAGCTAGTAAAAATTGAGGCAAGGTAATTAAATTGGCAAATGGCGGAATGGTACTTTCATTTTTTGCTACGCCGCTCACAATAAAACCAAAGCCCATAAATAAAATTAAGGCAATGAAACTAAGTGCCATGATATTCAAGAAAGTGATAAATCCATGCACGAGCGTGAAATTGAATGCAAAATGGCCTATCCCAATAATGATCACCGCAGTCATCAACTGAAAAATAACCCTACTTAAAGCTTCGCCTAAAATGATATACAAACGTCTAATAGGTGTGGCATAAAATCTTTTTAAAACCAATTGTTGTCTTAAATTAAAAAATAAAAATGCCACGCCAAAAACACCTGCACTTAATAAGGAAAAACCCAATTGTCCAGGTAAAATGAAATCTATGGTGCGATAGGTTCTGCCTGGCACTTCAATGACTTCGTTTTTTACCACAGCAATTGTAGGGGCATCTTTAAATTGATCGGCATTGATATTTGCAATCACTGCATTTAAGATGGACTTAATTAACTGAATATTTTGCGGATTGGCAGCAGCCGAACTCGTTAACTGGATTTGATAAGGCTGACTAGGATTTTGTGTCGGTTGAATATCAATCAATGCTGTAATTCTACCTTTAGCCAATTCTGCATTCACTGTTGCCTGATCCGTTACTACAAATTTTAGTCCTGCTAAGGACTTCACTTTTTCATACACCAAATTAGTAGTATCCGCATTGGGGGCGAGTGCGACTTTTACATTGATATTTCCACCACTACTTAAAAAACCAAATACTAAAATAAATATCAGCGGAAATAGAATACTAAAAACAACCGCAGATGGGCTTCTCAAGATGGAGCGCAAGCTTGCTCTTGTGATAGCAAGCATCGCTTTAATTTGACTATATGAACGCATGGATACTAGGGCTGTTTAACCACAAAGATAGGCATTCGAGCTTGAGGAGCCCCTACCATTTGCTGCACTGTCTTCAAATGTTGTAAAATCTGCCATTGGCTTGCCCCTATTTCAGATTCAATTGATTTTACTTTAACAAAGTCTTTATAGTCTTCAATTAAATCTTCGATAAATGATTTTGATTCTGGATATTGTTTAACGCTATAGCCTTTTAGTTTTGCCATTTTAGCAGCAGATGCAAGCGCGTCATTTAAAGTGCCAATTCTATCCACTAGTCCTACATTAATTGCATCCGAACCTAACCAAACTCGACCTTGTGCAATTGAATCCACAAACTCCAATGATTTTTTTCTGCCCTTTGCCACCCTTGATTTAAAAGTATTGTAAATACTATCCACGCCAGATTGCATCATTTTTTGCTCCATGGTATTGAGGGGTCTTGTGGATGTTGGCGCATCTGCATAGGTCGCAGTTTTTACACCATCAAAAGTCACGCCTAATTTATTTTTCATGAAGCCAGAAATATTTGGAACGACCGAAAATACGCCTATTGAACCTGTTATGGTATTGGCATCTGCATAAATAGAATCAGCACCACATGCAATATAATATCCTCCAGATGCAGCGACATCACCCATACTTACAATCACCGGTATCTTACTTTTAATCAATTCAATTTCTCTCCAGATAATATCACTTGCTAAGGCGCTTCCACCAGGTGAATTCACTCTTAAGACCAATGCATCAATAGATGCGTCTGCTCTAATTTTTTGGAGCATCATTCTAAAGTCATCACTTGCAATAGACCCTTTCACGCCTTTGCCCATCACAATATCGCCATCTGCATAGACCACTGCAATTTTACCAGCACCAGTCCCTCTTAGCGGAACAGACTTGGCATATTCTTTGATTGAAACAAATGGAATGTCATTTTCTTTTACCCCTTTTAATTTTTTTGCAATCGTTTTTTTCAGTTGGTCATCATAAATTAATCCATCCACCAATCCATTTGACAATGCATCTTGTGCTGATTGAATTTTTGCCTCGTTGGCCATTGCTTTCAACTTATCAGGTGCAATTTGTCTCGAAGTAGCAACTGTATTAATAAAATGATCATATAAACCATTTAACCATACGCTCGTTTGCTGCTTATTGGCATCCGACATTTTCTCATACCTAAAGGGCTCTGTTGCACTTTTGAATTTACCCGCATAAAACACTTGCATCTCCACATCCAATTTATCCAACATCCCTTTTAAGAAAACCGTCTCTAATGAAAACCCACTGAACTCCAATCCGCCTTGTGGATGCGTATAAATTTGATTGGCCACGTTACCTACCCAATATCCTTTTTGAGAAATCGTTTCGCCGTATGCAAAAATAAATTTGTTGCTTTTTTTAAATTCTACCAAGGCTTTTCTAAGTTCCTCTGAATTTGCGTAACCATTTGAATTTTGTTGACATTTAATGTAGATGCCTTTAATATTTGAATCTTTTTTAGCATGCTGAATCAATCCAATCACAGTTGTTAAGCTTGGCACTTTTCCAGAACCTTGATTCAATAATTCTGTAAAAGGATCTGACACTTCTTTTTCTGTGAAACTATCTGCAAGGTCTATCACTAATACCGCATTGGATGCAATAGCCTCTGGTTCATCAGAAGAAAAAGCTGTGCCCAATCCAATTAATAGCATGATGCTTACAATTGAAAAAACAAATAAAGCAAGGATTACAGCGAAGAATGAGGTAAAGAAGCTTTTCATAAAAAGATTGATTTAAAAGAAATCTAAAATAGCAGCAAAAAAATAAAGATTGCCTTGTAAAATTATGGATATTTGCGTTCATTTTCAGCATACTTCTATGAACCATATCTACCTCATGATAGGCGGCAATATAGGGAACCGTTTGGTCAATTTAGAAAATGCTCGAAAAAGCATTGAGCAAAGATGTGGCCCCATTCAAAAGCAATCCTCCATCTTTGAAACTGAAGCTTGGGGATTTAAAGATCAGCCAGCATTTTACAACCAAGCCTTATGCATTGAAACTACATTGAGCCCACAAGATTTAATGGCCATGCTTTTAGAGATTGAGTTAGCCATGGGCAGGGAAAGATTGATCCCCCTTGGGCCTAGGACCATCGATTTGGATATCATTTATTTCAATCAAACGATTATTGATACACCTGGATTAACGATTCCACACCCTAGACTAGCAGAACGCAACTTTGTATTGGCGCCATTGGTGGAGATAGCCCCTGATTTTGTGCATCCGATCCTTCATAAAACGAATTCAGCACTCTACAAAGCTACCAAAGATGCCTCTGTTGTGCATAAAAAAACCGACCTCTAAAGGATCCAAAACTTATCTTTGAACGCAAGCATTAGAAGCATTATGAAGCATCATTTTATAGCAATTGAGGGGAATATTGGTGCCGGAAAGACCACGCTGTCACAATTACTAGCACAACATTATAATGCAAAACTGGTGTTAGAGGAATTTGCGGATAACCCATTTTTGACAAAATTTTACGAGAATCCAAAGCAATACGCCTTCCCATTGGAACTGTTCTTTTTAGCAGAACGATTCAAGCAACAACAAGAGATGGTGAAGTCCAATGACCTGTTTCAAGATGTAACCGTATCAGATTATATTTTTACTAAATGCTTGCTCTTTGCAAAGGTGAATTTACCCGAGGAAGAATTTAGATTATATCAAAAAATGTTTGACGTTTTTGTACCACAATTGACCCAACCGGATATTCTGATTTTTTTACATGCGCCAGTCAATAAATTACAAGGGAATATTAAAAAAAGGAACCGAAAATTCGAACAATCCATCCCCGACGAATACTTGTTTAAATTACAGGAGACCTATACGAGCTATATCAAACAACATAATATCAAAACGATTTTTGTTGACGCCAGTAACGCAGATTTCTTGTATAACGAAAAGCATTTTAAAGTCATCACTGAAGCACTAGACAAAGATCTAGAAGAAGGCCAACATTATTTTACGCTTCCCTAACCACACCCTATCAAAATAGTTATGGAACAAACTGCACCACAATTAACCAAAGATCCATTTGCCGCGTTAAGGATAGCTGAGTTTAAGAATTTAATGATTGGGCGTTTTTTGTTTATCACGGGATTGAGGATGATGGGTACATTGGTTGGCTGGTGGATTTACGAGTTGACCAACGAGCCCTTTGCCATTGGATTAATTGGTTTAGCAGAAGTCATTCCTGCAGTATCTCTTTCTTTATACGCTGGTCATGTGATTGATAAAAGTGAGAAAAGAAAAATTGTTTTAATAGGCGTTTCGTTTTATTTTCTTTGCGCCATTAGTTTATTGCTTTTGTCCTCGGCCTATGGCAAAGCACATTTAGGCAACCTACAAATAGCCATTGGTATTTATTTTGTCATTTTTTGTACTGGGATCATTCGTTCATTTACTGGTCCGGGTTTTGGTACTTTGGTGGGTGAAATTGTACCTAAAAATTTATTACAAAATGCCACCACATGGAGTCAAGGCATGTGGTTGAGCGCCTCAGTAGTTGGGCATGCAAGTGTAGGTTTTATGATTGCAGGTTTTGGTATTCATGGTTCTTTAATCCTTGTGGTAGCGTTGGTTTTGATAGGATTTTTCTTTATTCAAAAAATTAGTACAAGACCTCCACACCCAACTGTAGTAGAACAAAAACCTTTAGAAAGCGTAAAAGAAGGATTGCGTTTTGTGTTAAATAGTAAAGAGTTGTTAGGTGCACTTTGTTTAGACTTATTTGCTGTACTTTTTGGTGGCGCAGTCGCCATGGTGCCTGTTTTTGCAAGAGATATTTTAAAGGCAGGACCTATCGGTTTTGGATGGCTCAATGCAGCAACTGATATTGGTGCGATGCTTATTATCGTACTCATTACTATTTTTCCAGTGCAAAGAAAACAAGGTAAAAAATTATTACTTGCAGTCGCTGGCTTTGGTGTCTGCATTATTGTTTTTGCAGTTTCAAAAATTTTTTGGATCTCATTTGCTGCTTTATTAATGAGTGGTATTTTAGATGGATTTAGCATGATCGTTCGTGGCACAATTGTTCAACTCAAAACACCTAGCCATATGCGTGGCAGGGTGATGTCAGTGAATTCAATGTTCATCAATAGCAGTAACGAATTGGGGCAATTTGAAAGTGGATTGGCAGCAAGAGCAATGGGGGTGATTCCCTCTGTGGTATTTGGTGGCGTCATGACCATTTTAGTGGTCTTCACTACGTGGTTTAAAGCACCAAAACTAAAAGAAATGGAATACTAATTATTTTGCAATCAATGCATTCATGACATCATGCACGATAGGACAAAATTCTGCATTTTTCATTGTAATTGGAATGCGTTTGAAAAAAACATCCTCGTCGGTATAAGGAAACCTTTGACAATCTGTTGGGCGATGATCATAAATGCCACAAGCATTGTCATTGCCTAAAAAAGGACAAGGCCTTGTTTTAGAAACATAGTCGCCTTCTTCATCCATACTCAAATACTGGTCGATAAAAGCAGTCTCTTTCATGCCCATGTACTTACTGATTCTTTTAATGTCTGGCATCTTGAATCTTGGGGAATAATTTTTACAACATCTTGCACAATCTAAACAATCGATTTTCTCAAATGCAGCCTCGTGCAAATCTGGCAATTGTTTTAAAATAACGCGCTTATCCACCCTTTTAAGAAAGTTCTGAAATTTTTTAAGCTGCTCAGGGGCAGGCGTATCAAATAAGTGTTCAGTATTTGCTTGCATAATTGATAACAAAAGTAAACTATTTAGGCCTCATCCACAAGCTTTCCCCATTCGAACAAGTTTAGTGACCAATCCCTTTTTAAGGCGGCGCTAAAAGCCTATCTTTGTGGCAATTTTTAACCTTTTCAATTCCGTTGAAATGAATCAGAGTGGCACAGAATTTATCCAAAGACATATTGGCCCAAATCCAGTAGATAGTGCAAAAATGTTAAAGGCAGTTGGTGTTGATAGTTTAGCTGCATTAATCGACAAAATTGTACCAGCAACTATTCGTTTAACAAAACCAATGGAGATTCCAGCAGGATTGACGGAATTTGAAATGTTGCAATCCCTAAAAGCGATCGGCGAAAAAAATATTGTAGCGAAAAATTTTATTGGACAGGGTTATTATGGAACCATTACACCATCTGTCATCCTAAGAAATATATTTGAAAATCCAGGTTGGTATACGCAATACACGCCTTATCAAGCAGAGATTGCACAAGGACGTTTAGAAAGTTTATTGAACTTTCAAACCATGGTGACCGATTTAACTGGAATGGACATTGCGAACGCATCCTTATTAGATGAGTCTACTGCAGCTGCAGAAGCAATGGCGATGATCTTTAACCATATCAATAAGTCAGATGTAATTAGTCAACCTAAATTATTTGTGGACGAAGCTATATTTGCACAAACAAAATCTGTATTACAAACCAGAGCAACGCCAATTGGTGTAGAATTAGTGACTGGAGATTTTAAAACTGCAGCATTAGACAATACTTTCTTTGGCGCGATCCTTCAATATCCAAATGCCAATGGTGCCATCCAAGACTATAGCAGCTTTATAGACCAAGTGCACCAATTAGGGGGCATGGTAATTTTAGTAGCCGACTTACTTGCATTGACTGTATTAAAAAGTCCAGGCGAATTGAACGCAGATGTGGCTGTTGGGAACACACAAAGATTTGGTGTGCCAATGGGATTTGGTGGACCACATGCCGCGTATTTTGCGACAAAAGATGCATTCAAAAGAGGGATGCCAGGTAGATTGATTGGCGCGAGTATTGATGCACAGGGCAATCGTGCATTAAGAATGGCTTTGCAAACAAGAGAACAACATATAAAACGAGAAAAAGCAACTTCTAATATTTGTACTGCACAGGCTTTACTTGCCAACATGGCTGTCATGTATACAGTGTATCATGGACCTGTTGGATTAAAATCCATTGCTTCAAGAGTGCACTCATTTGCACAAGTATTGGTGCAACAATTAGAAAGCTTAGGCATTCAACAAGTGAATGATTTTTATTTCGACACCTTACACCTAACAGGTTTTGATGCAGCTAAATTGAATGAGCTTGGAACTAAGCAAGCTATCAATTTTAATTATTTTGCGAACGGAACAGTGTCCATTAGTATTGACGAAACCACTTCTGCAAAAGATATTCAATTGATTGTAGAATTATTTGAAACATTGACTGGCAAAAAAGCAGCTGCCTTGAATGCAGCAATTAAAAATGCAGCCATCCCTGCACAATTAGTTAGAACAAGCGATTATTTAACACACCCTGTTTTCAATACACATCATAGTGAAACACAAATGATGCGTTATATCAAGCAGTTGGAAAATAAAGACCTTTCTTTAAATACAAGCATGATTAGTCTTGGTAGTTGTACAATGAAACTAAATGCTGCAACAGAAATGATTCCAGTAAGCTGGCCTTGTTTTGGCGGATTACATCCTTTTGCGCCAGCAAGTCAAACAATCGGGTATCAAGAAATTGTAAAAGAGTTAAGTGCTTATTTATGTCAAACGACTGGATTCACTGCATGTAGCTTACAACCAAATAGTGGTGCACAGGGTGAGTATGCGGGATTATTAACCATCCGTTCATATCATGCTGCAAGAAATGAAGCGCATAGAAATATTGTATTGATTCCAATTAGTGCACACGGTACCAACCCTGCAAGTGCTGTCATGGCTGGATTTAAAGTGGTGGTAGTGGCTTGTGATGCAGCTGGGAATATTGATGTAGCCGACCTAACAGAAAAAGCAATTCAACATAAAGATCATTTAGGTGCATTGATGGTGACTTACCCATCTACACATGGTGTATTTGAAGAAACCATCATGGATATTTGTAACACGATTCACCAATATGGTGGTATGGTATATATGGATGGCGCTAACATGAATGCACAAGTTGGATTAACAAGTCCAGGAAATATTGGCGCGGATGTTTGTCACTTGAATTTGCATAAAACATTTGCGATTCCACATGGTGGAGGTGGACCAGGCGTAGGACCAATTTGCGTGAATGACAAATTAGCCCCTTTCTTACCAGGTCATGTTAAGAATGGAGATGCAACCAATGCAGTAAGTGGCGCACCTTTAGGATCTGCAAGTATTTTATTAATCAGTTATGCCTACATTAAAATGTTAGGTGCAAAAGGATTGGAATTGTCGACTAGCTATGCCATTTTGAATGCCAACTATATGAAATCAAGATTGGAAAAAGCTTATACGATTTTATACACTAGCAAGAATGGCACTTGTGCACACGAATTTATAATTGACCTTAGACCATTTAAACAAACAGCAGGGATTGAAGCAGAAGATGTGGCAAAACGTTTGATAGATTATGGATTTCATGCGCCAACTATGAGTTTCCCTGTTGCAGGCACGATCATGATTGAGCCGACAGAAAGTGAGGATATGACAGAATTAGATCGCTTTTGTGATGCATTGTTAGCCATCCATACTGAAATTATTGCTATTGAAACAGGCCGTTTTGACAAATTAGATAATCCATTGAAAAATGCACCACATACTCAACATGTGATTTGTGCAAATGATTGGGCACATAGTTATACAAGACAAGAAGCTGCATTCCCACTACCATATGTTGCGCTCAATAAGTTTTGGCCAACTGTAGCGCGTGTGAACAATACACATGGAGATAGAAATCTTGTATGTACTTGTGAGCCGGTAGCCTCTTATGCATAATAAGAATCAGCACTAAATAAAAAGAGCCGCTTCAATTGAAGCGGCTCTTTTTATTTATTCCAAACATAGCTTGACTTATTCATTTAAGTATTTTTCTACCTAAGCATCCATTCTTTTTACAACACTAGTACTACTAATATTTGTAATAGGAGGATTCCCATTTAACATAAACTCATATAAGCCAATAATTTTTTCCTTATCGCTCAATGAGGTTTGTAATTTATCAAAGTCATTTTCAAGCTTCTTTAACTTTTTATTTTCATTCGTGTACTTATTTGTAAAATCCTCTATAATAGAGTTGTCTATTTGTTCACTATCTGGTATTTCCTCTTTTAGCATTTGTCCTTCTCCTGTTAAAATCCATAAAATATCAAGATCAGTATAAGTATCATGGATTCTAATTAAAATATCTGATCCAACAGAACCTAGATGTTTTAACTGTTTTGCAAAATAACCATTTGACAATTTAATTTTTTTTTCAAAAGCATGGGGTGAGATCTTTTTGAAATGAATAAAGATCTCGATTCGTTCAATTGGTTTCATGATAATAAAATTTAGATATAAATTGGATACAGTGTTTCTATCTGTATCGTTTTACTAAATTACCTATATCAATAAAATCATATGGAAAACTTAGGCCTCATTTATCTGTGGGCTAGGCCTCATTTATCTGTGGGCTAGGCCTCATTTTTTAGAAAAAACGAACGACCTATAGTTTTTCGCTCAGTTCCAGCCATCTTAATTCTGCCGCTTCTAATTCGGCTGTAACCAAAGCCAGCTGGGCACTTAAGGCAGTGATGGCAGTATAATCTCCAGTCGTATTGTTCAATTCATTAGTGAGTGTCGCTTTTATAATTTCTAATGCCGGCATGGACTTATTTAATTGTTCTAGTTCTAGTTTTTCCTTATAAGTCATTTTTTCAGCCACTTTCTTAGGCGCATTGTCTATTACTATTTCATTTGTTTCTTTCGTAACTGACCCAGCAACAGGAGCTTTGACCTCATGCTCTACCTGAGTGGTGATATCAGAGCTTACAGCAGCATAGTTTTGTTTGCTTTTTTCTAAAATTCTAAACTGCGTATAATTTCCAGGATAATCACGAATCACACCATCCCCTTCAAATATAAATAAGTGGTCTACCAATTTATCCATAAAATAACGATCATGTGATACTAGTAATACACAACCTGCAAAATCAATTAAAAATTGTTCTAGTACAGCCAATGTGGGAAGATCTAAATCATTGGTAGGTTCATCTAATATTAAAAAATTAGGATTCTTAAATAAGATGGTTAGTAATTGTAATCGCTTTTTCTCGCCTCCACTTAAAGCGCTTAAGTAAGTATATTGTTTGTCAGGGGTAAATAAAAACAATTCTAAGAACTGAGCTGCACTCAATGTGCCTCCACTTGCCAAAGGAAACTGTTCGGCAAATGTCTTTAAGTATTCTATGACACGCATGTCCTTTTTATAAGTAAGTCCCTCTTGAGAAAAATGACCAAATACAATCGTATCGCCCACATTGATTTTACCGCTATCGGGCATGGTCAATCCTTGTAAAATTTGCAAGAAGGTAGACTTTCCTACGCCATTCTTACCAACTATACCAATGCGTTCTCCTTTACTAAAGGTATAATCAAAGCCTTTTAGCACCACTAGATCGCCATAAGACTTATACACTTTAATTGCTTCGATAATTTTACCACCTAATCGGGTCATCTTCATATCCAATTGCAAATTGGTGTCTTCTATTTTTTGTTTTGCTCTAGATTCTACTTCATAAAAATTATCCTGTCTGCTTTTACTCTTGGTTGTTCTTGCTTTTGGTTGCTTACGCATCCATTCTAATTCTTTTCTAAAAGTATTTTTTGCTTTATCAATACTGGCTAATTCAGATTCTATCCTTGCAGCTTTCTTTTCTAAATAATTTTCATAATCTCCTTTATAACTATATAATTTTTCTCTTTCCAATTCCCAAATTTCATCAGTAACTGCTTCTAAGAAATAACGGTCATGCGATACAAGTAATAAGGTGACTTTTTCTTGCTCTAAATAATTTTCCAACCATTCGATCATGTTTAAATCCAAGTGGTTGGTAGGCTCATCCATTAATAACAAAACGTGCTTTGGCTCAAAACCAATTTGGATCAATGTTTTTGCTAAGGATACACGCTTTCTTTGCCCACCACTTAATTTTGAAACAGGCTGTTCTAAATGATGGATATTAAGTTGTGTTAAAATTGTTTTTACTTTTGATTCAAAGTCCCAAGCATTATTTTCCTCCATTTCCATGATGGCATCTGTGATCAAATTTTCATCTTCTGTCTCCATCGCCATTTCATAATTGCTAATGGCCTTCATGATTGGATGTGCTTGATTGAATAAGTTCTGCGTTACCGAAGCCGTTTCAATAAATTGAGGGTCTTGTTCAAATAAAACCAAGTGGACATCTTTATGCACTTTAGCAGTACCCGAATCTGGCACTTCTTTGCCTGACAATATTCTTAAAAGCGTAGTTTTACCAATACCATTTCTGGCCACTAAGGCAATTCTGTCGCCCTCATTGATATTAAAGCTGATCCCCTTAAATAAGGGCATAATACCATAACTTTTAGTCAAATTTTCTACAGATACATAATTCATGGCGCAAAGATACAAGCACTAAATTAAAATAGGGGAAAAAGCAACGAAGATTGTACTTTTGTAGCTGTTAATATTGAAATAGATGAAAAATTTTGAAGTGCCTACAGGGTATAGAAGCCCATTAATCGTCGCTATCAAACAAAAGCGCAAATTGGAGGATAAACTCAAGAAAGATTTCACCCCTACCGAACTTGACTTTGGTAAGGTCAAAATCTATTTGGCAAGGCATTTTGGATTTTGTTATGGTGTAGAAAATGCGATTGATATTGCCTACAGAACGATTGAAGAAAATAAGGGGAAAAGGATTTTTTTATTAAGCGAAATGATACACAACCCTCAAGTGAATAATGATCTGACAAGTAAAGGCGTACAATTTTTACAAGATACCCTAGGCAAAGAATTGATTCCCTTATCTGAGTTGACAAAGGATGATATTGTCATTATTCCAGCGTTTGGAACCACACTTGAATTGGAGGAGAAATTAAAAGCAAAGGGGATTGCTATTGAGTCCTATGATACCACTTGTCCCTTTGTAGAAAAAGTTTGGAACCGCAGTGAACAGATTGCACAAAAAGGTTACTCGATTATCATACATGGGAAACCAAAGCATGAAGAAACAAGGGCGACTTTTTCACATACATCGGCACATACGCCTACTTTAATCGTAAACGATATTGAAGAAACAAAAGTGTTGGCAAAAATCATCAGTGGCGAATTGCCTCTAACTTATTTTTATGATTTTTTTGTGAATCGTTTCTCCCCCAATTTTGACCCCAATATTCATTTAGATAAAATTGGTGTAGTGAATCAAACAACGCAATTAGCAACCGATACACAAGCGATTTCGGATTATCTAAAACAAGTCATCTTGACAAAATTTGGTCCCGAAAATTTAGCTACTCATTTTGCAGATACAAGAGATACACTTTGCTATGCCACCAATGACAACCAATCTGCAGTCATTGGCCTACTTGAGACAGAAGCAGATTTAGCCATTGTGATGGGTGGAAAAAATAGCAGCAATAGTTCGCACTTAGTAGAATTGTGTGAGCGAAAATTACCTACTTATTTTATTGATGATGTAAGTAAAATTATAGATGCTTCTCAAATTGAAAAAACCAATTGGAAAAATAAACAATCAGAAGTGGTGCATAATTTCTTGCCAGACCTAAATCCTATTCGAATCTTAATGACAAGTGGCGCAAGCTGTCCAGACACTGTGGTAGAATCTGTTATAAAAAAGATCCTTAGCTTTTACCAACTAGAGGCTGCATTTGAAAAAGTAAAGGACAACTGGATCAATTAAGGGCTACTCAAACTCATTTAACTCATTTAACTCGACTTTATCTTCTCCATGGCCCATTGCATGGCCAACTCAAATTGTTGCGCTCTATCTAAATTTGTATTGTCTAACACCATCGCATCTTCAGCTTGTTTCAGAGGACTATGTGTTCTAGTACTATCCATTAAATCTCTTTGTTGCAGATTGGCAGCCACTTCTTCTTTAAGTATTGCAGGATTGGTTTGAACTAATTCTTGGTACCTACGCTCTAATCTTATAGCCGGGTCTGCAGTGACAAATAATTTTAGTTCTGCATTCGGAAAAACGACTGTTCCAATATCTCTCCCATCCATCACAATTCCTTTATCTATGCCCATCGCTTTTTGTTGTGCTACTGCAAATGCCCTAACAGCAGCAATAGTGGCCACTTCACTCACTTTCTGACTCACTTGCATTGCTCGAATTTCTTGCTCCACATTTTCACCATTCAAATACATATCACTTTTTTGACTTGCACTATTGTATTTAAATCTCAATTCAATTGATTGCAATGCTTCCATAGCAGCTGTATCATTGAATGGTATATTGTTTCTTAAAAAATACAATGCAATAGCTCGATACATGGCACCAGTGTCTACAAAAACATATTCCAATGCCTTGGCCATTGCTTTAGCAAGGGTACTCTTTCCACAGGATGAAAAGCCGTCTATTGCGATGATGATTTTCTTTTCCATTATGGCGCTACTGTGATGGTTGCTGTTCTTGGTAAATTTGCATTTCTAATTGCAATCTGTCTCACTGCGTTGCCTACAAAAGTCCTGAACGCATCTTTTGATATTGTATCTGCTCCAACCATTGCAGGTACCCCTTCATCTCCTCCCTCTCTAATACTTTGCACTAAAGGAATTTGTCCCAAAAAGGCTAAGTCATATTCAGAAGCTAATTTAAGTCCCCCTTCTTTTCCAAATAAATAATATTTATTTTCAGGTAATTCTGCAGGTGTGAAATAGGCCATGTTTTCTACCAACCCTATAATTGGTACATTGACATTCGCTTGCCCAAACATGGCAATGGCTTTCTTTGCATCTGCTAAAGCCACTTGTTGCGGCGTGGTCACAATCACCACACCTGTTACAGGCACTGTTTGCATGATGGTTAAATGAATATCGCCAGTGCCAGGTGGCATATCAATGACAAGGTAATCTAACTCCCCCCAGTCTACATCGGTAATGAATTGTCGAATGGCACTACTTGCCATTGGCCCTCTCCAAACCACTGCATCTTTTTCATCTACCAATAAGCCAATGCTCATTATTTTAATACCATATTGATCTAAAGGTATAATTACCCCTTTGCCTCCTTCGTCTTTCATCAATGGACGTTGCCCCCTCACTCCAAACATAATGGGTACACTTGGTCCATAAATATCTGCATCCATCAGTCCCACTTTAGCACCCCCTTCTGCCAAAGCCAATGCCAGGTTAGCTGAAACAGTACTTTTACCTACACCGCCTTTTCCACTCACAACTGCGATGATATTTTTTACTTTAGATAAAACCGACTTTTCGTCTTTTCTCAAAGAAGTGGTGTTGGATGTGAAATTTACCTGCACCTGTGCTTTCGGGTTCACCAATAATTTAATGGCATTTTCACAAGCGTTCTTCATTAAATCTTTCATTGGACATGCTGGTGTAGTTAATACGATGGTAAAGCTAACTGCATCACCATCAATTTTTACATCCTGAATCATATTCAAAGTCACTAAGTCTTTTCCTAGATCCGGCTCTTGCACATTACTCAATGCTTTTAGTATTTCCTCCGTTGTCATTATGAAAGTTTTTGTTAAAATATTTAATCCCGGCAAAGTTAACGTTCATAGCGCTTATTTTGCCCTTTTAAAAGGCTTAAAATAGCCAATATATCAAAAAATAATCCCATTTCGAAACAAAAAAAGTACGCCATTTCTGAACATTGAGGCTTAAATTTGCAGCTACATGAAAAAGAATCTAGTCCTGTCATTATTGATCTTAATTGCACTACTACCATCGCAGTTAAATGCACAAACAGTGGATCTTTATAGAGACTCCGTTGTTCAACTATATGGGGTTGTCATGACAGCTGATAGTTTAAAAGCAATTCCTTTAGCGAGTATTGTAGTGAATAAAAAAGGAAGAGGTACCATCACTAATAACGATGGTGTTTTTTCTATCGCAGTCAATAAAGGGGAATCCATCACTTTTAGTTGCGTTGGATTTAAAAATAGAATTATTACCATTCCTCAAAATTTAGTAGGCAATCAATACAGCGTCATTCAATTAATGGTCAATGATACCAATTTTTTACCTGCCACAATTTTAAAGCCAAGACCAACCCGTGCACAATTTGAAAGAGACTTTGTCAACTCTAAAGTAGACGATGATCTTTTTGAAACAGCAAGAAAAAATACAAGCCCCGCACAAAAAAGAATTATTTTATCAAGTTTACCAAGAGATGGAAAGGAAGCAGTGGGTGCAGCATTACAAAACCAAGCTTCAAGATATTATTATTCAGGACAATTACCTCCTATGAATATTCTAAACCCAAGCGCTTGGAGGAGTTTTATAAATTCTTGGAAACGTGGTGACTATAAATCAAAAAGTAAATAGATGAAAAAGATTGCAGTGATTGGAGCAGGGACTATGGGAAATGGAATTGCGCATGTATTTGCACAAAATGGATTTGAAGTTAATTTAATTGATACGCAGTCCCCTGCATTAGATAAGGCAATGCAAACAATTGCAAAAAATCTAGACCGTCAAGTAGCAAAATCAATCATCAATGAAGAAGCTAAACAAGCAACACTTGCAAAAATAATTTGTTATACCAGTCTTAAAGAAGGCGTACATGACCGCGACTTAGTCATTGAAGCCGCGACAGAAAATAGCAAGATCAAAATCGCTATTTTTTCAGAGATGGACCAATACACCCATCCTACTTGTATCTTAGCAACCAATACCTCTTCTATTTCTATCACGCAATTAGCCGAAGCAACTCAAAAGCCAGCCAATGTGATTGGCATGCATTTTATGAATCCTGTTCCGGTGATGAAACTAGTAGAGATCATCAATGGCAAAGCAACTAGCTCATTAGTGACGGATGCCATTGTGTCCTTGACCACCACGATTGGAAAAATTCCTTGTGTTGTAAAAGATGCTCCAGGATTCATTGCCAATAGAATTTTAATGCCCATGATCAACGAAGCTATATTGGCTTTCGAAGAAGGCATCAGTGATGCAGCCACGATAGATCAGATTATGAAATTAGGGATGGCACATCCAATGGGACCTTTGCAATTAGCAGACTATATTGGCCTAGATGTTTGTAAGAATATTTTAGAAATCATGGAGGAAGGTTTTCAAAATAGTAAATACAAGCCTGCTGCATTGTTAACTAAGATGGTGGAAGCAGGAAAATTAGGCATCAAAACTGGGGAAGGATTTTATACCTACCAGAAATAAACTAGTCTAACTTTAAAGACGTCTTAAAACTTACTTCTCTTAAAGCGCCCAGCTTTTCAAGGACTTCGTCCAATCTATTCTTGGGTATCCCTATATGAAGCTGTATAAATAATTGAGCAGTTTGTTCCACTACAGAACAATTATACTGTTTAACGAGCAGCATCACTTCATTCATTTGATGGTAATCAAAATTAAGTTCGTACGCAATTTCAATTGGTTTCTTAATAATTGGCGAAAGTTGTAAAGCTAAGGCTGTTGCAGTTTTATAGGCATTGATCAAGCCTGGTATACCTAATAAAGTACCTCCAAAATAACGTACCACTACAACAAATACATTGGTGAGTCCTTTACTATCAATTTGCCCCAATATAGGCCTGCCTGCAGATCCAGCAGGTTCTCCGTCGTCACTCACCCTAAAAGTGGAACCATCCACACCAAGACGATACGCCAGGCAGTGGTGCACTGCTTTGCCGTGTTCTTTTTTAAGTTGCGCTAAAATCTTTTTACAGGAATCAATGTCTTTAGCTGGATAGGCGTAAGCAAAAAATTTACTGCCTCTATCTTTAAATTCTGCCATGGAAGGCTGTTCGATCGTATAATAGTAAAATGGATCCATTTAAAAATAATAGGGCTAATTGATACAAAGCTAGTTGATAATGATGAATCATTTGTAACATTGCATATGCATTTAAACGAGATCAAGCAAGCCTTGAAAAAACAGTTAGCAGGTCAATTCGAAAGTGTTGAGCTAGGTCCAATCCTTTCTATTTTAATAGAACATATTACAGGTTGGGACCAAATGCAACAAGTAGTACATAAAGACAATTCAATTTCAAAAGAACAGGTATTGGCTTTTGAAACTGCCGCTACTGAATTAGTAGCAGGAAGACCCATTCAATATATCACTGGCAAAGCATGGTTTATGGGAGCAACTTATACCGTAAACGAACAGGTATTGATTCCCCGACCAGAGACAGAAGAACTAGTGGAATGGGTGACAGAATACGCAGAAATAAAAGGAAAGGCGTTACGCATACTAGATATAGGAACAGGCTCTGGTTGTATTGCCATTGCACTAAAAAAAGCAATGCCCGAGGCGACAGTTGCTGCAATAGACATCAGCCCTAGTGCCATTAAAATTGCAGAAGGGAATGCAGCTGCATTAAAAACCGATATTGAATTCATTACGTTGGATATTTTAAACACTGCTTTTTTACCAGGACAATACGATGTGATTGTAAGCAACCCACCCTATATTCCAATGCAAGAAATGAAAAATATGGACTTGCAAGTGACCGATCACGAACCAAATATTGCCTTATTTGTTCCCGACGAAGATCCATTGTTTTTTTATAAGGCAATTGCAAGGCTTGCTAAATTGCATTTGAGTTCAAATGGTCAATTGTTTTTTGAAATTCATTATGATCAAGGAGATGCGCTAATAGCCCTCTTAGACGAAATGCATTTTCATGCAGAATTGAGAACGGATTTATTTGGCAAAGACAGAATGATTCGCGCAAGTTTGAAGCCAAGATAAACTAAGCCTGTAGAAATGCTATTGAATTAAATGTACTTTTATTGAGCAGCATTGACTGCCACCACTGGGGTTGCGCCAAGGGCTTTGATGATTTGCATCACTTGAATTGTGACGCCTAAATTTGCTACACTATCTCCATTGATCACCACAGATGGCTTATCGGTTTCTTTTGCTAAGAAAATTTTAAGCTGACTAGACAAAGCATCTAAACTAACTAGCGTAGTACCAATAAATACTTGTTGGTCTTTGTTGATCGTCACCACCACAGTTTGTTTTGCCTTAGTATCGCTAGCTGCTTTTGGATTGGACACTTTGATCACATTTGGATTTGCTAAAGTGGATACAATCAAAAAAAACAACAATAAAATAAATAAGATATCATTCAATGCACCTGTATGCACTTCGGGATGATGTCTTAAACGATTTCTAAGATTCATAGCAGGTAGATTAAGCTTGAGTTGGTTCTTGTAAAATATCTAAAAAATCAGCACTTGCTCTTTCCATCTTATTGGCCGTCTTATCAATTTGAGTGGATAAAAAATTATGTCCTACATAAGCAATCAATCCAATGATCAAGCCTGTTGCAGAAGTAATCATTTTGGTATAGATACCACCAGCAATGGTATTCAAAGTATATTCACCAGTAGATGCAATACCATAAAATAATTGTACCATTCCAATAATCGTTCCTAAGAATCCAAACATAGGCGCGATGCCAGAAACCAATGATAGGATATTTAAATTGCGCTCCATCGAATACATTTCTAATTTGCCTACATTCTCCATACTTTTTTCAATCGCATCAATCGGCTTGCCAATGCGCATAATTCCCTTCTCAATCATATTGGCAACTGGGTTGTAGGTATTTTTAGCAAGTGCTTTTGCCGCAGCAACATTGCCAGACAGAATGTGATCTTTTATCATTTTCATGAATTGAGGATCTGATTGTCCGGCTTTTTTAATGGCTAAAAATCTTTCTATGAACACATAGATTGCTATGACCAACAAGGCATACAATGGATACATAATCCATCCGCCTTTGTCTAATAAACTAAATAAAGAAATTTTAGCATCCGCCACTTGTAATAAAAACAACATACAGTTTAAATTTATATTTAAAGTTAATTTATTTCTACCATATAGGCTAATACTTGCACTGCTTGTTGCATATCTGAAACACCCACCCATTCTTGCTTACTATGGATGGCTTGCATACCTGTAAAGATATTAGCAGTGGGTAGTCCCATAAAACTCATCCTACTTCCATCCGTTCCCCCTCTAATTGGCTCAATTATTGGTGTGATACCCGCTCTTTGATAGGCCGAAAAAGCCAAGTCGACCATCTGTGGATATTGGTCAATCACTTCTTTCATATTTCGATATTGCTGCTTCACTTGAATCTGAACAGCAGCGCGATTGTAATTTGGATTTTGACGAATAACTGTCTTCGCAATTTCCAATAACCTTGCCTCATAAATAGCTAATTTGGCTGTATCAAAATCACGAATTAAAAATTCAATTTGGACTTGCTCTGCGCCACCCTGGATATTTGTAGGATGCACAAACCCAAGTTTCCCTTCTGTATGTTCTGGACACCATTCTTCTCTTGGTAATGCAGCAATGATATCCGAAGCAATTTTAATGGCGTTTTGCATCACACCTTTTGCTGAACCAGGATGCGCCATCACACCATCAATTATTAAAATGAGTTGATCTGCGCTAAAACTCTCCATTTCAAAACAACCCAATGCGCCGCCATCTAATGTGTATCCAAAATTGGCATTCAACTTTTTAAAATCAATGAAATCAGCACCTCTTCCAACTTCTTCATCGGGTGTAAATAAGATTTTTATTGGTCCGTGTTGGATGGTTTGATCTTGCATTAAATAAGCTGCTAAACTCACAAGGATGGCTACGCCTGCTTTATCATCTGCCCCTAATAAGGTTTTACCACTTGCTGTGATGATTTCCTTTCCAATGAAATTTTTTAAGTAAGGATACTTTTCTACCGTAATCATTTGAGTAGGATCGTCCGGAAGTACGATTGGAGCACCGTTATATTGTTTGTGTAAAATTGGTTTAACATTTGTGCCACTGCAATCAGGTGCGGTATCCACGTGTGCACAAAAACAAATCACTGGTAATTTTAAGGCATCCAATTTTTCTTGTTCAATGGTTGCAGGAATCGTAGCCATCACATATCCATTGGCATCCATTGCCGCATCCTCTAAGCCTATGGCTAATAATTCTTGGTGTAATAATTTTGACAAATCCTTTTGCTTTTCGGTCGAAGGAAAGCTGTCACTATTCGGATCACTTTGTGTATCTATTTGCACATAGCGCATCAATCTTTCCGCCACTCCAAACTCATTCCATTCCATACATTGTATTTTGCTCGGTGAAGGTATTAAAAAAGGCATCCCGAATTCACGGAATGCCTTTTAAAAAAATCTTTAACCTATTATTAAGGCATGATGATTGTAGACTTTGGCGTAATACCAACTAATTCAAGATCAAAGGTTAAATCTTGACCAGCAAGACTATGATTTGCATCTAATACAACTACTTCCTCTTTCACTTCTACTACTGTCACTTGGAATTGTTGCCCTTGACCATTATTCATTGTTAAAGCCATACCAATTTCAGGATTTAAATCGGCAGGAAACTGTGTTTTTGGAAATTCAACAATCATTTCTGTTTGTTTAGGACCATATGCCTCCATAAATGGAATATGAATTGTTTTCTTTTGGCCAACTGTCATTTCTAAAACCCCATTATCAAAACCAGGAATTACCATACCTGACCCAACTTCAAATTCCAGAGGGGCTCTTCCTTCAGAAGAGTCAAATGTTTCACCAGACGTTAATTTACCGTGGTAATGCACTTGAATGGTATCCCCATTTTTTACTTGTTGCATATTGATTTTTTTTAAATAAAGCACTTAGGGTGCAAAGGGCAAAAGTAGTAAATTCTAGTTAACTTTGCAAGATGAGTGCCAGTCCAAAAATAGTCTTTATGGGAACGCCTGCTTTTGCTGTTGCGTCCTTAAAAGCCCTGTTAGATGCTAAAATGAATGTGGTGGGTGTAGTCACCGCGCCAGACAAGCCGGCAGGAAGAGGCATGCAAGTACAGCAAAGTGCGGTAAAACAATTTGCACTGGAACATCAACTACCAATTGCACAACCAGAAAAATTAAAATCGCCCGAATTTTTTGCACAAATTCAAGCATGGCAACCAGATCTTCAAATTGTGGTGGCATTTAGAATGTTGCCAGAATCTATTTGGTCTTTCCCGCCAATGGGTACACTCAATGTGCATGGCTCTTTACTACCAAAGTACCGAGGCGCTGCACCCATCAATTGGGCCATCATCAACGGTGAAAAAGAAACCGGTGTGACCACTTTTAGATTACAACATGCCATAGATACGGGAGACATTTTATTGCAAGAACGCATCCCCATTAGCCCTGATATGACCGCAGGTGTATTACATGATATCATGATGGAAGTTGGCGCGCAAACACTGGTCAGAACTTTAAATGGATTGGTTGCTGGCACGATTGAATCTAAGCCGCAAGAGGATGCGCTCCTAAGTGCACATGCGCCAAAAATATTTACCAAAGATTGTGAAATCAATTGGCAGCAACCCGTTGTTAAAGTTCATAATTTAATCAGAGGACTTGCGCCCTTCCCAGGTGCTATCACAAAAGTGGATGGCAAAATTGTTAAATTATTCAGCACATCTATCCTACATGAAAATCCAAAAGAACCAATAGGCAGCTTTGTC
>CAMCHR010000009.1 GCA_945874755.1 Chitinophaga pinensis
ATAACCTAGATGACCATGGAGCGTTCGACTAAGGGTTAGGTCACCTCCCTTTCACGGAGGTAATACGGGTTCGAATCCCGTACGCTCTACAAAGCCTATCACAAAGTGATAGGCTTTTCTCATTTAAGGCAGCGTCACAAGCTCGCTTGATTGAGCGGATGAGCGTTAAAAAAGCCAAACAAACACTAAGTGTTTGTTTGAAAGGCTTTGGGTAAGGATCCCTCTTGGGAAGTCGGCTTTGCCGACACTCCCGTTTTTAGCGTATTTCCCGAAATTTTATAATTAAAACAAATAAGTATAATACAGTTTAATTAATAATACTTACCTTTAGCGTAAGTATCGTAAAACGTTAGTATGATACTTAGTTTTGGAAATAAAGAAACCCTAAAGATTTGGAATGGTGACCAATCCCTGAAATTACCTGTAAACATTCAAGAGATAGCAAGAAGAAAATTGAGAATGCTGCATAGATCAGAGAACTTAGTAGACTTAACTATCCCGCCTTCAAATCACTTGGAGAAATTAAAAGGTTATTTGTCAGGATACTATTCCATCAGAATAAATAATAGATGGAGAATAATCTTCATCTGGAGTAATGAAAATGCAGAAGAAGTTGAAATTATTGACTATCATTAAATAGACACTATGAAAAAATTAAAAAACACACACCCAGGAGATGTCTTAAAAGAAGAATTTCTTACCCCGTTAGGAATAAGTGCTTATAGACTATGCATGGATATTGGAGTACCTCAAACAAGAATATCTGAAATACTAAAAGGGAATCGAAGTATAACTGCAGGCACTGCTTTGAGACTTTCAAAATACTTTGGCAATAGCCCAAACTTTTGGCTGGGCCTTCAAAACGATTTTGACATTGAAGAAGAGCTACTGTTAAAAGGATCTGACCTAAAGCTTATTAAAAGATATTCGCCGAATTAAAGAAAAATGATCTAGGTTGTTTCAGTAGTCAAGGAATCCTTGACTACTGACTTTATTATAAAACCTTGCCCTTTTGAACTATTCGGTAATTCCGAACAGTTCAATTGTGGGTAAAAATTAGTTGCACTTTCGGGCAACTTTGACTAATTTAGCAGACAACTTCTCCAAACTAGCTCCTAAGGTGGTTTCAAAATAGGAAGGAATGGATACTTATTTCATTGCAACACATCTGAAACCAGTATGTTCTAACCCAGTATCTTGAGATGTTTTCATGCGCGCAGTGTTACGATACCCTTTGCAATAAGATGCATTGCATAAAAAAGAACCGCCTCTTACAACGCGTTTTGGCGCATTGGGTTCTTGAGGGTCATAACTGTCTTTAGGGCCAATTGGATTGACAATGACTTTGGAATTACTATTCTTTAACTGAGTGGCGTATGTATCCTCTCTATACCAATCCGAACACCATTCCCAAACATTGCCTGACATATCATACAAGCCGATGGCATTGGGTTTAAATTGTTTCACTGGAGCAAGTCCATCAAATTTATCCCATCTAGTATTGGTTGTTGGGAAAACGCCCTGCCAAGTATTTGCTTTTGGTTTTCCGTTTTCAATATCCTCCTCTCCCCAAGTATATTTTGATTGTAGACCCCCTCTTGCAGCACATTCCCATTGTGCTTCTGTC
This sequence comes from Chitinophaga pinensis, assembly GCA_945874755.1. GTDB lineage: Bacteria > Bacteroidota > Bacteroidia > Chitinophagales > Chitinophagaceae > Sediminibacterium > Sediminibacterium pinensis_B. Next base: position 1,628 of record CAMCHR010000009.1, read on the forward strand.
GGCAGCTGCTTGCCTGCCCATTTGCAATAAGCTTGTGCATCATCCCATGAAACATGCACAACAGGATAATCGTCTTTCCCTTTGATATTTGATCCTGGTCCCTTTGGATGTTTCCAGTTAGCACCTTGTGCCCATATCCACCATGCAGCTGGATTATCTAATGCTGTTCCTGAAGGTTGTTTTACAAAAACCAATGAAGCAGGCACCAATACATCGTCTGAAGGCTTTGGTGTACCTGGAGGTAATTGTAATTTAATTAAGTTCCAATCTGGTTTTTTTTCTGCAGTGGTAATATATCCCGTTGCATCCACGAATTTTTTAAACTGTGCATTGGTCACTTCGGTGGCATCTATCCAAAAATCTGCTAACTGAACTTTATGTTGTGGATATTCATCCACTCTACCCTCTTCATCATTCGCACCCATTAAAAAGGTTTGTGCCTTAATTAAAATCATGCCTTCATGCGATACACTATCATTGGTGTTCAAACTATTGGAATCTGTTTCATTTTGCGCAATTACAGTTCCAAAACGAGCAGGAATATTATTTGTACAATGTAACAAACTGTCTTTTCTTGCAGCTTCAGCCGCTCTTTGGGCTTCAGATTGGCAAGCACTCATCAAGCCTACTATTAGTATACATTTTGTAAATAATAAAAAGGATCTGATCATGATATATCGTGTTGACTGTGAAATTAAGACAATTTATTTACCAAATTTTTTGAGCCAATATACAATACAGCTGTATGGTGTATACTCGTAGGTTTTATATCTAAAATATCCATATTCCCGTCTGTTGCTTTGCCACCGGCTTGTTCAATCACAAATGCCAAGGCATTGGACTCAAACATCAATCTTAATTTGCCATTGGGATGTTTTGAGGTAGCAGGATATATAAAGATGCCCCCTTTTAATAAATTTCTATGAAAATCCGCAGCCAATGAACCAATATACCTTGCAGTAAATTCATTGTCTTTGCAATAGGTTATAAATGCTTTTACTTTTACATCTGAAATTGAATTTGAAAGTCCTTCATTGATAGAATAAATAGTACCATCTTCATTACATTTAATATTTGGATTGGATAAAACAAATTCGCCTAAACTGGACTCATAGGTAAATCCATTTACACCATTACCGGTTGTAAAAACCAACATAGAGGATGGACCATAGAGTATATAGCCTGATGCAATTTGTGCTCTACCTTTTTGCAAAAAATCATCTACTAACAATGGACTATTAATGGGTGTAATGCGTTTATAAATTGAAAAAATAGTACCCACAGACACATTCACATCAATATTACTAGAGCCATCTAATGGGTCCAATGCTACAATATATTTTCCATCGTTTTCTAAATCAACAAAAGAATCGTTTTCTTCTGATATTATACCGCAAACTTCACCCCCCTTACTTAAAGCTCTAATAAATCTAGTATTAGCAAGAATATCTAATGTTTTTTGTTCATCCCCTCCTACATTCAAATTGCCAACATTACCCATAATATCAATCAGACCTGCTTTATTTAATTCTCTATTGACCACCTTAGCAGCCAATGCGATATCCCTTAACAATTGTGAGAAAGCACCAACTGCAGTTGGATAATCCCTTTCATTGCTTTTAATAAAGCGATCCAATGTAACACCAATTGGCAAGTCTATTCTTGACTTTTCCATAGAATTATACTATTTAATACCAAGTTTAAAATCAATACTATTTAATGCTAGCTATTGCAACTGGATCCATGTCGGTAAACTCTTTATTTTCACCTGCCATGCCCCAAATAAAACCATAATTACTAGTACCAACACCAAAGTGCATACTCCAAGGCGCCGATAAAACCGCTTCATTATTGGCAACGACTAGATGTCTGGTTTCTTGTGGTTCACCCATAAAATGCATCACACGATGTGCTTCATTTAAATCGAAATAAAAATATGCTTCCATTCTTCTAGTATGCGTATGTGGTGGCACTGAATTCCAAACACAACCTTCCTCTAATGTAGTCAATCCCATGACCAATTGACAACTTTGTATGCCGTCATTATGAATATATTTATAAATAGTTCTTTTATTGGATGTACTAAAATCACCCAAATGCACTGGAGATGCTTCATCCTTTGTCATTGACTTGTTAGGATAGGTTGCGTGGGCAGGAACTGAAAGTAAATAGAACATCGCAGGTGAATTACTGTCATCACTTACAAATGACACCTCTTTAGTGCCTTTTCCTAAATACGCACACTCTAATTTATCAAGACCATAGCTTACTCCGTCGGCTACTACTTTACCTTTTCCTCCAACATTGATCACGCCCATTTCTCTGCGCTCTAAGAAAAAGTTTGCTTTTAATTCGTCCTCATTCGGAAGGACAATTGCATTTGCAGTTGGCACGGCACCTCCAACAATGATTCTATCATAATGGGAATAAGTTAGATTGATTTCACCTTGAACCATTAAATTTTGAATTAAAAAATTATTTCTTGTTTCATTTGTTGACATTGTTGCAGTCTCTTTTGGACTGTGTTGGAATCTTACTTGCATGGTATTATGTTTATTTATTTACTTTAAATTGATTTAAGAATGATTGTTTTTAGCGACCCATCCAACCTCCGTCTACAGTGATAATGGTACCATTGATATAATCCGATGCTGGTGAAGATAAGAATACATAGGCCCCCGTTAAATCAGAAGTTTCTCCCCATCTGCCTGCAGGAATTCTAGATAAAATAGCTGCGCTTCTATCTGCATCTGCTCTTAATAGTGTGGTATTATTAGTTGCAATATATCCAGGTGCTACACCATTTACAGTAATACCATGAGGCGCCCACTCGTTGGCAAATGCTTTTAATAAAGAAGCAACTGCACCTTTACTTGCTGCATAACCAGGAACATTGATGCCACCTTGGAAACTTAATAAAGAGCAAGTGAATACAATTTTGCCATATTTATTTGCCAACATGGATTTACCAATTTCTCTGGTAATTAAAAATTGCGCATTTAAATTAATGTCAATAATCGTATCCCAAAATTCATCGGAATGTTCTGCTGCTGGTTGTCTTAAAATATGACCTGCATTATTAATTAAAATATCAATTTTCGGATGATCTACTTTTACTTGATTTAAAAAAGTATACAAAGAAGCTCTATCAGAAAAATCTGCCAAATAGGGATAAAATTTTCTTCCTGCTGCTTCAACTGCTTTTGCAACATCACTCCCTGTTGAAGGCAAATTATTTGATACACCAATAATGTCCGCTCCAGACTGTGCTAGTTCAATAGCGATGTCCATACCTATACCGCTGCTACATCCTGTCACCAGGGCTAATTTGTTTTCTACTCTAAAGTTTAACATACTTGTTTTTTATTATAATAATTGAATGATCATTTTAGAAAAATTAGGTGATTTGTTGCGCATGAAAGTTACGCAATTAGTACAGTTATACTGCTTACTTGCACTTAATAATAATGGATACGCATCTCCTACATTAAAATGCGTCAAAGTTGGCCATGTCCATTCTTTTTCCTCCATTACATAAGGTAAAAGAAAATCATAGGCATCTTTAAATGTTCTTCCATTGCTTAATTTGGCAGATCTAAAATCAACATTGATATTATCCGATAACTGAGCTACGCATTCAAAAGCATTCAATATGAAAACCGAATAATGCAATGAATTCGTTCTTCCTAACTCTAGGGGAAAAGCGCCTTTTGCATCCATTTGATTACTTAATCTATCTAAAGCTCGATTGATGATCTTTTTTGAGGCTGCATCATCACCTAAGTAATTAGTGATAGCCAAAGCCTGTGCGTCATACCAAATACCATGATTATTACCCGCTTTTTTTTCGTCTATTCCTATTTTGCTATTATCCAACCAATCATAATAGGCTTTAAACCACATTTTTAATTCATTATTGTCATTCTTTGTCCAAGAGGAAGATTGATTTAAAAGTTCTACCCCATCTAATAAAAATATAAAATGCCTTGTGTCAATTAATCCTTCACCTCTTCCTTCTACCACTCCTTTTACGGCTTGTCCATAGTTCACATTTGGATTCATTTTAGTCGCAGTATCTAAAAACCAAGTACGTATTAATTGCTTTGCTTTTTGGGCATATTTTTCATTGCCAGATAAATAATACGCCAATGAAAACTCATACACTTTTTCACAAACTCTTGGCATACTTTGTTTATCAGGATAATTTCTAACTTCTGGATTCACATCTCCGTCTTTTCTTATATAAGGCAAGCCAGTTTTGGTATCAGGATTAGGCCACCAATAAGGTGCAAGACTCATATAATCATGCTTATTACCACTTGGCGGAAAATCTTTTTTATCCATGACTGAAAATGGACCAAAATTTAAATTTTCATCGCATTGTTGAATTAAGTTTTGATATGCTAACATCATTTCCTTATCCTTTAGCACAATCTTGTTCTTAGTTGATACTAAAGCTTTGTGATCTATGGCAACCATATCTGATTTTGATATGCTTTGCGAAAATCCAATCAATGTAATTATTATAAATAATAAAGAAATACTAATTTTTTTCATTTTGTTATTTGTGCGTTTTATTTTTTGTACGTTTTATTTTTTTTCAGTGTTAAAACAAGTAGCAGGTAATCCTTCCTTATTGTATAAATTGGCTCCAACTGGGTTATCTGCCCATGCATATCTAACATACTTTGGTTGAGCAATTGTTTTACTTGAGACGATTACTTTATTACCTTGGATGTATGCGTCTGCCCAAATGTATTTTTTATCTTCGGATGCAATTGCAAAATGAGCAAGCTTGCCATTGCCTTTGGCGATTAGTCCAGAACCAATATTATCAAAATAGAGTACGATAGCATTATCGTTGATTTCGGTTTTTAATAAAGTAGGTCCGGAATAAACAATATTGTTTTCATTGTACGCCACTTTAAGTGATGCCAAATACATTCTATTAGCGGCTTCTAACTTATTCATTGGATGTACATCATTCCATTCTCCAATATCATTTAACACAGCCATCCCAGTCATTGGTAAGCTTAGGGTATTGGATTGTGCATCTTGCAGTTCTGCTAATTTACTTTCACTAGGAAGCGTTTTAGGCTTATTAATATTTGCCAATTGTGCCCATAAGAAAGGAAAATCTCCTTGGCCCCATAGCGTTCTCCAAGAAGTAATTAAATCTGGAAATAGCGTTCGGTATTCTTTTGCTTTACTTTGATTGGATTCTCCTTGATACCAAATCACTCCTTTTATGCCATAACCAACTAAAGGATGAATCATGGCGTTGTACAATGCTGCGCCTTCACAAAAAAGTTTTGTAAGACTATCTCTTTTAAAGGGTTCTACCGCGACACCTAATTTATATTTCCAATCACCATTTAAATAGATGATGGTATCTCCAATTTCTAATTGATACCTTTTATCTTTTATAAATCCGGCATCGCCCATTTCGTTGGTCACTTGAACCGTAATGGTATTGACCCCTTCTTGCAAAATATTTTTATTGATTACATAATATCTAGGAGCGTGCTTATTAGATGTTGCCCCAACCTTGATACCATTTATAAAAGTCACATCCTTCATAATAATATTACCTAATCTCAATTTTGCGGCTTGACCTGCATATTTTTTAGAAACTTGGATGTCCTTTTTAAACCAAACGGTGCCTGCTTTTACTTCGGGTAATATTTTTTCTTGCCAAAAACTAGGCATTGACACAGTAGACCAACTAGATGCATCAAATGATTTGTTTTTCCAATCTGCTTTATTGCCTTCATCTAAGGATGCAACTTGTTGATTCCAAAAATCGTTGTATGACTTATCTGATTTTGTAACACTATCAATATTACTTACAGATTTAAAGAAATTATTCCTATTATAATATTTAGGATAATTCACCAAAGCTGCTTCAGGCATCCATGCTTCTGCAGGCGTGCCACCATAACTAGCATTGATTAAGCCAATAGGGACACCATACTTTTCGTATAATTTAACTGCGTAAAAATAGGCTATGGCACTAAAATTTGGAACTGTTTCTGGACTTGCCTTTTCCCAACCTTTAATGGAGGCTACATTATCCAATGGACTAAATGAATGATCCCGCTTAACTTGAAAATTACGAATTTGATCGTTTTTTGAATTGGCTATTTCTGTTGGATATTTTTCGGCTGCTTTGTACAATTCATACTCCATATTGGATTGACCCGAACATAACCAAACATCCCCCACTAAAATATCGTCTACTTGAATATGATTCGTTCCTTTTATATTTAATGCATAGGGGCCACCTTCCTTACTTGCGTCAAGATTCACTTTCCATTTTTTATCCGCTCCTGTTATGGTGCTATAGGTTTTCCCTTTAAATGTAATTTCTATTTTTTCCCCAGCTGCCCCCCAACCCCAAATAGGTATAGCAGTATTTCTTTGCAAGACCATGCCATTACTAATAAAGCGCGGCAAAGTGATACTTGCTTTTGCTTGTATTGATAGAAAAATAAATAAAATAATTTTAATCCAGTTCATGTTTAACCTATATAAAGGCAATTTGCATTTTAAATAAATAATAGCCTATTTAGGTGTGCTATTATTTAATTACTATTTTAATTTTTTTTAGCCTTCTTAGCCGCATTGCTAGCATGTCTTCCACTTCCGTCACCTCTATCTAAATAACCAGATGCTGGATCTAATGTTGCTAATATTTTTTGAAGGCCGTCTTTGATACTTTTTGTATCCTCAGAATCAGGTGTTAATATCTCTTCAAATGGGGCTTTACGCATATCAAAAAGTTGGCCTGCTCTATTTAACTTCCAATCGGCACTTCTTACATACCAATCATTTCCTAATCCGGTAAATATCCAATCTCTTGAATTTCCCTTTGCTCCTTTTATTTGCTTGGCAAAACTAATACCATCTAACTTTTTATCATTTGGTAAGCTTGCACCTGCAATTTCTGCAAAAGTGGGAATAAAATCAGCAGCATCCACTAAGTTTTTTGATACAGCTCCAGTTTTTATTACACCCGGCCAATTGATAATTAATGGCACTAAACTTCCTCCTTCTTGCATGGTGCCTTTTTTACCAATCAATTTTTTACCATCCACCCTACCTATCACAGCAGCTTGACCAGCAGTTCCATTGTCACCAAAAAATACAATTAAAGTATTCTCTCTAAGTTTAAGACTATCTAAAGTATGTATCAATTTCCCAACTAATTTATCCATGTAATTGATATTATCGGTATACAAGTCTTTAAAATCAGTCGTGCCAGGCTTCGTGTCTGGTGTCGCTTTAATTTCACCGTGCACATGCACTAAAGAATAATATAAATAAAACGGATCCTTTGTATGTTTTGATAAAAAGTCTACCATATGATCATGCATTAAATCGGGCATATACTCGTTGTCTTTTAACACTAAATCCTTGCCATTTAAAACATATTTATGTGTCTTTTCGGCTGTATTATTGAATACGCCACTTCCAGTGAATCGCAAATAATCATCAAACCCAAATTCAGCTGGACCCAATGGCAATTGACCCCATTTGCCAATCATTGAACTCGTATAGCCTGCTGTTTTTAATATTTTAGGCATGAAAGTTTCGTCAGAAGGTTTAATTTCTGCTGTTTGATCTTGGTTGACAGCGCCTGTTCTAAATCCATATCTTCCTGATAATATCAATGCTCTTGATGGTCCGCATAATGGCACTGTGTAAGCATTTGTATACCTAATACCATTTTTAGCAAGTTTGTCAATTTCAGGGGTTTTAAATAAATCCGCTCCATAACTACTTACGCCATCTATGCCTAAGTCATCGGCAAGTACAAAAATAATATTGGGCTTTTTATTTTGAGCAGCAACACTCAAGGTTAAAAATGTAAAACCTAATAAAAAGGATGAAAATTTCATAAAAAAATATTTAATGGATAGGTGAAATTAATTATTAAAGTAGTTAATTGGTATTTGTTTATTTTTTTGTTTTTTTATCCCATGGCCATGGCAATGCTTTGGTACGGATGGCTTCCTTTTCCCATAACAAAGCCAAGTCTTGCACTTTTGCAGGATACTGACTAGCAAGGTCTTTTGTTTCACTTGGATCTAGTTCCAAATTATACAACTCCCATGCATTTTGATCTTTTTCTGTAAAGACTTTGCTCTTTTCGGTCTTTGATACTAATTTCCAAGAACCCGCTTTGATTGCACGATTGCCTTCATGTTCCCAGAAAATAAAATCACGTTGGATGGGCCTATTATTGATGGCGCCTACTAAGCTTTTCCCTTCCATTGGTTGAATAGCTTGTCCGTTATAGTTGGTAGGATAAGGAATGCCTGCAATGTCCACACAGGTTGCCATAATGTCTATCAAATGCGCATCCTGATTGCGAATCACTCCTTTTTGAGCGACCCCTTTTGGCCAATAAATAACCAAGGGCGAAGCTATCCCCCCTTCGTGTGTCCAATGTTTATACATTTTAAAAGGCGTATTACTTACATTGGCCCATTCTATACCATAAGTTACCCATGTATTTGCTGGTCCAGGCATCACACCCATTCCACTTCTAATATATTGTCCATCTCTTGTATAAATTGGTTTTTTACCAACAAAGATGGAGTCCTTTGCATAAGGATGTATTTTTTGTTGTTCTGCAGTCATTACAATTTCGGGCTGATCAGAATCTAATGGTTCAGCGCAACCTCCATTATCATGCATGTACATAATAACCGTATTGTCTAGTATGCCTTTTTTTTCGAGTGTTGTAATTATTTTTCCAATCCCTTGATCCATCACATCAATCATAGCTGCATACACTTCCATTTTTCGAACTTGCCAATCTTTCATAGGTGCATTCTCCCATGCAGGAATACTCACGCCACGCTCGGTTAAAATAGCCTCCTTGCTAATCATTCCTAATTTTTGCAATTTATTAAACCTGGCGGTTCTAATGGCATCCCAACCTTGATCATAAACCCCTTTATATTTTTGCACTTCTTTTTCTGGAGCGTGTAAAGGCCAATGCGCCGAAGTATATGCGATATAAAAAAAGAAAGGATTAGCAGTTTTGTGTTCGTTGATAAACTTTACAGCTGTATCAGAGATGGCATTGGTATAATAAAAATTTTCGCTCGGAGTGATATAGGTATTGTTGCTCACTAAAGTGCCTGGATCGTAAAAGCTTCCAGATCCATTTAAGGTACCAAAGAATCTTTGGAATCCTCTTTGGATGGGCCAATTACTGATATCATTTTGGTTTAAAAGATTCTTTGCGATATGCCATTTACCTGTCATATAAGTGGCATAGCCAGCGGATTTAAATACCTCTGCCATGGTCACTGCATTTTTACTTAAATCATCCACGTAACCAGGTTCAGCAAAATTTTCGGTTGAAAGATGCCCCATACCAGCTTGGTGCGGATAAAGACCTGTTAATAAAGATGCACGAGAAGGACTGCATCTTGCAGTATTGTAAAAATGACTGAATCGTACGCCGTTTTTTGCTAATCGATCGATATTAGGTGTCTTGATTTCGGAACCATAACAACCAATGTCTGAAAAGCCCATATCATCTGTTAATATCACAATGATATTGGGTTTATTATTTGTAGCAGTTTTGGATTGTGCATTTATATCATTCGAAAAGACAGTCAAAAAGGATATTGCAATAAATAAAGTACAGTACTTTTTAAGTAAAAAAACCTGACTATATTGATTGCTATTTTTCATTTGTTTGTCTCTAAAATTTCACTTTAAATAAAGTGAAGCGTCTTTATATTTGAATTCCGAATTAAGTGCTATTTGGTTTTTACTTGTGTATTAGCTTGTGCTGCTACTTGTGTTACTACTTTTACTTCAACTTGTGTTGCAAAATAAGCAAGCATTTCTGCTTTTAATTTTTTAGTAACAGCTTCATACTTCGCGTCTTTTGCCACATTTACTTTTTCAAGTGGATCCGCGTTGTAGTCATACAATTCGTCTCCAATCACAGATTCAGCTTTAAAAGGCTTAGTAGATCTGAAATTGTTTTTCATCCAAATGGTATACCTGTATTGGCTATTGCGGATTGAATACCCCATGATGTTCGCAGGAGCATAACCCAAACGCTCATTTTCCTCATCCACTCCGCTTCGTGGATATTGACTGATTGAATATTCCTTCACTTTCGCCAATGGATTTTGCATCACTGGTTTTAAACTTTTCCCTTGTAATTGAGAAGGGATTGCAACCCCTGCTAAATCACAAAGGGTTGGGAAAATATCCACATGCTCAGAAAATGATTTTGTTTGATTAGAAGCATACCCAGGAGCACTGATAAGTAATGGCGCACGTGTTGCTTGTTCAAAATTACTATGCTTACACCAAAGGTTATGATCTCCTAAATGCCATCCATGATCTCCCCATAATACGATAATGGTATTCTTTGTTAAGCCTAAAGAATCCAATGTGTTTAATAGCTTGCCTACTAATGCATCTGTGTAGGAAATAGCCGCATAATAACCATGTAATAATTCTTTTTGCTTATCGATAGACACAGACAATCCAAATTCTTTTTGTGGTGTTGAAGCAATGACTTCTGGCATATCGGTATAGGCTCTTAATTCACCTGCATTATGATAAGCCACATCGATTGGATTTTTATTGGTTTCTTGAAAAGGTTCAAGGACAATATCTTCTCTATTATATAAATCCCAATACTTTTTTGGTGCTACAAAAGGTAGATGTGGCTTCGCAATGCCCACTGCAAAAAAGAATGGTTCGTTTTTTTTGCTTAATTGTGCTAAAATATCCTTTGCTTGTAAAATATTTGCGCCATCTGTATAAGCATTATCCGGCACATCAATATTTTCGGTGGTTGGACGCACTTTAGCAGTAGCTTCTGCGTTCGCTTCCGCCTTAGTCATGCCTTTCGCAAGTGCTTCATTGATCACTTTTTCTGCAGCCAATTTTGTTTCTTTCATTTGATACCTACCTTCTGCTGGTTCGCCAAGTTCAGGTACATAATATTTTTTATCTGTTTTGTGATAAGGAATACTCCAAGAAACCTTATCTAAGTTATTATCTACATTTCGAGGGTCAAACACTTTACCAATACCTTGAGTAGAATAGCCTTGTGTGATTAAATGTTGAGGTAAGGTTACAATATCAGGGCTTACATCACGAATTTGTGTTTTTAAATCCCATATTTTAGTCATATCAGGACGCATGCCCGTTAATAAACTTGCACGTGTAGGTCCACAAACTGCTTGTTGACAATAATTATTTAAAAAGGTAGTGCCCATTTTAGCCAATCTATCAATATTGGGCGTTTTAATAAATTTATTACCATAAGCCCCTAGAATGGGTTTTAGGTCATCTACTGCAATAAATAATATATTAGGTTTTGATTTTGTTTGGGCCAAAGTATGACCTTGTATGCATGCAATGAGTAAACAAAATAAAATGCTCTTTTTCATTTGATATTATTTATTGAGTGATTTTTAATGCTGTTTTTATTTAGACTCTTGTGATTTGAAAAAATCAACCATTTTAGAATACATTTCTTTAGCTGCTTCTTTATAATTATTCGATGTATACACATTTACTTTTTCTAAAGGATCAGCATTGTAATCATACATTTCGGAAGCAAAAATCTTTTTAGCATCAAATGGTTGATTTGAGGTAAAATCATTCATCCAAATAGTAAAACGATATTTGCTCGTTCTTAAGCTATAACCCATAATTTTATTTGAATCAAAGCCTGCTTTTTGTGCATCTTCCTTACTTAATTTTCTTGGATATTGACTTACAGAAAAATCTTTCACAGTACTAGTATTATTCTGCATGATAGGTTTTAAACTTTTCCCTTGCAATTGTGAAGGAACATTTAAACCAGCTAAATCAATAATAGTAGGAAAGATATCAAGGTGCTCTGACAATGAATTAGACTTACCTGCTTTCATGCCTGGAGCAGCCACAATCAATGGAGCGCGTGTCGCTTGTTCCATATTGGTATGCTTTTCCCATAAATCATGGTCTCCTAAATGCCATCCATGATCACCCCATAAAACAATGATGGTGTTATTTAAAGTTCCTAGGGAATCTAAAGTATTTAATAAGATGCCCACTTGAGCATCCATATAAGACACTGCTGCATAATAACCATGAATTAATTCCTTTTGCTTTTCCTCTTTGATATACACATGATTTCCTGGTTGATTAAAAGTAGCATACGCTGGGATATCAATATAATTTCTTAATTCACCTGACTTATGATACGCAACTTCAGGGGCATCTTTTGCATGTTCAGTAAATGTAGCCAAAGGCATATCTGCTCTATTGTATAAGTCCCAATATTTTTTGGGTGCTACAAATGGCAAATGCGGCTTACGGAAACCCACAGCCATAAAATAAGGTTTGCTATTTTTTGATAACTCAATTAATTTATTTTTCGCCAAAAGCGCAATCACACCATCATCATATGCATTATCTGGTACATCGTAATTTTCTGATGAAGGTCCTTTAATTGTTGTTGGCTCTTCGTCATCATTGTCTCTTTTTACCCTTTCTTTCTTAACAGCAAAAATTGCTTTATTTTCTAGTTTTTGATATTGGCCATTTGCAGGTTTTCCTAAATTATTTGCATAGTCAGATTCTTCTGGCTCTAAATAGGGCATACTCCAACTAACTGGATCTATTTTTTTAATAGAACTACTTGGATGGTATATTTTACCTGTACCAACTGTATTGTACCCCTGTGTAATTAAATATTGTGGTAGCGTAACTATATTGGGGTTCATATCACGCATTTGCGTTTTTAAATCCCAAATTTTTGTATAATCTGGACGCATCCCAGTCATTAAACTAGCACGTGTAGGTCCACAAACAGCCTGTTGACAATAATTATTTAAAAAAACGGTAGACATTTTGGCAAGTCTATCAATATTGGGTGTTTTAACCAATTTGTTACCATAAGCACCGAGTTCGGGCTTTAGATCGTCTACTGCAATAAACAAAATGTTTGGTTTACTTTTTTGAGCATTTACATTGCTTATCAACGAAAATGTGAATAATGTAGCAAAAAATAGTTTGTTTTTCATTTTTTAATATTTATTGATCGTTTTTTGGGAAGGTGTTAAAGTTGAAAAATTTAGCAATGCACCTTTTAATTAGACAATTTAAAGAAGATTTAGTTTATTATCAAAAGGCTGAAAATAAATACTACTACCCTAATAAAAGGATAGTAGTATTGGATTAGAACCTATTTGATTATTATTAATAACCCGGATTTTGAGGTATCACTATTTTAGTATTATTGTCGATTTCACGTTGTGGAATTGGCAATAATAATTTATTATCAATAACGTAAGATTGAATTACAGCTAAAGTAGGTGCTGGCGATGGATATTTGCTATAATGACCCGTCCACATAGTACTAAAATTAGCCTTCATGGTAGCAACTGCATCTTGACTTGGCATGGTGGTCTTATATCTTAAAAGATCAAACCATCTGATATTTTCAAAAGTGAATTCTAGTCTTCTCTCTTTTGCTAATTCATTTTCAAAAATTTCCGTAGTGGTTACTGTTGCTGACGTTAATGCAGGCAGTCCAGCACGCGCTCTTGTTTGGTTGATTAAAGCTAAACTAGCAGCAGTATTGCCTTGCGCTTCTGCCAACATCAATAAAACATCCGCGTATCGTATTACAATCCAATCATTTTCAGCATCGCCTTTCAGAGATACTTGAGAAATCATTTTTTTAGGATATAAATTATTAAATATCGTTCCATAAATACCAATACTAGCTAGATTACGATTGTCTAAAGTATTATAAGCTGAGTTAAGTTCTTTACTTGGGGCATTCTGTCCAGAACCATCCCCATTGATAATAGCCACACCACTTAACTCAGGGGCAAATAGATTTGGAAAAGGAGAACCTTGTCCAATACCACCTGCTTTATATCGAATGGCAAACATGACTTCTCTATTCATTTCGTTGGTCGTAGAGAACACATCTGCATAAGCTGTCACAAGTCCATAACCACTATTCGTAACAATATCATTTAATAAAAGAGCTGCGTCTGTTTTACGATTCAATGTCAAATATACTTTTGCTAATAAAGCTTTTGCTGACCATGAATCCACTTTACCCAAATTTGCAGATGTAGCTGAATATTTTGAGGTTGACCCATTTGCCACCGCATAAGTAAGATCAGCAATGATCAATTTATAGGTATCATCCACGCTAGATCTATTTATATTAATAGCATCGAATGGGCTAACCGGTTCATGAATTACCATCACACCACCAAATAATCTTACTAAATTAAAGTAATGATAAGCTCTAATAAATGCAGCTTCTGAACTTACAGCCTTTTTTTGTGCATCGGTAATGATTACAGTGGTCGTTTCAGCATTTAATTTACCTCCACTTGGATCATAGTTGATATTTAAACTGTTTAAAATACTATTTACATTTCTAATATTAAAATAATTTGCAATCCAGTAGTTGTAAATAGCAGCATGTGAAGTACTTGGTATAAACAAATCTAAGTCGCTCAAATCTCTATTTGGAACAGACCTGCTACCTGAATTCGACATAATCGTATTATCACTTCTTAGTTCAGTTAATTTCCATTCTTCTAATAATGGATCTCTTAGAGCGTTATAACAACCATTCAATGCAATTTGTACATCACTGGCATTTTTAAAAAATTTATCGGTTGTTATATTTGATTGGGGATACAGATCTATATTTTTCTCGCAAGAAGCAAGAAAAATAGATGATAGTATTAATAAGCTTACAATGTTTTTCATAAATAAAATATTTTATTTTTTTTCTTTCAGAAAATTAAAAATTTATATCAATACCTGCTGTAAATGTTTGAGGAATTGGGAAGGCACCTCTTTGATAACCGTCAAGTAAAACAGATGAGTATGGTCCGTTACTAAATCGGCCTTCCGGATTCACCCCTCTATAATTAGACGCTGTAATAAAAAATAAATTCTGTGCAGAAAAATACAATCTCATTGAACTTACTTTTAATTTTTTTATTGAAGAAGACGGTAAGGTATATCCTAAATTAACTTCTCTCAAAGCATAATAAGATGCGTCTTCAATCACATAATCAGTTAACATCCAGTTGAAACCATTTGTAGAGTATGGTGTCTTACCGTCTCCTGGATTCAATGGGCTAATCCACCTGTTTTGGTTATATGTACGAATTGTTCTTCTTGATTCATTATAGTTAGGGTCACCATTGATTAATTTACCGCCATGAACACCTTGTAATAAGAAGCTAAAGTCAATACTTTTGAATTTAAAAGTATTGGTAACGCCCCAGTTAAAATCTGGATAAGGGTTACCTAAATCTGTTCTGTCGCTATTGTCAATGATGCCATCTTTATTCATATCCACTACTTTTAATCCACCTGGAGCAAACATACCTGGTAAAGAAGATTTTAAACCGGAATTAGTAATTTGATCTTGAGATAACCAAACGCCATCCGTTTTAAACCCATAATAAGTCACTAAAGGGTCACCCACTTTATTGCGATACACTTCATTACGTTCACCTTGATTTAATAAGAAAGCTTCGGTACCAAGTTCTAAGATTTTATTGCGAGTCTGTGAAATATTCGCAGAAGTTGTCCAAGTGAAATCCTTCTTCTGAATGTTTTTAGTCGTTAATTCGAATTCAAATCCTTTGTTTTGTAATTTTCCTAAATTGTTCCAAAATTGTGGGACACCAGTAAATGCCATAGCAGATTGTTGTAATAATAATCTGTCTGTAACAGATTTATATATATCAAATGTGATACTTACTTTATTAGAGAATAAGGCTAAGTCAACCCCAAAGTTATTTTGTCTAGTACTCTCCCATGTGATATTTGGATTAGATATATAATCATCCGAACTAATAAGCCCTGGAGCTGTTACACCTGTACCTGAACCATAATTATAATTTGCACCATACAATAAGTCTAAAAAGGCGAAATCAACAATTCTGTTATTTCCGGATACACCATAACTCTGTCTTACTTTTAAATTACTTAACCAATAAATTTTGCTAAATAATTTTTCTTTGCTAACTATCCAGCCTCCTGATATAGAAGGAAATTGACCCCATTTGCTACCCTGTGCAAAATAAGAACTACCATCTGTTCTATAACTTGCAGAAATTAAATATTTATCGTCATATGCATAATTCACACGACCCAAGTAAGAGATTAAACCAATTTGATTATTTGTTCCAGTGGTACCTGACTTTTCAATTTGTGAAGCACTATTGAGTGTCCTGATTTGGTCACTTGGAAAGTCGATACCAGTAGTTTGTTGGTTTTGCACTTTTGTAGTTTGAGATGTAAAACCTGCAAAAACATTAAGATTGCTTTTTTTAGTTTGCTTTGAATAGCTTAATGTATTTTCTGATAATAAATCTACATATCTATTATTAACGTATACACCTCTATTTAAAGATCCTTCACTATTATACTCTCTTTCATAGAAACTCAATCCACTTGTATAATACATTAAACTAGATGCTACAGTTTTAAAGATTAAACCTTTTGCAAGTTCAATACTTAAATCGGCTGATGACTGTAAACGGTAGTCATTACTTGTAATGTCAGAACGCATTACATCGGAATAAGGATTTTGTTGAGCAGAACCACTTGGGTTTGTCGTCGTTGGTGATGTCCAAGTAGTTCCATCTGGCATTAAACCCGAATATTTTACATTTGAAAAATGACGTGGATGCGCATAATCACCGGCCTTTATCCCAGCATATTGTGGAACAGTATTCACTAAAGCAGCAGTTTGTGCATTGTGATAGACTGGAAGCCATGATGGGGCTCTCCAAAAATTGGTGAAATTTTGGGATGGAGACACTCTCTTTGCATAAGAAGGATTGACATTTACAGAAAGTTTTACCTTACTACTGAAGTCAACATCTACTCTCGTTCTAATGTTGAATTTCTCGTAGTTACTTTTGTTTTGCATGCCTTCATCGTTTTGATACCCTCCAGATAGAAAGAATCTAACGTTATTAGAACCACCAGAAGCACTCAATTGGATATTTTTAAACCCGCCTGGTCTTAGGGTTTGTGATTGCCAATCGGTAAACTTGCCACCCAAAAGTGCATTTTCTATAATATAAGATGCTCTATCAGCATCTACTACTGTATTGGTTGATTGAACAAAACCTGGATCTGTCGCTCTTAATGCTACCTCGTTAAATAACATGGTAGTATATTCTTTAGTTGTCATGACATCATATCTCTGATAAGCCTTCTTCTCCCCAGATGAATATTTGAAATTATACTTAGTTTTACTTGATGACCCTTTTTTAGTTGTTACAATGATTACACCACTTGCACCTCTTGAACCATAGATTGCAGCAGAAGCGGCATCTTTTAGTACTTCAATGGATTCAATATCAGCAGGGTTTAAAAATGATAAACCATCAGCAATCGGTAATCCATCTACCACTATTAATGGACTAGCTCCAGCGTACAAAGAACTAATACCTCTAATACTGATTTTTGGCGCTGCACCAGCTTCAGATGAAGTGTTTTGAATGGTTAAACCAGCAATTTTACCTTGTAAGGCTTGATCAATTCTGGAAACTGGAGCTTCATCTAAATTTTCATTTTTAAACTTAGAAATAGCACCGGTTAAGCTAGATTTTTTTTGCGTACCATAACCAATGACAACAACTTCACTTTGTAGTGTACTGTCTTGCACCATAGAAATAACATAATTGGTTTCTTCTCCCAATGTCATTTTCTGTGCCAGATAACCAAGATAAGTAAAGGTTACATTTTTATCGGGTGTGTTGATGGTAAAAGAAAATGTTCCATCATTTTTAGTGGTAAACCCTTTTTTGTTTTTTTCAAACATAATCGTAACACCACTCAATGGAGCGCCAGTTTCCTTGTCTATCACTTTACCTTTAACCGATGTTTTTTGCGCATTCACTAGTAATGTACAAAGTAACATTGGCATCATAAACAGTAGCAATCGTAAATTTTTCATACTTGAATATTTAAGTTTAGAAAATCATTAATTAAATTTTGATAAAATCTTCTCGCATTGGACTAAATACATCTATCAGAACTCCTTCTTCAAGACAAACCGCCCCATGCAAAATATTTGAAGGAATATGGAAGGCGTCTCCGGTTTTTAATACTTTTTTTTGCCCATCAATCTCCACTTCAAATACGCCAGATTCTACATGCGTAATTTGAACATGCATATGTTGATGCAAAGGACCAATGCCGCCAGTTTTAAACGCAACCTTGACAACCATTAAGCTTTCCTCATAAGAAACTATTTTACGTTTCACTTTCTCGTCTAAGACCTCCCACGATAGCTCATGATCATGTAGAAAGAGGCTGTTTGTTTTTTCTGAAATCATATTGAATTTAAAATTTTATGTGATTATTTATATTTTGATTTTTATTAATTAGCCATTTTTTTAAAATGATAAGGTCCTGTCCATTGTATATTTTCCGATGATACAGTTACATTGTGCCTTGCTTTTTCATCAAAATTATTATTAGAAAGCGCAAATAACAATGAAGTATTATTTAATACTATTTTGAATATAGTTGTTTTGTCGTCTTGTTGTAAGACAATAATTTCTTTGACTTTAGAATAAGAGTCATATGAAAATTCATTTCTTGTATCATAATAACCATGCATTTCTAACACCGATAAAAAGATGGGTGATTGCTTGTTTTTTCTGAAAACAATAGAAGTCTCAGGTCTTAAATTAAAGCTTGGATCATTGGCCCCAATTCTAGTGAAGTAAATATTAGTCGTGTCCGTTGTCAATGTTGAAATCGTATAAAACTTCTCTTTGTTCAAATAAGTTAACTGAGCCAAGCCATTTGTTTTTATAGCCTCCGCTTCCTTCCACAAAAACTCATAGCCATCGTGCTTGCCAAATGTTTCCAAAGTTTTAGGAGTAGTATACTTGAAATTGGTGCTAATGACCTGACCATTGTAATGAAAAGGCAAATCAAATTGATGGGCAACTGCTGCATTGACCATGAACAGATCAATGATATACTTTCTTCCATGAATAGAGTCTAAGAAAAACAAAGTTCTTTTTAACGTTGTTCCCTTGTATGCATTCTCTTCGATAGCAGCTACTACTTGTACATTTGGATTATTGAAATCTGAAAAAAGTTTATTTGCATGGTATTTTTGACCTAAATCCGTATCCCCATTAAAATGACTTATTTCGTCTTGGACAATGGTATTGTGCGCAATCGTTTGTGCTGCATATTTTGTGTTTTCTGATAAATATCTGCCGCCATACTTTTGTTCAATACCAATGAATCTTGCCGATCCATAATCCTGAAGTATTTCGTTGCCTTTATCAAAAACATTCATGCTTAGCCTGTCAAAGTGCCCATGGCCTAACCCCTGAGAAGCATATTTGTATACTAAAGAGCTAAGATCCTCCCCTTTGCCATTTCTCAAAATACTGATTCCGCCTTCGTCCCCTAAAACGCCGTCCTTGCTTTCAATTGTTTTATATGGGAAAAAAGCATCTATTTTATTTGACATCAATTCATTTGATATGAGCAACCCTCCTTTATCCAATGAAACTCTATTTTGTTTTTTTGCAACAGTCAATAGTCCATTGTCCTTGCCATACTTACTGCGTGCAATATCAATTGCTGTGACAAGTTCATTGGATGTGAAATCCTTCTCTTTTAATGCGTCATTCAACGGGAAAAATGAACCATTTGAATTCGTTTGCTGAAGACAAGTAATTAAAGCTTTTTGTAGAATACTATTTCTGTGTTCAAAAATTTTCATACTAGGATTTGCTTTATCGATCGCATTTGCGAAAAGCATATATGGAAGGATTGCATATCTAACATAATATGGCCCTTCGGTATAATATCCATCTGGTGAAAATAAATTATCCATTTGTGCAATAAACCCAACTTTACCACTTTTATCACTGCCATAAAGCGCCATATCCACATAGTCTTTATTATTAGAAGCTAAACCAATAATTCCTATTCCGGCGCTCGCCCAAACACTATGGTTGTGAAGACGGTCATACCAGTCTTTCAAGTCTATGGTTAAATAATCGACCTCAGGTTTAAAAGCACCTATTTCTATTTTGTTTCTTTCTTCAGCAGATAAAAAATTATATACTAAATCATAAGCAAGCCCGGCATATACCATCCAATTGGCATCATTTAAAGCTTGCCAAAAAATATGACCAGCAAAAGGGCTTGTTGCTTGAGGATGTTTTTTTAATGTTGGATTAAGTACTGCGTATTTAAGCAACATGTTTTTTACAACCAAAGCATATTTTGATTCACCAGTAATATTGTATAATAAACCAGCATTAAACATGAGCATATAATTAGACTTATGCTTATCATGCGTGTAGCCGCCAGCTGGATCAACTGGAAAAGGCACATCCACCTCTTTTCCAACAAATGCATCCACCTCTTTTTTAGTTTCCAAAAAAGATTGTTTAAAAACAGAACTAGTTCCAATCGTATTTTTTGAGGCTTGTAATAATTCATTCGCATCTTGTTTATTGATATATAAAAAAGGATGCTTTTGTGCATTTGAATAAACAAAAATGAAACAAGCAATAAATACAAAAATCTTTTTTAGCATAGGAACAAACATTAGTTTTTGCATTGCGCCATGAACAAGGAATTAACGATTAATTAATGTTAATTAAGTTCCTAGGAGCAATCCGATGATAATATTAAGTTTGTATTAAAAGATTCTATTTTATGTATTATTAAATTATTTCAAAAATTTATGTCTATATTTTATATATTTTAATACAATTAGTCCTAAATATTGAAATATTTCTAAATTTTTAAAACCGATACGTAACCGGTAACGGTACCGGAAATATCCGTGATAAAATAGTATTACTTTGAGCTTTCAAACAGTATTATGAAAAAGCAAGCAACCATTAAAGACATTGCAAAAAGATTAAATGTCTCCATTTCGACTGTTTCCAGGGCATTAAAAAATGCGCCAGATGTTAGTAATGGAACTAAAGCCTCTATTTTGGCGGTTGCTGAAGAACTTCATTATCAACCCAATAGACTTGCAGTAAGTTTTAGGGTTAAGCATACGAATACGATTGGTGTGATTGTTCCAAATTTGGATTATGTCTTGTCCACCATGGTAAAAGGCATTGATGAAGTTGCATTAGAAGCAGGCTATACAGTGATGGTTTGTCAAAGTAATGAATCCTTTGGTAGAGAAGTGCTGAATACTTCGAGAATGTTGCAAAGTTTGGTAGATGGATTAATCATATCCGTTTCTAGTGAAACTAAAACCTTTGACCATATAAAAAAATTCCAAGAAAGAGATTTACCTATTGTAGCATTTGATAGAATTGTTCCAGAAATTATAGCCCCGAATGTCATTTTAGACAATGAATATGGTGGTTATATAGCAACGGATCACTTAATTCAACAAGGGTATAGAAATATAGCTATTTTGGCGGGGCCAAAAAATTTAGGAATAAGCAATGCGCGCATGGATGGTTACTTAAAAGCACTTAAAGAAAATAATTTAAAAGTAGATCCAAAAAATATCATTCACTGTGATTTCAATCAAGACTATGCTTATTTCGCCACTAAGGAATTATTAAAATCAAAAAATAGACCTGATGCCATTTTTACAATCAGTGATAGGATGGCTATTGGTGCAATGATTGCCATAAAAGAAAGAGGCCTTAAAATGCCTACAGATATAGGACTTGTAGGATTTAACAATGAACCTATGTTATCCTTATTAACGCCAACTATTTCTAGTGTTGAACAACCCATGTTTGAAATAGGAAAGATGGCTGCCAAAATATTTATTGAAAGGCTTCATAGTGAAGAGAGTCCAATTACTACTGAAGTACTCAAGCCCACTTTAATTATTAGAGAATCAAGTAAAAGAATTTTTATCTAATCCTGCTATTATTTAGATACTTTTTCTCTTAATAAGGCTTCTAAAAAATAATAATCTCCATACATAATTGGCTTATCTACTTCGGATAATCTATTTGCATTTCCAGTACAATGCATTAGTACAAAACCGTTATTGGTTCCTGGTGTAGCTAAATAATCCTTACTGCTTAAGGAAATCAAAATTTGATTTGCAATGTCTTTGTATTTAGCTCCTTTATTTCCTGCATAATTACTCAATTCTAGTAATGCAGAAGCTAAAATCGCAGCTGCAGAAGCATCTTTTGGTATATACGTTAAATTAATTGCTTGGGCAGTCACAGGGGGATTATATCCCACTTGATTGACATTGAAATCCCAATTAGGTATTTTATCTGAGGATAAATTTTTATTGTTGATGAAGAAGTCGGCCATTTTGATTGCTGTATTTAAAAATCTTTTATCCCCTGTTTCTCTATAGGTCATTGTAAAGCCATATACACCCCAGGCTTGGCCTCTTGTCCAAGTAGAATTATGTGCAAACCCTTGGTTCGTTTCTTTCTGTAATGCTTTACCAGTGATTGTATCGTAATTAATTACATGATAACTACTAAAATCAGGCCTTAAGTGATTTTGCATTGTTTTTTCAGCATGCTTAATGGCAATATTTTTGTAGGTCATATCACCTGTAATTTTTGAAGCAAAAAAGAGTAGCTCAAGATTCATCATATTGTCGATAATGACAGGATAACGCATTGTGTCTTTTCCGTCTAATGAAGGTTTATCATTCCAAGATTTAATAGCCCCTACTTTATCATTATAGCGTTTGCAAAGAGATTTTGCTGATTGTACAAGAATGGCTTTATACTTTTCATTTTTAGTTAATCTATAAGCATTCCCATAACTATTGTACATCATAAATCCAATATCATGGTGCTTTGTATTAAATTGGTTTGACTCCAATGATTCAGTCCATTTGGTAGCTGCATCCTTCCACTTTGGGTCTTGAGTAAACTCATATACATACCATAGAGCGCCTGGCCAAAAACCTCCTGTCCATTCTTCAATCGTTACATAGGTTAAATAGCCATTCTTACTAGAACGTGGATATTTCATTTGTACATTCGCACTATCCAATAATGTATTATACTGTTGCACTGCGGTCGAAAAAACATTTGACCTATTTTCATTTAAGGTATTGTCATTTTGCCCGAAAGAACAGATGGTAAATAATGTAATTGCACCAGTTATACATGCCTTTTTTATCATTTGAAATGGATTTTAATGATATGAATTTACGGTAAATGATTAAAAAAACAAATAAAGAAAGGAAAATGGACCATATTATGTCCGGAATCGTTTTCGGTAATTATTTAAATAAAATCTAAAGCCGATATCTTAATATTGATGTATCAAATAAAGAAACTATGAAACAACTTGTTTTACTACTCCTATGCTCAATCATAACTTTAAATATAATTGCCTCAAATAAAATTGTAGCAAATATCAATGAGCTTGAATTAGCTAATCAAAATGCAAAGCCAGGAGATACCATTGTTTTAAAAAATGGCGAATGGAATAATGTCACTTTCAAATTAGATGCAATGGGTTTAAAAGAAAGCCCTATCGTATTTAAAGCGGAGACTAAAGGAAAGGTGATTATTACAGGGAAATCTAAATTATTGATTGGGGGAGCTTACTTAATTGTTGACGGATTCTATTTTACAAATGGGTATTCGGGCGTTGACGCTGTAATCAAATTTAGTATTAATCAACAAAAAATTGCAAATAATTGTAGGGTTACTAATACAGTCATTAATGATTTCAATAACCCAAAACGATTAGAAGAAAATTATTGGGTTGCATTGTATGGAAAAAATAATCGTCTTGACCATTGTAGTTTTATCAATAAGAAAAATATTGGAGTCTTAGTTGCTGTTATTTTAGAAGATGAACGTAGTAGGTCAAATTTTCATTCCATTGATCATAACTATTTTGGATTTAGGATTCCACTAGCCTCAAATGGTGGAGAAATAATCAGAGTAGGTGTTTCGGAGCATTGTGAATTTAATTCTAATACCATCATAGAGGATAATTTTTTTGAAAAATGTGATGGTGAAACTGAAATCATATCTATCAAGTCTTGTCAAAATATAGTGCGCAATAATTTATTCAAAGAGTGTCAAGGCGCGGTGGTATTAAGACATGGTAATTATAACACGATTGCAAATAATGTATTCTTAGGAAATGATAAGAAAGGAACTGGTGGTGTAAGAGTGATTAATAAGGGACAAGTGGTAGTCAATAATTTCTTTTATAAATGTAAAGGTGTAGACTTTAGATCTCCCCTATCTATAATGAATGGGGTGCCCAATTCACCTGCAAATCGCTATGTTGGCGTGTCTGATGCCGTGATAGCCAATAATAGTTTTTATGATTGTACACCAATTAGTTTTAGCGAAGGGAAAAGTGAAGAAAGAAGCTTACAACCAAAAAATGTTCAATTCATCAATAACCTATTTTATACCAAAAGCGATACAACGATCTACCATATTTATGATGATATTAGTGGTATTCAATTTTCAAATAACTTAGTTAGTGCCGAAGTCAATAAGCAATTGATAAACGGATTTAAAAAAACCAATATAAAAATGGAACAATTTGGTGTTGTGTCAATACCAAAGACAATCGTCAATGGCTCCACTTTAATGTCAGACTCAATTAGACAAATGTTACTAACCGCTACCAATAATGATTTTGCATTATCAACTGGCTATCTGTCCAAAGCAAACTATCTTAAGGTGGTAGAGAACGCGTATACAAAATGTGGTGCTACATGGTATAGCAATAGCAATAAAAAAGAAATTGCTGTTAATGTTAATTGTAATACCACAGAAGAAATAACCAATGCCTTAGAAAAAAATAAAAACAGTAAATTAACCATTCACCTGACAAATAATACCTACTCTTTTGCAGCAAGCATTCCATTAAGAGAAGATGTCACTTTTAAAACAAATCTAAAACAACCCATTCAATTTATTAGCAATAATGAATTAGAATATGTATTTATCATAAAAGGAGATCAAAGCCTTCATTTAAAAAACCTAGGCCTTAATTTAAGTTCCTTGAAGGCAAAAGTTTTTATTACCAGTGATACATCAGGTACCAGTAATCATTCTAATTTCACTATGCAGCATTGTTCTATTTCAAATTTCAATGGCACATTTTTTAAGGCTTCTAAATCTAGCTTATTAGATAGCATCTTCATTAGTAACTCTAATTGGTCTAACGGAAATGGCATACTTCTTAATCTGTATGATGAAAAAGACAATAAAGGCTATTACAATGTAGAAAAAATGACTATTTCAAATAATACCATATCCAATCATACCGGACCTTTATTGGCAATACTTAGAAGTGGAAAAGACGAAAGTACTTTGGGGCCATTGGTAGAAATCAAAAATAATACATTCAACCAAATAGCATCGGACAATGCACCATTCATTTTACTAAATGGTGTTCAGCAATCCTTGATCCAAAATAATATTTTTAATAATTGCAACCCTGCAAATAAATTAATTGAATACAAAGACGAATTAAGGGCAGCGCACTCATTAACAAGCAACAAATTTGAACAGAGTGGCACTATCATTAAAAATAACTACGTCACCCAAAAATAGTTTTACTTGAAAAAAATATTTACCCTTCTTTTATTGCTTTTTTCAACGACTGGCTTTAGTCAATCTTTATTGTTTGAAAGCGTAAGTAGTTTATTAAAAAAAGATATCCTATCCGAAGCAAAAAATAACCTATCAGAAAGACCAGTCACAGTAACCAGTTACCAAAGTGAAAGATCGGCTGGTGGAAGACATGATTTTTTCTCGGAAGGAGATTATTGGTGGCCAGATTCTAGTAACCCAAATGGCCCCTATATTCAAAGAGATGGATTAACCAACCCGGACAATTTTGTAGCACACCGAAAAGCAATGATTCGATTTAGCAAAATTGTAGCCAACCAAACCTCTGCCTATTTAATCACTGGAAAAACGATGTACGCCAAACAAGCAATCAATCATATTAAAGCTTGGTTTGTGGATACCAATACCATAATGAACCCTAGTTTATTATATGCTCAAGCAATCAAAGGCAAAGTGACTGGAAGAGGAATTGGGATTATAGACATGATTCAGTTGATAGAAGTCGCTAAAAGTATTCAAATTTTAGAAAAAACAAATTTAATACCCGCTGATGATAGTCTAAAAATTCATCAATGGTTTAGCAGCTACTTGAATTGGGTAACAACACATCCTTATGGTATAGATGAAAGAAATGCAAAAAATAATCATGGCACTTGCTGGATCATGCAGGTGAGTGCTTTCGCAGATTTAGTTAAGGATACAGCACTATTAAGTTATTGCAAAGACAGATTTTTAAATGTGATTATACCCAATCAAATGGATGAGCGTGGCGCTTTCCCTCTGGAATTAAAGCGAACAAAGCCTTATGGTTATTCTTTGTTTAATCTTGATGCCGTGATGACCATTGCACATATTTATAAAATTAATTCCCCTTCACTAAAAAAAAGTGTTGAGTTCTTATACCCTTATGTTGAAGATAAAAAAAGTTGGCCCTTCCCAAAAGATGTAATGTACTGGGATGAATGGCCTGTTGCAACTCCATTTTTATTGTTTGGCTATATCCATTATAATGAATCTAATTGGCTAGATACTTGGAAAAAGTTAAATCATTTTCCTACGAACGAAGAAGTGATAAGAAACCTACCCATTAGGAATCCACTCATTTGGTTAGTTGACTAAATAATGCCTGCTCTTAAAATCACCCAGTAGTATTTAATCCTCTATCACATTCACTTTTGGAACCAATATGTGCATGATCAACCAAGCTAATAAATAAGAAAGTGCACATACCGCAAACATGATATAATAGGCCACTTCTATTTGGTTGATAGATCGATAATACACAAATAAATTCTTTTGTACCAGTAAGGATAATAAAATACCACCAATAGCGCCAAACATGCCCCCAATGCCCGTTACAGATCCAACTGTATGCTTTGGAAACATATCACTTACAGTCGTAAATATATTAGCACTCCATGCCTGATGTGCAGCTGCAGCAATCCCAATCACTAAGACTGCCAACCACATATTAATAGAACCAAGATATTGTGCAAATAAAATTGGCAGGACTAAGAAAGCATAGATCAACATAGAAGTCTTACGCGCACGAAATACGGACCAATTATTGCTAATTAATTTTAAAGGAACCCATCCTCCCCCTACACTACCAATAACAGATAAGGTATACACTGCAGCAACTGGTAATGCAATTTGCGTGCCCTTTAAACCATACTGGCTTTCTAAGAAATCAGGTAACCAGAAAAGATAAAACCACCAAATTGGATCGGTTAATAATTTACCTATTGAGAAGGCCCAAGTTTGTTTATACCCTAATAACATACCCCAGGTATATTTTTTCTCTGTCTTAGGTGCTTCATTGATTGCAAGTGGCTCAATATCGCTATTGATATAGGCTAATTCCTCTGGCGTAATTTTTGGATGCGTGGCAGGCGAATGATAATATTTTTGCCAAAAAAACAACCAAAAAAATCCTAAAATACCAGTTAGGATAAAAGCCCATTGCCATCCAAAAGTGACTGCAATAAATGGCACAGTTAAAGGAGCAACAATGGCCCCGATATTTGCACCAGAGTTGAATAAACCCGTTGCAAATGCTCTTTCTTTTTTAGGAAACCATTCAGCGGTTGATTTAATCGCTGCTGGGAAATTACCTGCCTCAGTAAAACCCAAAGCGGCTCTTGCTGCAGCAAAACCAAGTACATTTTTTGCAAAAGCATGCACTATTGCTGCTACACTCCATAATCCTGTTGCCCAGCTATACCCTTTTTTAGTACCTATTTTATCGATAATCCTGCCAGCCAACATTAAACCAATGGCATAACTTATTTTAAATGCAATTTCAATATTAGCATAGTCTGCATCATCCCAACTCAATTCTTTAGAAAGCGTACTTTTTAATAAACTAATTACCGCTCTATCCAAATAGTTAATGGTAGTGGCGAAAAATACCAAGGCGCAAATCGTCCATCTTACATTTCCAATCTTTTTTTGCATAATATTATTTTAATCCTTCAATTGATAATAATTGTTTCGTTGTTGCTGTTAATTCAGCGTATTGCTTAGATGCTAAGCGCTCTTTTGTAATTAATTTACTTCCAAGTCCAACTCCCGCTGCACCTGCTTTGAACCAAGATAGGATACTTTGTTCGGTAGCATCCACACCACCGGTGACTAAAAAATGAATGTCACTAAATAATGGTTTAATGGCTTCTATAAAGCCAGGCCCTAATACATTGCCTGGAAATAATTTAACAATATTACAACCAGCAATTTGCGCATTGTGAATTTCGGTAGGTGTCATACATCCTGGGATCCATAAAACTTTGTGTAAATAGGCAATATCAGCCACCGATGCATCAAAAACAGGACTAATTAAAAAATCAGCCCCTGCGTCAATATAGCTTTTCGCATCCACTTCATTTTTAATGGTACCAATGCCTAAAAATAAATCGGGCATGTCCTTTTTTAAAGCAACCAATGCTTTAAAGTTTTCCAACGCATTGACACCTCTATGCGTAAACTCAATGGTTCTAATCCCACCAGCATATAAAGCTTTAACGACCTCTATCACGACCACTACATCGTTTTCGTAAAAAAGCGGTATTAACTTTGATGAGAGGATGTGTTGAGATACTTTATCGATACTATGCATACATGTTGGTTAATATCTAGACTTAATTAGTTGTATAGCTTGTTTAGTGCTATCACCCACTTCCTGCAATTTACCAAATGCAGCACTAGCAGCAAAATTAATCACTTGTTCAATTGTAAAATCGGGTTGCGAAGTACCAAAAATAAGTCCACCCATAAAACAATCTCCACTTCCTACCTTATCGGTAACGTTGTCGGTAAAATATTCCTTGGACACCACATGCGTTTCATGATTTGTAAGCGTAGCATAATAACGAACAGCATCCCCTTCTGAAAAACGATAGGTATTGGCAACTGTAGTACAAACAGGATAAGTTGCTACTATTTCTTTAGCTACTTTTTCGGCTTGAGCAATATAGAAATCTTTTTCACATGGCTCGTTCAAAGCTGGATCTAACTGTGTGCCTAATAGTTGATGCGCACTCCAGATATTACCCATAATGACATGGCAATAATTTACTAGTGATGGCATGACTTCTGCAGGCTTTTTCCCATACTGCCATAATTTGGCTCTGTAATTTAAATCTACCGAGATGGTCATGCCTTTTTTTGACGCAAATTGCAATGCTTCCTCGCAAACTTCAACAATACTTGGATTTAAAGCAGGACTAATAGCCGTAAAATGAAACCAATCATATCCCTCTAATACTTGCTCCCAGTTGATCATCCCTTTTTTTAAAAATGAAAACGAGGAATATGCACGGTCATAAATCACGCCTGCATTTTTTAGATCCGCCCCCATTGGTAATGTATAAGACCCAATGCGCTCTCCACTTAATAAAATAGCTGAGGTATCTATACCTTCCTCTTGCAAGGATTCTATGATTTCTTTTGAAAGATAATGATCTGGCAAAGCTGTACAATATTTTACAGGCATACCCCAATTGGCCAAGGCCTTGCCCACATTCAATTCTGCCCCTCCAATAAATACTGGCATATGATGCTCCTGTATCCATTGTTTTTGCAAATTTGGTGAGAAGCGCAATAATAATTCTCCAAAACAAAAAACTTTCTTCATAGTAAGCAAATATATAAATCTAAGTGGATGATGAGTTACTTAGCCCACCAGCCAAAATATTGATTCGCGTTATTAAAACAAATGTCTTGAATCATTTTTCCTATCCAAGCAATATCATTGGGAAGTTCGCCTTCTTCTATTTCATTTCCAAATAGATTACAAACTATTCTTCTATAATATTCGTGTCTAGGATAAGACAAGAAGCTTCTTGAATCGGTTAACATGCCTACAAATCTACTTAATAGGCCTAAACTACTTAAGGCATTGATTTGTCTTTCCATTCCATCTTTCTGATCTAAGAACCACCATGCGCTTCCAAATTGAATTTTTCCGGCAACGCTCCCATCGTTAAAATTCCCAATCATCGTACCCATTAATTCATTATCTGCAGGATTCAAATTGTAAATAATTGTTTTAGCTAATTTATTTCCGCTATCCAGTTTATTTAAAAATTTAGCCAATGCAGCAGCTTGTGCAAAATCGCCAATACTATCCCATCCTGTATCAGGTCCTAATTGTTGCAACATACGTGTGTTATTATTACGTAAGGCGCCTAAATGGTATTGTTGGATCCATCCTTTTTCCCAATCCCATTCAGCAAATTGTAATAACATACATGATTTAAACTTGCGTTGTTCTGTTACAGTTAATGCAATGCCTCCCTTTGCTTTTACAAAAATGGTTTCAATTTCGGTATCTGAAAATTCCTCCGCATAAATTTCTTCTAATCCATGATCACTTACATTACAACCCATTGTCCCAAAAAAATCGTGTCTGCTTTTCAATGCAGCAAGATAATCAGCGAAATGATGGATGGTTGTGTTCGTAACTTCCTCCACTTTCCTTACATACAATGCAAAATTAGCAGCGTTGTTGACTTCCATGGCTTTATCTGGACGATAAGCTGGGAAAACTTTCACACCAAAATTGCTATCCTTTATTTGTTGGTGGTATTCTAAGGAATCAATAGGATCATCTGTCGTGCATATTACACGTACATTCATTTTTTGAATTAATCCCTGTGTAGAATAACTAGGATCTTGCAACATAGCAGATGTGGCATCATAAATGCCTTTTGCAGTTGTTGGATTTAAAATTTCATGGATGCCAAAATACCTTTGTAATTCTAAATGTGTCCAATGATATAAGGGATTGCGCATGGTATAAGGAACAGTATCAGCCCATTTTAAGAATTTTTCTTCGTCAGACTTATTGCCAGTACAATAGGATTCATCCACCCCATTGGTACGCATGGCTCTCCATTTATAATGATCCCCTGACAACCAAGCGTCGGTAATATTTTTAAACTGAACATTTTCTGCAATTTGCTGCGGGGAAAGATGACAATGATAATCTATCAAAGGCATGCTTTTGGCATACTCATGATAGAGTTTTTGTGCCGTTTTTGTTTTTAATAAAAAGTTTTCATCTAAAAAAGGTTTCATTATCATTTCAATTTTATACTGTTAATATATTTTTCATTCCTTTTTCTTTAATCGCATCCATCCAATGATGCACAGCCACTGCAAATGTACTGTCCTTACAATAATCCTCTATCAATATTGCTTTTTGATGGGCTTGTTGAATATATACACAAAATGCTGCAAATCCCATACTCATGTACTTTGCAGGCTCTGTATGATTTTGTGCGTATGTTTCCATTAAATAACTATTGCGCATTTTCATTTTTTCTTCAAAGTTCAGCGAAATGCTAATCCACTTATGTTCAATATATGGATTAGAAAAACGCTCTAAAACCTTATTCGAGAATTGAGTGGCTTCGTCTTTTGAAATAACTTCATTCACTACACAAGGAGCCAACTCTTCATGTACTAAACTTTGTATACATTGCTTGAATGATGGATCACGCATTGCTTCAATCACCGTTTCAAAACCTGCTAGAATAGCCATTGCACAAGTAAAAGTATGTGTGCCATTTAGTAATCTTAACTTAAGCTCTCTAAATTTTACAATACTAGGTGCTATCACAACTCTATCATCAATTTTCGTAAAAGAAAGTTTTTCAATCGTTGAAGTATTACTAGACTCAATAGCCCATAAAGCAAAAGGCTCACTAGTAATTAATAAATTGTCGTTATACCCTAATTGAGTTTGAAATTTTTGCATTTCTACCTCATTCACTTTCCCAGGCACAATCCTGTCTACCAAAGTATTACAAAAATCATTTGCACGATTCATCCATATTATAAATTCAGTAGGTAAATCTAAAATTGTCGCTAATTGATTGACAAGACTTTTCAATAAAATGCCATTATCTGGTATTAACTCGGTAGGCAGTATCACCCATCCTTTGTTGATATCCCCGTTAAAACTTTTCCAACGCTCAAACAATAATGCTAGTAATTTTCCTGGAAATGAATTTGGTGCTCCATTCAAGATGGTATCCTTCATGTCTAAAATCATTCCTGCCTCGGTCGTATTGGAGATGATAATTTCAATATCTACAGACTTTGCTAAATCCAATATTTGATTCCATGCTGCCTTGGCAACTAATACACGACTTATGGACGTATTAATAATACATTCATCAATATTTTTCCCATTGTACACTCCACGAATACAATGCGTAAATAAAGCATCTTGTTCAGTAAATTCATCCACACCTCCAGTACTTGTAGATTTGATAATTACAACGCTACCATTAAAAATGTTTTGCTGATTTGCGTGGTGGATAAAATAATCAGGCAATCCCCTTAATAATACACCCGTACCAAATTGAATCACTTTTTCAGTCGTTGGTATAATAAGGCCTGCCTCTTTTTTTGCAACTGTGTTATTTAGAACTGATGTACTCATATTTTATTGAATCTACTTTTAAATAATTGAATCATGCTAATTTGATAATGTCCAGTTAACTAATTGTTGCATGGCTTCAAAATTTTGAAAACTTTTAGGCAATTTCCTTCCATCTACATATTCATTATACAACCAAGGATCACCAATTGCAATCACTTTTCCTTTGCCATACTTTGCAATGGCAGCAACAACTTGTTCATTTGCAACTGCGATTGCTTTTGCTGTTCCTGTTAATTTTATTGCACTTATGTCCTTCACGAATATTTTAGTTTCGAATTTTAATACTTCATTTGGTTCAACCGGATAAGCTGCACCCATTTCGTATTCTAACCCTTTAACCATATTAATAGATTCATTCGTAAATTGAATACCAAATTTTTCTGATAATATATTAAAATGAGCTAAATCACAATTCGCAGAGTCGTTGGCGAACAATACCAAAACGCCTCCCTCCTTTACCCAATTACTAATTACAGAAGCGTCTTTTGCATTCATGTAATTAGGCGCGGGATTGTCTTTTAAATTATCAGGATCTACAATTAAATATACAGCTGCCTTATTCAGCGTTGTCGCTGTCGGTGCTGTCAAGCTTGTTTGTAATTGTGCTCCCTTGGACTCAAATTGTTTTCCAATCATGCCAAAACCACCATTTGATATATCTTCCCAAGCATAGTGCCATCTGGTATCACGTCCATATGCATCTTTTTTAATTTCATTATTATAAAAGGCGTCCAATAAAACCACTGGAGGTTTTGCATCCAAGGAGCGCGTCAGTTTTTCTTGATTGAATTCTGCCTCTACTGTAGCTTGTAAAAACGCCCCCATCCCTTTTGGATCATTCACTATCACTGGCTCCTTAAAGTAGTCGTCTAAGCTTCCATCTCTATAAGGATTGCCTCCAAGTCTAGATACACTTACTGTTCCCTTTAAAATAAGTTGGCCCTTTTCGTTGGTTATAAAATTAGCTAGTAAACCTGTGTATGCTTTTTTTGCTTGATATAAATAAGCTTGACTAATATAGCCCTTGCGGATTGCTTTTAATAATGTAAGTGTAAACATACTTGAAGCAGATGCTTCTTTATAATTTCGAGGATCATTTGGCGTATCTAAAATACCAAACCATAGGCCATCTTTTGGGTCTTGCACTTTCAAAATTGCTGTAGACCATCTTTGAAGGATCTGAATCAATGCATCTTTTCCTGGATGATTCGCAGGATAATAGTCCAATGCATCCACTAAAGCCATACCATACCATCCCATTCCCCTTGCCCATATATGTGGAGATTTGCTTTCATCCCAGGCATGATATAACAAACCTGACTGATCGTCTCTTGTGTATTTTTCAGCTAAAACAAATTGACTAGTAATATCATTAAAAGCAGCAGTATCATGAAATACAGATGCCCATTGTGCATAAAATGCGGCACCCTTGTATAAACCACCTAAAGTATTTCTTGGGTGGTTAAATAACTGATTGTGTAATTGATCAATTGCTTTTTTATATTGTTCTTTACCAGTTACCTGATATAAAGTCAATAAAATTTTACCATTGTTCAAATGATCTATATTAAAGTCTTCTGGTTTATAATTATATATAGACCCATCCTCTTGCACATAATAGTCCATTGCATGTTGGATATACTGAAAGTATTGTGCATCTCCTGTTGCATTCCATAGTTGATCGATGCCACGTAAAATCACAACCTGATTGTCACTCCAACTTGCGTTATCACCAGGCTTCACTGCAAAAGAATCAGGCCATATTTGCATTGCAGTAGCAGCAATTTGTTTTGCAAAACTTGTTGGTATTGTATCCATCTCGTTTGCAATAGCAACAGATATTTGAGTGGAGATGGTAACATTATTTAATAAGGCTGGCCATACATTGGAATTGGCATGAATATTAGTCATACCAAAAAAGCAAGAAATACTTGCAATACAAGCAATTAGCGATTGTTTCATTGAATAATAAATTTAAATCAATATGTTCAATTGAGCTGATAAAAATTTGATGTGTGAAGCTCAATTTACGCAAACGATACCGGTCAATTTATATTCAAAACTTCTAAGCCTTTAGAGCCTGTCTAGCTAACAACCTCCAATGACCTTGCTCTTTTGAGAAAACTAGTAAGATGATTAATTTTACATTGCCAGGCTTGCCATTGTCATTGGTTACCGCATTTAAATAATGTCTTACTATCGCAGTTTTACCTTTGATATTGATTGTTTGATCTGTGATATCAATGGAAACAAAATCCGATTTCCCTGTAACTAATTTTTCAATAAATTCAGATTTTCCTTCAACATGTCCTCCAGAATGTCCATAAGTCAGTTGATCCGATGTAATCATTACCAATTCGGCACGAACACCTGAAATCATTGCAGCTTTTAATTTATCAACTGCAACTTGTACAGTTTTTAGTTTTGTTGATTGAGCGACACAAAGATTGGTTGTAAATAAAAAAATATTCACTAATAAAAAGGAAACTATATATTTCATAAAGCAAGTAGTTAGTATAGCAATAATAGTTAAAATGTGCACTAGAAGTCACTTTTTGTTTGATGGTTACTGGTATTTTATTTGCCTGGAATAAGCTCAATTATCATAAATGACTTAAAAATTATACCATTTTTGTACTTGCTAAATCAAAAATGCTTTGATTTAAATAAAATATTATTTATCTTTAGTACGTACTATATAAATCTATTTTATGAACTATACATTGCATCAGCTTAGAATTTACTTAAAAGTGACTGAAACTTTAAGCATCACAAAGACAGCAGAAAAATTAAATTTAACGCAGCCTGCTATTTCTATCCAATTAAAGAATTTTCAGGATCAATTTGATTACCCATTGATTGAAATCATCAATAAAAAAATACAGGTAACAGGACTAGGTAAAGAAATTGCAATAGCAGCAGAAAGTATTATTAACCAAATTAATAATATCAATTATAAATCACATAATTATAAAAATAAACTTGCAGGGCATCTGAAGATTGCCATCGTGTCTACAGGAAAATATATTATGCCTTATTTTTTGTCAGACTACTTAAAACTAAACAATGGGGTAGATTTAACTATGGACGTGACAAATTATAGTAAAGTAATTAATAGTTTATTACAATATGAAATAGATTTTGCGTTGATATCTCATGATCCAGACAATACCAAATTTGAAAAATTGGATTTAATTAGTAATGAGCTATTCTTAATTGGGGGGAAACAAATAACGAGTCCGTCAAATGAAGATAAAACAATAAATGATAGTACTTTTTTATTTAGAGAGGAGGGTTCTATGACAAGACTTGTTATGGAAAATTTTATTTTAAAAAATAAAATTAAAATAAAGAAGAAGATCGAATTAACTTCTAACGAAGCGGTAAAACAAGCAGTCATGGCTGGTCTTGGACTATCCATTATGCCAATCATTGGAATCAGAAATGAAATTGAAAGTGGATTGCTTACAATAATTCCAAAGAAAGGATTGCCTGTTCAGACAACTTGGAGATTAATTTGGTTAAAAGAAAAACGATTGTCCCCTATTGCAGAATCTTACCTTAATTATCTTGCAAAAGAAAAACAAAATATTATACAAAATAATTTTACCCTTCTCAACCACAAATAAGCTGATAAACTAGATACAATTTTAAATTTTTGTAAACCCAAAGCCAGCGGCATTGTTAATGACCAAACATCCATCTTTTACTTCAAAGCCTCCTGTTACTAAATCTTCTATCAGGTCAAAGCTACCATCTAGGTCTATGTATTTTGTATTCGGACAAGCATAAGCTATATGCAATGCAGCTGTAATACTAATGATACTTTCATCATTACAACCCCAAAATAAATCGATGCCTGCATGTTGTGCAATCGTAGCAATTTCTTTTGCTCCAATAAGTCCGCCACATTTCATCAATTTTATATTGTAAATGCCAAACGCATGTTCCCCTGCTGCTAACTGCAATGCCGCATTAGGATCTTTCAATGCCTCATCGGCCGTTAAATACTTTCTTTCCGCTACGCTCAACTCTAATAATGTTTGCTCTTGACCCACTGGAAGGGGTTGCTCTATTAATTCTAATGGATAGCTTGATGTGGCTTTTAAAAATAATTTTAATTGATCTAAATCATAGCCTTGATTGGCATCCACACGTATGGTACAATCTGCACCAAATGCAGCATACAATGCAGCAATGCGTTCTATATCTTCTTTCACATCCATACCAGTCTTTACTTTGAACACTTTAAAACCCATTGCCGCATATTCCTTTGCTTCTTTAATAGTTTCATCGAGTCCTTTAATGCCGATGGTCATAGAAGTAGGCAATGCATTCATTTTTTGTCCATAAAAAGAAGCAACAGATACGCCTAGGTATTTTCCAAAAGCATCATGCAAAGAAATATCAATTGCTGCCAATGTACCTGGCAAATGTGGAAATTGCAAATTGGATTCAAATATCATTTGTTGAAAATGGCGAATATCTCTGCCAACTAAATTTGCCACAAATGAAGTATTCAAATTAGAAACTGTCTGCTCGGTTGTTTCTCCTACAACTTCTTCTGCAGGACTGCCGGATCCGTATCCTATCATGCCATTGGCCAATTCTATTTCTAAAAATGCCAAAGACACATCCGAGAAAGTATTGTAGGCGATGGTATACGGCTTTTTCAAAGCCATTTTTTTCAAGTACGCCCTTACTGCTACTATTTTCATAAGACTACTTCATTAAGGCTTTAAGTGTAGGGATGATAGGTGCCACACCTTCTTGTATCGGCAACAATACGGGTATGCCTAGACTTGCAGTATATTCTTTTTGATATGCAAAGGCTTCTTCGTCTGTGCAGTTTTCAGTGTTGATTGCAACAGCGATGACTTTTGATCCAAGTTTTTGAATGAGCTCAATTTCAGATGCGACAGATGGAATCTCACCCCAATGTGCTTCGTTGTCAAAATATTTTCGCTTAGGTGCAAAAATTAAAACTACCTGTTTTGCATTGCCAGAAATCAATAATTCTAACCCGCATGGACCACTTGGATTTCTTAAAGCCGATTGTCCTTCTAAAAATAAAATATCTGGACTGGTCTCCTTCCAGCAACTTACAATAGCATGTTCTAATTCTCCAGAAACAAAATCATTTAAAGTAGAATCAAAAATAAAACCATATTGACCACCTTGTAACCAGCCTGTTTGTCCTGTGTAAATCATTTCGGCTTTGATGCCTTCGGTCAAGCATGCTTGCTTTAACATTCTAGCTGTGGTTCTCTTACCCATAGCGCAATCCATTCCAATGACAGCAACAATTGGTGCAGTCACATTCAATATTGCGCCATCCCAAAAATGTAAGTCTGCCCTTGATTTTGGTTTTCTAACATCTATTAATGCTGCGCCTGTACTTGCAGCTATAGCAACTAAATCGGCTTTATCATTTAAGTATTCATGCAATCCATTCACAACTGAAATACCTTTTTTGACTGCATCATAAATTAAGGCCAACATATTTTTAGGCAATACCCCTCCCACAGTCGCTACACCAATGATTAAAAAATCTACCTTTTCTAATTTTTCG
This sequence comes from Chitinophaga pinensis, assembly GCA_945874755.1. Classification (GTDB taxonomy): domain Bacteria; phylum Bacteroidota; class Bacteroidia; order Chitinophagales; family Chitinophagaceae; genus Sediminibacterium; species Sediminibacterium pinensis_B. The sequence continues at coordinate 39,753 of CAMCHR010000009.1, forward strand.
ATAGCAGCTTCCATGGTGGCAAAAACTGGGATGCCTCTATGTTTGCCATCTAATAAAACGCCAGCATCTTTTCCTGCATTGGCTTCCCCATCCACTAAGCCAATGATGTTAAATCTTTCAGTGCCTCTAATTAAACCATGCGCTGTCTTTGCGTCCGTAGTCATCAAAAAGCCATCTGTTAATACAATTGCATTTTTCATTCCGTAATTTTATTGCTTCTAAATTTCTACTTTATTGAAGTCTCTTTTTTTATTACTTATTTTCTTTTAATCAATACCCCTGGCTGCTTACCTGTTGATTGTTGTGCTTGATAAACTAGTGTTCCATTCACCCAAACCATGTCGATGCCAGTAGACAATGCTTTACTATTTTTAATATTTGCTTGATCTATGACAGTTGCTGGATCTAACAAAACCAAATCTGCAAAATGGCCAACGGCGATACGGCCTCTATTCTTAAATCCAAAAAAATCTGCAGACTGTCCTGTCATTTTATATATTGCTTTTTCTAGAGGCATCAATTTTTCTTCACGAACATATTTCCCCAACACCCTTGTGAAAGCGCCATACCCTCTGGGATGCCCACCTGCATTGCCATCGGAACAAATAATGGCTTCTGGCCATGCCATAAATACTTTCACATCTTCCTCACTCATTGCTTTCCCTGCGATGGCTTCGATACTACCTGTGTAATTTGGATTGGCATTCTTAAAGTCTTCTGCAATTTTAATCAAACTCATTAATGCTTGCGCAGGGCTTTCATTTCTTTCCACACCAATGGCTGTAACTGTTTTACCTACATAAGATGGATTTGGTGCAAACTGCATTAGGTAAGATTCATTAGGATCAAATAATTGCTTGGTAGCCATTTCTGCACTCGCTAAATTATCAAAATCTTTGCCAGGAAATAAGACCCTTAAAGTTGAATTCCAAAAAGTATATGGATAGATATCTGCACTGATATTGATGCCCTCTTTTCTAGCATCATCTAACTTCTTTAAAATTAAATTGGCAGTACCCCAATTTAATTTATTGGCTATCTTAATATGTGAGACTTGTACTGGCATTTTTGTTTGTCTGCCAATTTCAATGATTTCTTCAAGTGCTTCATCCATATGCAAGTCCTCACTTCTGATATGACTCGTATACAGTCCCTTATGCTCGGCGGTTACTTTTGCTAAGTCAAGCACTTCTTGCTTACTAGAATAAAAGGCCGATTCATATTCTAAACCAGTAGATAAGCCAAATGAGCCTTTCTCTAATTCTGAAGCTAAAACCGATTTCATTTGCGCTATTTCAGCATCTGTTGCCTTTCGATATAAATCATTTTCACCCATCGCAATTTCACGCAAGCTTGACTGTCCTGTATAACTCGCTACATTAGACACCACTGGATTTATTTGCAACCACTTTGTCAAACTATCCATTGGATAACCGTTTCCATCCTGTCCAATCACAATCGTTGTAATACCTTGACTTGAGGTAGATAGACCTGCTTTGTTTTTATTGAGGTCTCCAAAATGATGACTATGCGAATCGATAAATCCAGGTGCTAAAATTTTTCCCATGCCGTCAACGAATTGATCCATTTTATTGGGCTTCAAACTACCAATGGCTACAATCTTATTACCCACTATTTTCACAGATGTATTAAAAGCAGGCTTACCTGTTCCATCCACCAATTGGATATTTGTAATGATGGTTCCTGACTGTGCGATGACTGCAAGATTTAAACCAAGAATTAATAAAGTTAAAATCAATTGTTTAATTCGTAGCATACAGGTTGTATTTAGTTAAATTTATTTCAATACACAAGTTTCATGCAATTGTATTTGTACTAAAGTTACTACTATAATGCGATGGCCGCAATGATATAATCTGCAATTAAAATCAAAATACAACTGACAACAACAGACTTTGTTCCAGTCTTTCCAATTTCCAATGCCCCGCCTTTTACATAGTATCCATAAAAGGAAGGAACTGTACTAATAATAATGGCAAAAATAAACGATTTGTAAAAACTAATATTGATATAACGCACCACAAAATCTTTCCGAATACCTGTGATAAAAACTTCGGCAGGCACCACGTTGGACCAGCTTCCAACGATATAGCCACCCCAGATACCAGTGACTGCAGAGATCCCAACCAATAATGGAACAGTCGTAATGGCGCCAAGTATTTTTGGAAGGATTAAATAGTTTTTAGTATTAATGCCCATGATTTCCAATGCATCTATTTGCTCACTCACGCGCATATTGCCTAATTCACTTGCAATTTTGCTACCTACCACACCTGCTAAAACAATACATAGAAAAGTGGGTGCAAATTCCAATAAAATACTATCTCTAACAATGATACCAATCGTAGATAATGGCACCAATGGACTTACCAATTGAGAAGCTGTTTGAACGGTGGTTACCGCACCTAAGAAAAAAGAAATAATGACTACAATGGGTAAAGAACCAATACCAATATCCACGCATTGCCTGATATACTCCTTCCAAAACATTTGTTTATTTTCGGTTGCAGTAAACATGCCCTTGAGCATCATTAAGTACTTACCAAATAGGGTAAAAAAATTCATTGGTTAATTTTAACTATTTCTTTTTCTTCTTTAATTTCTTCCACCAGCTTGTTCTTTCCACTTCTGTAGCCGTATCTATCCTCGTTTTCAATTGCGCGTCCACCACTGCCACAGTGGCCATATTGATGATATTGCGCACACTTGAACCTAATTGTAATACATTGACTGGCTTTTTCAAACCTAACAATACAGGACCAATAACATCAATCCTGCCAATCTCTTTCAATAAATGATACGCGATATTACCTGCTGATAAATTTGGAAAAATTAAAACGTTCACGTCTGCATCCGCAAGATCGCTAAATGGATAATTTTCTTTCAATATTTCTTTATTAAATGCTAGCATCCCCTGCATTTCTCCATCCACAATTAATGAAGGATTTTTTTGCTTTACAATTTTTGATGCTTCTGCTACCAATCTTGCTTCTGGTGTGTCACTGCTTCCAAAGTTGGAATAACTTAACATCGCCACACGAGGCTCCATATTGAAATTTCTTACTTCTTTGGCAACTAATAAAGTAATATCAGCCAATTCTTCGGCAGTTGGACTAATATTCACGGTGGTATCTGCTAAAAATAGGGGACCTTTCTTTGTTAAAAGGATATACATTCCAGCAATCTTTTTTACACCTTCGTCCACCCCAATAATTTGTAAGGCTGGCTTAATACCATCTGCATAATTGCGTGTCAATCCAGACAACATTGAGTCTGCTTCACCCGTTTCTACCATCATCGCGCCAAAATAGTTTTGTGTGCGCATTAATTTTAAACTCTCATATTTATTGATGCCCTTGCGTTGTCTTTTTTGGAACAATAATGAACCAAAGAACTCACGCTTCGCTTCCATTTCATCGCTTCTTACATCAATGATTGGTAAGTCATCAATGTCTATATGATTTTCAGCAGCTATATTTTTAATTCTAGCTTCGTTACCCAATAAAATTGGATAAGCAATGCCATCATCATAAATAATACTCGCCGCTTTTAGTACTTTAATGTTTTCTGCATCTGCAAATACCAAACGCTTTGGATCACGTCGTGCTTTATTACTAATTAAGCGCAACATTTGATTATCTAGTCCTAAGCGTTTATTTAAACTCAATTCATATTCTGCCCAATTGCTGATTTGCTGTTGTGCCACTCCAGATTCTACAGCAGCTTTTGCCACAGCTGGAGCCAACGTACTTAATAATCTTGGATCCAATGGCTTTGGTATGATGTATTGTGGACCAAATGATAAATTGGTTTGATTGTATGCCATATTCACAACATCAGGTACAGCCGTTTTTGCTAATTCTGCCAATGCTTTCACAGCAGCCAATTTCATGGCTTCATTGATGGCAGATGCACGCACGTCTAGTGCACCTCTAAAAATATATGGGAAGCCAAGTACATTGTTGACTTGGTTTGGATAATCTGATCTTCCTGTAGCCATAATGATATCCTTACGTACAGATGTCGCTTCTTCATATCCGATTTCTGGATCCGGATTGGCTAATGCAAATACGATTGGATTTTTTGGCATAGAAGTAATCATTTCCTTTTTCACCACATTGCCTACGCTTAATCCTAAAAATACATAGGCTGTTTTCATTGCTTCAGGTAAGGTCATTTTATCGGACTTAATGGCAAATGGTTTTCTATCTGCTCCTAAATCTGTCCTGCCTTGATGTAATACACCTTCCTTATCAAAAAGTGTAAAATTTTCGTACCGTGCCCCCAATGCTACATATAATTTAATACATGCCATGGCTGCAGCTCCTGCGCCGTTGACAACAAATTTTGCTTTGTCAATTTTTTTCTTTTGTAATGTTAAAGCATTCAACAAAGCAGCACTACTAATGATTGCTGTACCATGTTGATCATCGTGCATTACAGGAATATTCATCTCTTCTCTTAATCGCTGTTCAATGTAAAAACATTCTGGGGCTTTAATGTCCTCCAAATTGATCCCGCCAAAAGTGGGTTCTAAGGATTTTACAATTTCTACAAATTTGTCTGGATCTGTTTCGTTGATCTCGATATCAAATACATCAATGTCTGCAAATATTTTAAACAAGACGGCCTTGCCTTCCATTACGGGCTTACTTGCTAAGGGACCAATATTGCCTAAACCTAATACAGCTGTACCATTGGTAATCACTCCTACTAAATTTCCTTTAGCAGTATACTTATATACGTCTGCAGGATTATTTTTAATCTCTGTACATGGAATAGCCACACCAGGACTATAGGCAAGGGATAAATCTTTTTGAGTTTTTGCCTCTTTTGTAGGAACCACTTCTATCTTACCTGGTCTTCCAGCTGCATGGTATTCTAAGGCTTGCTCTCTTCTTAATTTGTCTTTATTGCTGCTATTAGTTGTATCTGACATGAATAAATTTTAAAAATGAAAATTATTTATAACTGAACACCCAGCCAAGCCATCATGCCAACACCTTGTTGGATGGCTGCTTCGTCTATATTAAAATGTGGCGTGTGTACATTATGAACAATTCCAGTCGATTCGTTCCTTACCCCTAAGCGGAAAAAACAACCTGGAATCACTTGAGAATAGTAACCAAAATCTTCGGCACCCATTCTTTTTTCTGTTTCTTCTACATTGTCCTTCCCCATGTATTGATCTGCTAATCTCCACGCCGCTTCTGTAATCATTGGTTCGTTGTCCACTGTTGGATAGCCTACATCTACCTTAAAATCAATCTCAGCTCCTGTAGCTATAGCGATGCCCTTTGCTTGTTGTAGCATTAATGCATGTGCTTGAAAACGCCATACTTCATCCATGGCTCTAAATGTACCCATTAGTTTTACTTCACTTGGAATGACATTGGTTGTGTTTCCGCCATGAATAGAACAGATAGACAACACAGAAGGATTTTGAGGATTTCTGTTGCGAGAGATGATGGTTTGTAAACTTTGAATCAATTGCGCAGCCACTAAAATAGTATCCACTGTTTGATGCGGTGTAGCAGCATGTCCACCTGGACCTTTGATACTAATATACAATTCATCCGCACTGGCCATCACGCGTCCTTTTCTAAAACTTAGTTTTCCTTCATTCAATCCTGGATGCACGTGTAAGCCAACAATCCCATGAGGCTTTGGATTTTCTAGAGCACCATCCCGAATCATATAAGTGGCGCCACCCGGATTTTTTTCTTCTCCTGGCTGGAATAATAATTTTATAGTGCCTTCAAATTCTTCACGCAGGCTCCATAAAATTTTAGCAGCCCCTAATAAAATAGTGGTATGCACATCATGCCCGCAGGCGTGCATCACACCATCATTCTTGGACTTATAATCAATTTGGTTCTCTTCTAGAATTGGTAATGCATCCATATCCGCACGCAATGCAATCACACGCTTAGAAGGATTTTTTCCTTCAATGATTCCTAAGACGCCCGTTGTTGCAATCACTGTAAAAGGGATGCCTATCGCAGTTAATTGTGCTTGAACATATTTGCTTGTTTCAAACTCTTGATAACTCAATTCTGGATGCGCATGCAAATGTCTTCTTATTGCAATATTGTCTGCTTGATGCTGCGCTGCTAAGGTTTTTATTTTATCGAGTAACATAGCTTAGTAATTACTTTTTGTTTGATCAATTTGTGCCCCTGTAACAATCGCTACCCCTGCACTACATCCTATACGAGTAGCGCCTGCATCGATCATTAATTTTGTAGTGGCATAATCTCTTATGCCCCCTGAAGCTTTAATTTGAATATGTTCAGGCAAATATCTTCTGAACAATTTTACCGCTTCTACACTTGCCCCTTTTTCTGCATAGCCTGTGGATGTCTTTAGATAATCAATCCCTGCTATGCCATAAATATCGCAACATTTTATAATCTCGTCGTCTGTTAAGACACCCGATTCAATAATAATTTTTACAAGCTTACCCTTAGAACGAATCACCGGCATGATATGGTTAATCTCATCGGCAATGGCCATCCAATCTCCGTTTTTAATCGCCGAAATATTGGCCACCACATCCAACTCGTCTGCACCATCCACCATGGCTAAAATAATTTCTGCAATCTTGGCTTCTGTAGCACTATAACCAAATGGGAAACCAATCACTGTGGCCACTTTCACATCCGTTCCAGCCGTTAATGTTTTTGCCAATTTTACAAAATTGGGAGGAACGCATACTGCAGCAAAGGCATACATTTTTGCTTCATCACAAAGTTGATGGATGTCTGCCACCAAGCAAGTTGGTTTTAGTATGGTGTGATCGATGTATTGATTGACTGGCAACATAAATTAATTTTTAAGCAAGGTCTTTACCGTGACATGCTTTATATTTTTTTCCACTACCACAAGGACAAGGATCATTGCGTCCAATTTTTGGACCTACTGTAATAGGCGCTTGTTTAGGGGTAGAAGGATCATGGTATTCATTCTCTGTTGGTGTACCATTTTCTGTTCTATTGGCACTCAGCTTACTCAGATCGGTTTTTTGTTGACGTCCTTCTTTTACCTCATTCGCTTCCAAAGGAATATGCGCATGACATAAGAACTGAACCATTTTATAGTTGATCTCGATATCCATTTTCCTAAACAATTCAAATGCTTCCATTTTATAAATCACCAATGGATCTTTTTGCTCGTAAGTCGCAGTTTGAACAGATTGTTTTAAATCGTCCATCGCACGTAAATGTTCTTTCCATGCATCATCAATCAAGCTGAGTGAAATGGACTTCTCAAATTCAGTCGCTAAGGCAGCACCCTTGGTATCTATATTTTTATCAAGATTCACAAGTACATTGAAGACTGCTTTGCCATCACTTACTGGGACAATGACGTTTTCAATATGCTTTCCTTCCTGGGTTCTAATATTTTTAAAAACAGGGATGCTATTTTGCATCATGTCTTTTTTCTTATACTCGTAATGTGCAATCGCTTCTTGGTATAATAATTCTGCCAAGTCGTTTTCTTTTTGTGCTGTGAATTGTTCCTTAGTGATTTTTGTATCTAACCCAACTTGAACAATCAAGGCCAATTTCAAAGCATCAAAATCATTGGTGGTTTTGTACGTGAAACTTAAATTTTCAATCACTTGATAAAACGCATTGTCCAAGTCTAATGCCAAACGTTCGCCAAACAAAGCATGGTTTCTTTTTTTATAAATCACCGTTCTTTGTTTGTTCATTACATCATCATATTCCAACAAACGCTTTCTTACGCCAAAATTATTTTCTTCCACTTTTTTCTGTGCACGTTCAATTGACTTGGTGATCATACTATGCTGAATCACTTCGCCTTCTTTGTAGCCAGCAAAATCCATTACTTTAGCAATACGCTCACTTCCAAACATGCGCATTAAATCGTCTTCTAAAGAAACAAAGAACTGAGAAGAACCCGGATCACCTTGTCTTCCTGCACGACCTCTTAACTGTCTGTCTACGCGACGAGAGTCATGACGCTCTGTACCCAATATCGCCAAACCACCTACTGCTTTTACTTCCGGGCTTAATTTAATATCTGTTCCACGACCCGCCATATTGGTGGCAATGGTCACAGCTCCAGTCAAACCTGCTTCGGCAACCACTTGTGCCTCTCTAGCATGTTGTTTTGCGTTTAGTACATTGTGTGGAATATTTTTTTGACGCAACATTCTGCTCAATAATTCACTCACTTCCACAGAGGTGGTACCCACTAGTACCGGTCTACCATCTGCACGCAATGCTTCGATAGATTCAATCACCGCACCAAATTTTTCACGCTTGGTTTTGAAGACTAAATCTTGCTCATCTATACGCACTGCAGGAATGTTAGTAGGGATTGACACCACATCTAATTTATAGATACTCCAGAATTCTGATGCTTCTGTTTCTGCAGTACCTGTCATACCACCTAGCTTGTGGTACATTCTAAAAAAGTTTTGCAATGTGATGGTTGCATAAGTTTGTGTCGCTGCTTCGATCTTTACATTTTCTTTTGCTTCAATCGCTTGGTGCAAGCCATCTGAATAACGACGACCTTCCATGATACGACCAGTTTGCTCATCTACAATCTTCACTTGACCATCCATCACCACATACTCAATATCCTTATCAAATAAAGTATAGGACTTCAACAATTGATTCACTGTGTGAATACGATCTGCCTTAATACTGTAATCAGAAATGATGACTTCCTTTTGTTGCATTTTCTGTTCGGCAGGAATCTGCACATCCACATCAATCGCATTCAATGCGACACTGATATCTGGTAACAAAAAGAAATTCGGATCTTCTCCAGCGCCAGTAATTAATCCTAAACCTTTATCTGTTAATTCAACCGAATTATTTTTTTCTTCAATGTGGAAATACAAAGCCTCGTCTACAATGGGCATTTCTCTTTGCTGATCGGCTAAATAATAGTTCTCGGCCTTTTGTAATTTAACACGAATACCAGGCTCACTCAAGTATTTAATCAAGGCACCATTTTTAGGTAAAGCCCTGAAAGCACGGTATAGCGCTAATCCGCCATCCTTAGGATCATCATTGCCTTCGCTGATTTTCTTTTTTGCTTCAATTAAAAATTGATTCGCCACCTTCTTCTGCACATCTACCAATTGTTCAATCCTTGGTTTTAATTGAAAGTATTGTTGCTCACCAGTTTGATGTCCAATTGGACCAGAAATTATCAAAGGCGTACGCGCATCATCAATCAATACACTATCCACCTCATCCACCATCGCGTAATGATGCTTACGTTGCACCATTTCGTTTGGCGTATGCACCATATTGTCTCTTAAATAATCAAATCCAAATTCGTTATTGGTACCATATGT
>CAMCHR010000010.1 GCA_945874755.1 Chitinophaga pinensis
AGGACGCAAATTAATGCCAAAAATGTCAGTTTTAAGCAATTTTATTATAGATTTGCAACCCCAATAGCTCTTATAATTATGATGAACCGAAGAAATATCCGAATTAAAGTAATGCAGGTCATGTACATGCTAGACCCTCAAAACGTCTCAACTGCATCTGGTTTACTTCAAAGAGAGTTTGATAAGTCCCGTAATTTATTCGTTTACCTAGTTCATTTAATGCATCAAATTGCAAGTTATGCAGAGATTGAGGCCTTACAAAGAGCCTCTAAAAACCTTCCCAACCAAGCAGATTTAGCTGTCAATATCAAATTAGCCGGAAACAGCATCGTTTGGCAAACCCTTGAATCCGAAAAATTCAAAAAAGCCGTCGAAATTATCAAGCCACAACAATGGGTCGACAATGACATGGTTAAATCCATATTTCGTCAATTGGTGGAGTCTCCAGAATACAAAGTGTATATCCTTGAAGAAAGTAGAGAAAAAGCCCAGGAAACAGCTATTTTAAAGTTCATTTTTGGAGAACTGATTTTGAAGTCTAGTAATACCATTGAAACAATTGAGTCACATTTTTCCAATTGGGATGATGACGGGGATATGATTATTGGTTTTATGTTGAATTATTTTCAAAAGCCAGGATCAGTGGATTTCTTAGATTTAGTTGGGGATGAGAAGATGAAATTCGCACAAGATTTATTGCAAACAGCTATTGAGAAAAAAGAGGTTACAGAAGCCTTGATTGTACCTAAATTAAAAAACTGGGATCCAGAACGTATTGCAGTCATTGACATGATTTTATTAAGATTGGGCGTTTGTGAATTGCTCTATTTTGATACCATTCCTACAAAAGTATCCATCAATGAATACATTGATTTAGCAAAGGAATATAGTACCGAACAAAGTGGCCATTTTGTCAATGGTATTTTAGATTGTATCCACAAAGAATTAGTGGGAAATGGTCAAATTCAAAAGATAAGTCATAAAGCAAAGTAATTGGTTTACACTATCTTTGTATTCAAGTTTAAAACATAAACAAAACAAAATGACACAAATTTTATTACAAGCGCCACAACAAGGTGGAACTTTTCAATTGATCATGTTAGGTGGTATTATCTTGGTTTTCTGGTTTTTCATGATACGTCCACAAGCTAAAAAAGCAAAAGAACAAAAGAAGTTTATTGATACAATGCAAAAGGGTGATAAAGTCGTTACCATTGCAGGTATTCATGGTACAATCAATAAAGTGAACGAAGACAATACCATTCAATTGGAAGTGAGCCCAGGAAGTTATTTAAAGATTGAAAGATCTTCTATTAGCTTAGAGTGGTCTCAAGCAATCAACAAATAAGATTATTATTTAAATGATACAATCCGAAATTAGCCTCCAAAGAATTGGAAACTGATTTCGGATTTTTTTTGAACTGCTTATGACAAAAATGATTGGTTTAACAGGAGGCATTGGTTCAGGTAAATCGGTGGTAGCGAAAATCTTTTCTACCCTTGGTATTCCTGTGTTCAACGCCGATGAAACAGCTAAGCAGATCATGCAAACCAGTCCTGAAATAAAAATTAAATTGATTCAACAATTTGGTAATGATATATACAATTTGCATGGTTTGGATAAAGAAAAATTAGCGGCCATTGTTTTTAATGATCCTTTTCAATTACAATTACTCAATACCATTGTGCACCCAGTCACTATTCAGGCAGCAAAAGATTGGGCGGCAAAACAAACGAGTCCTTACGTGATTAAAGAAGCTGCATTGATTTTTGAATCAGCTGCTGCAGATGGTTTATTTAAAGTCATAGGTGTGACTGCACCCATGTCATTAAGAATACAAAGAGTCATGCAAAGAGATGGCGTTTCAAAAGAGCAAGTTGAAGCGCGTATGCAACATCAAATATCAGATACGATTAAAATGCGCTTATGCGATTATGTGATTGAGAATAACAATCAACAAATGGTGATTCCGCAAGTCTTGGAAATAGATAAAGCGATTAGAGCGGCTTTATAATTTTATAACACCAACGTTTTAATCTTCCTTCAAAATCAAATGGGGTAGTGGCTTTCGTGATGTCTTTGATTTGATCACTCTTTATTTGTTCGGCATCAATGATAAACTGCGTAAAATTCGTACTAAAATATAAGATGCCTTCTGGCTTCATAGCTTTCAACATATCATTGATTAATTCTACATGGTCTCTTTGAATGTCTAAAATATCCTTCATTCTTTTACTATTGCTAAAGGTAGGAGGATCCATCACCACTAAATCATAGAAATTAACCGGTAATGTTTTTAAATATTGTTTGACATCTGCATGAATAAATTGATAGGCCGATGAAGGGGCTATTTGATTGATTTTAAAATTTTTTTCACTCCAACTTAAATAAGTTTTAGATAAGTCCACCGATGTCACTGATTTAGCGCCTGCTTTTGCTGCATACACAGAAAAAGAACTGGTATAAGAAAACAGGTTTAAAAAATGGGTATCCTTTGCTTCTGCTTGAACCATTTCTCTGGTGACACGGTGGTCTAAAAATAAGCCGGTATCTAAGTAGTCGGTTAGATTGACTAGAAAATCTAATCCGTTTTCTTGCACAGTGATGATTTTGGATTCCGTCACTGCTTCTTTTTCGTATTGTCCTTCACGATGTGACATGCGCTTGCGCAATTTCACATACATCTTGTCAATAGGAACACCCGTCATGTCGGCAATGATTTTTTTGGTTTCGAAAAACCAAATTTCATGTTCCTCGTCTGTTAATGCATGTCGTCTATTGTATTCAGCGATATAAATAAAATCCTCGTAAAACTCTATACAAATAGGGAATTCGGGTAAGTCATGATCATAAAGTCTCCAGCAAGACAGATTGAGTCGTTTAGCTTGTTTTAAACGATGCTTATAATTTTTAAGCAATCGATTTTCAAACATTTGAAATTTTTCTGGCGTCATGATTTTGCTATGAGGGCTTATTTTAAAGTAGCCAATGCTGCTCTGATTCTAGCCCAAGCCTTTTCAATGTTTTCCATGCTATTTGCAAAAGAGAAACGTACACAATAAGGTTCACCAAATGCATCGCCCATCACTGAAGATACATGCGCCGTATTTAATAAGAACATGCTAAAGTCTGAGGCATTGGTAATGGTTTGTTTGCCATCAGATTTGCCATAATAACTACTCACGTCTGGGAAAACATAGAAAGCGCCTTCTGGTGCAAAACATTTAAATCCAGGCATGGCATTGACCAATGCTAAAGTTGCAGTTCGACGGCGAGTAAATTCTTCTGTCATTGCGATAGATGGTTTCAAATCGCCCACTAAGGCAGCCACAGCAGCTTTCTGGGTAATAGAACTAGTGCCAGAAGTAAATTGACCTTGTAATTTTTCCATCGCTTTTGCCAAAGTAATATTGGATGCGGTATAACCTAAACGCCATCCAGTCATTGCAAATCCTTTACTCAATCCATTGATTACAATCACTTGGTCTTTGATCTCAGAAAATTGAGCAATGCTTTCATGCTTACCTATAAAGTTGATGTATTCATAAATCTCATCCGATAAGATGGTGATTTGAGGATATTTTTTAAACAAGTTCGCCAAGGCTTCCAATTCTGCTTTGCTATATACTGCACCAGAAGGATTACATGGAGAGGAGAACATGAATACTTTTGTTTTTGGTGTGATGGCTGCTTCTATTTGTGCAGGTGTTGCTTTGAATCCAGCTTCAACTGTGGTTCTGATTTCAACCACTTTACCACGCGCAATTTTTACCAATTCGGAATAAGTGACCCAATATGGAGTCGGAATAATGACTTCTTCACCTTCGTCCACTAAAGCCAATAATGCATTGGCTAAACTTTGCTTTGCACCAGTAGAAGTAATGATTTGCTCAGGGGTATAATCTAAATGGTTGTCTCTTTTTAATTTTGTACAAACAGCTTCTCTTAAATCTAAAAAACCTGCCACTGGAGTATAATGACTAAAATTATCATTGATGGCTTTGATCGCAGCATCTTTAATATGCTGTGGCGTGTCAAAATCTGGCTCACCCAAGCTTAAGTCAATCACATCAACACCTTGTGCCCTTAATTCACGACCTAATTTGGCCATTTTTAAAGTTTCTGGTTCACTAAATCTGTTTAAAAGAGAAGATAATTCCATGGTATATAATTTGTATTTCAAATTTCGCAAATTATTACCAAAGAGCCATCCTTTTTGCGTTGCAATTACCATTAAATTATGCCCCAATTGTTAATATCTACTGTAAACTCACTTACATTTGTTTTAACTATGGAAAAGTTTATCTCTGTATTTGATATGTTTAAAATTGGTGTAGGACCTTCTAGTTCCCATACCTTAGGACCTTGGCTGGCTGCAAAGCATATGATAAAAAGGGTTGGTGCGTTATCTGATGTCAAAAATATCAATGCATTTCATGTATACCTCTATGGTTCTTTGGCTAAGACAGGAAAGGGACACGGAACAGATACAGCCATTTTAATGGGCTTACAGGGCGAAGATCCTGTCACAACAGATACGCGTTTGATCTCGCAAAAAGTACAAGCCATCAAAGATGCGCAAACCATTTTTTTAGATGGAGTGCATTCAGTCCAATTTGATTATAACAATCATTTAGTTTTTTTAAAGGATAAGAGTTTGCCCTATCATCCCAATGCGATGCAATTTGTGGTGGAATTAAAGGATACTGTAAAAACCTATACTTATTATTCGGTTGGAGGTGGATTTATAGAAACCGAAGCATCAGAAGATGGTTTAGAGCTGGGTCATTTAATAGAAGATAAAAAGGAAACAAATATCGAAGTGCCATTTAATTTTTTTTCAACCAATGATTTAATTCATTGGTGTATCAAAACAGGATTACCTATATCTGATATTGTAAAAGAAAATGAAAAGCAATTACATACCGAACAAGCAGTAGAAGAAGGCTTGGATCGTTTATGGAAGACGATGCTGGATTGCATTTTTAAAGGCGTGCACGCCCAAGGTATTTTGCCTGGTGGATTGCAAGTGCACAGAAGAGCATCCGATTTGAATGCTAAATTATTAAAGAACGAAATTCAAACGAATCAATCCAATACAGAAAGTAATGTTGTAGTAAACGATGAGGTAACAAAAAATATTGAGCTGTGGATGCAACAAATACAAAGTGGCGGTTCTGACTTTACTTATATTTTAGATTGGGTAAGTTGCTTTGCATTGGCCGTGAACGAAGAGAATGCAAGTTTTGGCAGGGTAGTGACTGCACCCACCAATGGTGCTGCAGGTGTGATACCAGCGGTATTAATGTACGCGATTAATTTTTGTAATAAAGGAAGTCAACAAGACATTCATAAATTTTTATTGACAGCCAATGCGATTGGTATTTTAATTAAAAACGGCGCGACAATTTCTGCAGCGATGGGCGGATGTCAGGCAGAGATTGGTGTTTCATCAGCGATGGCTGCAGCTGGTTTAACAGAATTATTAGGCGGCAACCAAAGACAAGTTTTAATGGCTGGAGAAATTGCGATGGAACATCATTTAGGTTTAACCTGTGATCCGGTGGGTGGATTGGTTCAGATTCCATGTATTGAACGCAATACCATGGGTGCAATCAAAGCTATTACTGCAGCCCAATTGGCATTACAAAGTAAACCAGATTATGCCTTGGTAAGTTTAGATAAAGTAATTCATACCATGTGGCAAACTGCATTGGATATGAATGTGAAATACAAAGAGACTGCAGACGGTGGATTGGCCATGCAGATTCCAATTGGATTAGCAGAATGTTAATTTAGAATTAGCTATTTTAACTTTATCAAAATTGAATTTCGATAAAGTATCAAATTAAGCTTCAATCGCTGCTTCATCTACCAAACTAAAATCTTGGATCACATTGTATAAAGTACCTCTTTCGATTGGAGTTCTTTTTCCTTGTTTGATAAGTCTTACCAATTCCAGAGTCGTCATAGCAGGATTTTGTTCTTCGCTTCCAGCCATGGAGTAAATCTTAGTGGTATCATCAATCGTTCCATCAATATCATTCACACCATAACTCAATGTCAATTGAGCTACTTGTCTACCTAGCATTGGCCAGTATGCTTTGACATGCGGGAAATTATCCAAGTACAATCTAGAGATCGCATACATTTTTAAATCTTCGAGCATGGTGGATTCTGGCACTTCATGCATTGCATTGTCCTTATTGCGAAACTTAAGTGGAATAAATGTATTGAATCCTTTTGTTTGATCTTGTAATTGTCTAAGTCGTTCCATATGATCTATACGGTGTTCGTATTTTTCGATATGGCCATATAATATAGTGGCATTGCTATGCATCCCAAGCTCATGTGCTGTTTGGTGAATTTCCAACCACCCATTGGCATCTACTTTATCATCACAAATAATGGTACGAACATCGGGATGAAAAATTTCGGCACCACCGCCAGGTAAAGAATCCAATCCTGCTTCATGTGCCAAACGCATCCCTTCTTGAATGGATACTTTTGCTTTGCGGAACATATAATCCAGTTCAACTGGTGTAAATGCTTTGATATGTAGTTCGGGACGATGTGTTTTAATGGCGCGCATCAAGTCCAAGAAAAATGCTAAAGTTAATTTAGGATGTACACCACCTACAATATGCACTTCTGTTACTGGCTTGCCATCATAGGATTTTACGATATCCATCATTTGGTCTATCGTTAATTCCCATCCTTCTTCTTTATGCGCATATAATTTGGAATAAGAACAAAACTTACAAGAGAAAACACAAACATTGGTAGGTTCGATATGAAAATTGCGATTAAAATAAGTAAGGTCACCATGCAATTCATTTCTTTTCCAGTTGGCTAAAGCACCTACATATGGAAGCGAAGATTTTTCAAACAAAGCCACGCCATCTTCAAAACTGATGCGTTCGTTTTGAATGATTTTTTGACCAATGGTTTTTAATATTGGATCCGCTTGCGCATTAACTATAACTTGGATTTGTGCCATGTTCATAAACTATGAAATTAGGCCACAAAGTTAGTCAATAAGCACTTGATTACCATCTTATGTTTAAAGTCTTTCCTTATAATTAGAATAAGCTTTAACCTTGAATGTACAACTGGTATGCAAAAAATTAACCTATTAAAATGCCCGCAATACTTGCAGATAAATAAGAGGCTAAGGTTCCAGCTAATAGTGCTTTAAGGCCTAATTCGGCAAGGTCTTTACGGCGTGTTGGGGCAAGTTCACCAATACCACCAATTAACATACCTACACTACTAAAATTGGCAAAACCACAAATAGCGATACTCACAATCAACAAACCTTTTTCAGTGACAATTGGGATCACTTTGCTGGTTAAACTTTTAAACGCAACAAATTCATTGATGGTTAATTTTTGACCCAATAATGTAGCTGCATTTTGTATATCCACAGTTGGGATACCCATTGCCCAAGCCATAGGGTAAAATAGTTTGCTAAAAATAAAGTTCAAGCTTAAATCTAGATTGGCGCTAAAAAGATGGCCAATTTTTAATAAGCTCCAATCTACCAATGCAATTAATGCAATGAATCCAATCAACATCGCAATCACATTCATCGCAATTTTAAAACCATCTCCTGCACCATGTGTGATGGCGTCGATGGTGTTACTATATTGACTCTTTACTTCTAAAGTAACTTTCCCCATGGTTTGAGAAACTTCTGTCTCTGGGAATAATATTTTAGCAATGACCAATGCACCAGGTGCGGCCATCAAACTTGCTGTGATTAATTTTGGGGCTAAATCCATACCTGCTTGCGCACCCATGTTGGCATATACAACTAATATACCACCAGCAATACAAGCCAAGCTTCCACTCATGCTCGCTAATATCTCACTTTTGGTCATGGTTGGTAAATAAGGACGAATCATCACTTGTGCTTCTACTTGTCCAACAAATGCACTTGCCACATTGCTTAATGCTTCTGCGCCACTTACACGCATGATAAAATTCATTGCCTTTGCAATCACCGATATAATGCTTTGCATGATACCAAAATGATAAAATAAGGCCACTAAAACACATACTAATATAATGGTCGCTGTTACGTTGAAAGCAAATACAAATCCACCATTGGTAAAATCAGTTGCACCAGCAGGACCCATAGCGGCAACCCCACCATAAACAAATGCGGCACCTGCACGCGCAAATTCTTCAATTTTCCCCATCCCTTTTCCTAAAATTTGAAAGAATCTTGTAATGGCAGGTATTTTTAAGATCAAAACACCTATGGTTAACTGAAGGGCTAAACCACTAAGTACTAAACGATAGTTGATGTTTTTTTTATTGTTAGAAAACAAAAAAGCAATCATTAAAATCAATACAATGCCAATTAGGCCTTGGAATCTATCCATGGGGTTAATTTAGGAAAGGAAGGTAATTAAATTATTGTTATTTTTTTGATTAGCGTACATAAAAAATCCCACTCGGTTGAAGGAGTAGGATTTCATTAAAGTCTTTATTTCAATTACATGTGAGATTGGATCTTTTTGTCTAAAACAGCCTTTGGAACGGCTCCAATTTGCTTGTCTACTACTTGCCCGCCTTTCACAAAAAGGATAGCTGGAATTGAAGTGATACCGAAATTCATGCTTAAAGTAGGATTCACATCCACATTCACCTTACCAATATTCACTTTGCCTTCGTATTGAACAGCTAATTCTTCGATAACTGGTCCAATAGCACGACATGGACCACACCATTCTGCCCAAAAATCGATTACACTTAATTTATCACTCTCAATCACTGTTTGTTGAAAGTTCGCGTCTGTAAATTCTAATGCCATAATTGTATTTTTATATTTTCTTGTTCTTAATTCTTATACTACAAAATTAGCTCCAAACTTTAATATCTGCCATCTTGACTTTTCCACTTAAAAATCCCTTATTGGGGACAATTAGTTGGCTAGTTTCACTTGAACGTTTAATTCTGGGTTCAGGTCTAAGAATTGTACAAATTCATCATTGATCAAAAAGCCTTTCTCTATCGTTAATAAGCTTGCCGCTAGTTGCTCCCTTGGTTCTACAAATGTAATTTTAAGGGAAGTCCTTCCTGGGTTTGCTTTGATGTTCTTTTCAAAAAATTCAATCATATCGGCCCTTAGGTTCGCTGGATGTAAACTCAATTCCACAGTTCGTGTTTGTAGCTGCTTCACAGTTTCTAAAAGGGACATCGTCTGAACCTTAAATTCAAAATTATTAGGTTGATTGAATCTGTTTCTAAAGGCTCCGTTGATACAAACTTTTTGTCCCACTTCTAAAAAATTTTGGAATTTCACATAATCCTCACTCCATAAGATAAAGTCTGTCTTGCCTGTAAAATCCTCAATCGCAAACGATCCAAAGTTTTTACCTGTTTTAGTGATTCGGTGTTGTACTTCTGTCACTAATCCTGCGAGCTTAAAGTTTTTCCCAAGGTTATTGGGGAAACTAATCAAGTTGTCTTTGACCTCGTTGTATTCATTGATAGGTGTGAAAGCGTAATGCTTTAATTCAAAATTAAAATGATCTAAAGGATGTCCACTCATGAACATACCTGTAATATCTTTTTCGTGGTCTAGTTTCTCGGTCAATGTCCATTCTTCACAAAGTGCTAATTTAGGAATAGGCACTTGCATGGCCGAAGGCAAATCACCAAATAGGGTATTGGTGCTGCCAATGGTCATGGATTGGATGGCCTGCGCATAGGCAATTAATTTTTCCATCCCATTGGTGCGATCCCCATCACCTGTATTAAAATATTGTGCACGATGGTATTCAGGGAAACAATCAAAAGTACCCGAGTAGGCCAAACTTTCTAATGATTTTTTATTCACTGCTTTTGACAAAACTCTTTTGATAAAATCAATCATGGTTTCAAAATGTCCGCCTTTATCTCGCTCAATAATAATGGCTTCTATTGCAGCCTCACCAACACCTTTTAATCCGCCTAATCCAAAACGAATTTCTCCATTTTTATTGACAGAGAAACCTTGTAAGGATTCATTGACATTCGGACCCAATACTTTTATGCCCATGCGTTTACATTCTTCCATAAAGAAGGTGATTTTATCGATACTACCAGCATGGTTTAAAACAGCAGACATATACTCTCCAGGATAGTGTGCTTTTAGGTAAGTTGTTTGATAGGCCACATAAGCATAACATGTAGAGTGCGATTTATTAAAGGCGTATTGTGCAAAAGCTTCCCAGTCGGTCCAAATTTTATTCAATGCTTTTTCTGCATGTCCATTTTTCACAGCACCTTCCACAAACTGCGCTTTCATTTTATCCAATACTGATTTTTGTTTTTTACCCATGGCTTTACGAAGTACATCCGCGTCGCCTTTGGTAAATCCAGCAATCTTTTGACTGAGTAACATCACCTGCTCTTGGTACACCGTAATCCCATAAGTATCTGCCAATATTTCTTCCATAATAGGCAAGTCATATTGAATGGCTTCACGACCATGTTTACGTTCAACGAAATTTGGGATATACGCCATTGGGCCTGGTCGGTACAAAGCGTTCATCGCAATTAGATCTGCAAATTTATCGGGCTTTAATTCACGCAAATATTTTTGCATGCCCACACTCTCAAATTGGAAAGTGGCATTGGTTTCTCCTCTTTGGTATAAATGAAAAGTGGTTTCATCGTCTAAAGGAATTTTATCCAAGTCGATGGTGACACCATGGTTTTGTTTAATTAATTGTAGAGCCGTTTTCAAAATAGAAAGGGTCTTTAAACCCAAGAAGTCCATTTTAATGACACCTGCTTCTTCAATCACGGATCCTTCAATTTGTGTCACCCATAAAGTAGAATCTTTTGCAGTTGCAACTGGCATGATCTCTGTTAAGTCACTTGGTGCAATGATAATACCCGCTGCATGAATACCCGTGTTACGAATTGAACCTTCTAGACGTTCTGCTTCATGCAATACGGCTGCTCTTAAATCATTGCCTGCATAAATTTCTCTTAACTTTTTAATATTGTCTATATCATCGGACTGATAACCTTCTCTTTCGGCTAAAGATTTATCGCCTTCTTTTACAGTGATAGGCGCATGCAAACAACGATTGAGTTCTGTGCCTGGTTTATCTGGAACTAGTTTTGCTAATAAATTGGATTCGGATAAAGGAAGATCCATCACACGTGCCACATCCTTGATACTGCTTTTAGCAGCCATCGTACCATAGGTAATAATTTGTGCGACTTGTTCCTTACCATATTTTTCTACTACATAATCAATCACTTTCTGACGGCCTTCATCATCAAAGTCCGTATCAATATCGGGCATGCTCTTACGATCTGGATTTAAGAAACGCTCAAATAGTAATTGGTATTTTATTGGATCAATATTGGTGATGCCAATACAATAGGCCACTACAGAACCAGCAGCAGAGCCACGACCAGGGCCCACAAACACATCCATTTCTCTACCAGCTCTAATGAAATCACTCACAATTAAAAAGTAACCCGCAAAGCCCATAGTTTGAATAGTGAACAATTCAAAATCAATTCTCTCTTGAATCTCTGCCGTGATGGCATCATACCTTTTATGCGCGCCTTCCCATGTAATATGTTTTAAAAATTCCCACTGATTCATATTGGCTTCCTTGTGAATCTGAAAACTTTTTGGAATAGGGAAAGCGGGTAGGAGGATGTCTTTCTTTAAATTCAAGACTTCCACTTTATCTACAATCGCATTGGTGTTATCAATAGATTCGGGGATATCACTAAACAACTCAATCATTTCGGATTGGGTCTTGAAATAAAATTTATTATTTGGGAACTTGAATCTTCTATTTTTAATTTGAAGTTCGTCGTTTACAAAATCATCAAAGCCTGGAGTAGATTGTTTTTCGCCTGTGTTAATACATAATAAGATATCATGCGCATTGGCATCATCTTCGTTGATGTAATGACTATCGTTGGTCGCAATCACACTTACTTTATGTTTTTTTGAAAACTTAAGTAAGGTATTGTTAATGATTTCTTGTTCTGGTATTTCATGTCTTTGGATTTCGATATAATAATCGTCTCCAAATAAATCCAACCACCATTTAAATTCTTTTTCTGCTGCTTCTTCACCATCTCTTAAAATAGCTTGAGGCACATGCGCACCAATACAACAGGTGGTGGCAATAATACCCTCATGGTATTTTTCAATGAGTTCTTTATCGATTCTTGGATACTTACTATACATCCCTTCGATATAGCCTAATGAAGTAAGTTTGATTAAGTTTTGATACCCCACCGCATTCTTTGCTAATAAAACTTGATGAAAACGATCGTCCTTATGTTCCTTGGTAAATTGTTTGATATGTCGGTCTTTCACTACATAAAATTCACAACCAACAATTGGTTTTACAGTGGGTGCTAAAATATCTTTTCCATTGGCATCCTTCCCAATGACTTTGGTATTTTTCCATGCTTGACTTACAAAATTAAATGCACCAAACATATTACCGTGATCGGTAATTGCGAGTGCAGGCATTTTGTCCTTGATGGCTTTTTTATATAAACCATCAATGGATGCAGCACCATCTAGTAATGAATATTGTGTGTGAACGTGTAAATGTGAAAATTTGGGCATTCGGGATAACGGGATAAGGCACAAATATCGTAAAAAAGGAGTGCTTGACAGGGCTTAATTTTCCACAAAAAAGGGTTAAAATAAGCTTGATTGTGGCAATTTTACCGTTCTTGACTTATCTTGCCGCTGATGCAAAAAGGCAAGATTACGATATTAGGCTTTATACTTTTGATGACGACTTTGTCAAGTTGTACCACTATGTCTAAGTTCACGCAGTCTGTGAAGGCAAAAACAGCAAAGATTAAAGCAAAGCCAAAAAGAACTTTACCCGCTGTTGCAGTTGTTCCAGAAAGTAATAATGACGCTAATGAGACCATTGAATTTTTAGATAATATATCTGTAAAACCGGGTAGGGTCTATTTAAAAAAAGCATCTGATGCCTTTGAGGCAGAACCTGTCTTGGCTAAACCAGAACGTGCAGATAGAATGCCGGATAATTTAACCGATGTAGAAAAATCCAATTGGTTACAATTAAAGTATTCTATTCAAATGGATATAGCCGTAGAAGAAATTAACAATATCCCCTTGCTTCAAAAAATAGACGATTGGTGGGGCACACCTTATGTGCTTGGTGGATCCAGTAGAAGAGGGGTCGACTGTTCCTATTTCACATTGGATGTGATGAATGCGATTTATAATACCAATTTAAAAAGAACAGCAGCAGAACAATATACACAAAGTGAAAAAATTGATTGGTCAGATTTAAAAGAAGGGGATTTGATTTTCTTTAAAACAGATGGTAGTCGTTCTATTTCGCATGTAGGTATTTACATGACTAATAATAAATTTGCACATGCATCCACCAGCCAAGGGGTAACCATTAGTGATTTATCAGAACCTTATTGGCAAAAACGTTTATACAGTTTGGGTAGGGTGATTAAACAATAATTTATTGAACTTTTATAAATTATTGCACTTGCTCTAATCGAATATAGTATTGACTTTCGATTGTTTTTACAAAATCTTTTACATTAAAATTCGGATTCTGAATTAAACGTTGCTGTGGTTGATAGTCCATTGGCATGAAACTATATTTTTTACCCAAATAAGAAAAATGTAGTGGCAGGTTAAAACCTGTGACACAATCTTTATACTCGTAAGTGAATATTTTTTCTTTCTCGTTATAACGATAACTCAACATAGGAATTTGAGTCGTTCTTAAATATTGATCAAATACTTTTTGAAAACCAAAACCTGCGCGCAAAGAAATATAATTTTCAACTTGTTCCGTGGTCACAGTTTGATGATAAAACTGTGTATTCAATCCAATTAAAATACTTCTAAATAAACTATCATTGTTAATAGCGTGACGAATAGAGTGCAATAAATTTGCGCCTTTTGGATACATATCTCCGCTACCTTCCTGATTCAATCCATAATGTCCAATGACTGGAATATTATTGCTGATATTTTTACGTAAACCAAAATTGTATTCATCTCCCGCTTTCTTACCATGAAAATATTCTGTAAACAAGGTTTCAGAATAACTTGTAAAACCTTCATGCACCCACATATCTGCAATATCTTTTGTACTGACATTATTGGCAAACCACTCATGTCCACTTTCATGTACAATAATATAATCCCATTTAAGACCCCAGCCCGATCCGGATAAATCACGACCTAAATAGCCATTCATATATTTATTGCCATAGGCAATTGCGGATTGATGTTCCATGCCTAAATGGGGGCTTTGTACCAATTGATATCCATCCTCGTAAAAAGGATAAGGCCCAAACCAGTATTCAAATGCCTCTAACATTTTTGGCACTTGCTTAAACTGTTCAACTGCTTTTGCAGAATCAGACCTGAGCACCCAATAGCTGATATCTAGATTGCCTTTTAAGCCTTTATAAGTTTCCTTCCAACCTACATAATCTCCAATATAAGGGATGATATTGTAGTTGTTGATCGGGTTCGTTACCTGCCAACTGAATCGATTGTTATTACTAAGATTGACCATGTTCGTCTCAGCAACTTTTCTACCATTGCCGATGGCAATTAAGTTTTTATCCTTAGGCACTTGAATGGTTAGTTGAGCACCTTCTTCTGGTTCATCGGACTGATGGTCTTTACAAGGATACCAAACCGAAGCGCCTAAACCTTGACAAGCCACAGACATCCAAGGTTGTCCATTACTATCTTTTTTCCAAATCCATCCACCATCCCAAGGTGGTCGAATGGCTTCCTTAGGAACGCCATGGTAAAATATAGTAAGACCAAATTGTTTTCCTTTTGGTATTTGTTTTTCAATTTGTGCAATTGCGATATTATTGGTTCTTGTAAATTCTAAACGAACAGCATTCATGCCTTCATTGACATTAGGCCATAACAAAATACTATCAATCACCATTGGGGCTTGTAAATCAATTTGAATTTGCTTTGAAGGCATTACTGCCAAAGCTTTCCAGCTTACAATGCCAATAATCGATTTTGCTTCATAATTAGGCGTAACATCAATTACATATCTTTTGATATCAAACCAATCTCTGTTTTCATTTAAACTTCCTCTTAATACATCTGCCTCATTTACTAGGGGTTGTGCAAAAAGGGATACACTACACAATGACGTAATTAGTAATAATAGGGTCGTCTTCATAAAATGAGATTGTATTTGAAAGAATGCTTTGAATCCTCAAGGTATATAATTATCTCAAATGAACTAAGGGAATTAATCTTCCTCTTTTTTCATCTTGTCCTTAAATACTTTTTCAAATTTTTCCAATTTTGGCCCAATCACATACCTGCAATAACCTTGGTTGGTATTGTTATTATAGTAGTTCTGGTGGTAAGACTCGGCAGAATAGAATTTTGTGAACGCAGTGACCTCGGTGATGATTGGTTTGTCCCATGATTTGCTAGCGTCTAATTCCTTGATGTATTTAAGTGCTAATGCCTTTTGTTGGTCGTTGTGGAAAAAAACAGCCGATCTATATTGAGGGCCTACATCATTGCCTTGTTGATTGGGTGTAGTAGGGTCATGTGTTTTCCAAAAAACAGATAAGATATCGTCTAAGCTAATTTTAGTGGTGTCAAAAACAATCTGGCAAACCTCGGCATGCCCTGTATTTTTTAAACAAACTTCTTCATAAGTAGGATTTTCAACATGGCCACCACTATAACCACTAGTCACTTTAACCACGCCTTCTAAACGCTGATACACGGCTTCGGTGCACCAAAAACAGCCAGATCCTAATGTGATTGTTTGTGTATTTTCCATATTGACTTTTTGAATTTTTGCTTGTTTTTTCGGGGTTTGAGCACATGCGTATAAAGATAGAATGCTGAACAAACCGGCTGTGATATATTTGATTGTTTTCATATAAATAGTATAGTTAA
Organism: Chitinophaga pinensis; assembly: GCA_945874755.1. Taxonomy (GTDB): domain Bacteria; phylum Bacteroidota; class Bacteroidia; order Chitinophagales; family Chitinophagaceae; genus Sediminibacterium; species Sediminibacterium pinensis_B. Next base: position 15,951 of record CAMCHR010000010.1, read on the forward strand.
AAATACAACAAATCATAGACCAATTTGTTCTAAGGTTGTTAATGTTTTTTTTAGCTAAATTTGCAGCTATTGCACCCATGAAAGTATATCCTGAAAATGCCCTTTCCCAATTAGAATTTGATAAGATCAAGACCATCTTACTCAATTACTGTCAATCCACTATTGGAAAGGAGCAGGTGGAAGCCATGCGCATACATACGCAGCTGAATTATATCCAAATTACATTAAGGCAAACGCAGGAATATCAATTCATTAAACAGGCCAATCAGTATTTTCCAAGTGATTTTATTTTAGATATTAGGAAGGATCTGAAGCTATTGGGTATTCCGGGTGCACAATTAACTGGAGAGCAATGGTTATTAGTGCGAAAACTGGTGGATCATGTGGGACAACTATTTAAATGGTTTGATGCAGAACGCCAGGCAGCCTATAGTCATTTATATATGGTGATTGCAGAAAGTTATTTCGAAAAAACGATTATAGAATCCATTGACGATGTGATTGATGATAGAGGTTTAGTCAAAGACAATGCCTCCGAAGACTTGGCAAAGATCCGTGCTCAATTGTACAAAAAAAGACAGGACCTAAGACGCATATTTGAAAAAGTATTGGGTCGTTTGGCCAAGTCTGGCTATACAGCAGATATTGATGAAAGTTTTAGCAATGGCCGACGTGTGGTAGCGGTCTTCTCGGAATACAAGCGTCAAGTGAAAGGATTTTTACATGGAGAAAGTGATAGCCGCAAAACGGCTTTCATAGAACCCGAGGAAACCATTGAACTCAATAATGAATTATTTAGTTTAGAACAGGATGAAACCAAGGAGGTGCAAAGGGTATTAAGACATTTAACTGCACAATTATCACCATACTCCAGTTTATTGATGGGTTATTTGCAAATGATAGGGTTGTATGACTTTATCAAAGCCAAGGCATTGTTGGCGATTGACATGAATGCGCATTTACCTTTGGTAGAAAATAAAGCGACTTCGCATTTGATTCAAGCCTACCATCCTTTATTGTATATGTATAATAAAGCATCAGGTAAAAAAACGATACCGGTTAATTTGGAATTGGATGATGAAGCAAGGATTTTAATCATCAGTGGACCCAATGCAGGAGGAAAGACCGTGTCCATGAAGGCATTGGGACTCAACCAAGTGATGCTGCAGTCTGGTTTATTGGTGCCAGTGCATCCCGATTCTCAAATGGGGATCTACAAACAATTATTCATTCAATTAGGGGATACCCAAAATTTGGCTTTTGAATTGAGTACCTATAGCAGTCACTTGACGCACATGAAGTACTTTATTGAAAATGCGAATGGGAAGACCTTATTTTTTATTGATGAACTTGGAAGCGGATCCGATCCACATTTAGGTGGTGCATTTGCCGAAGTGATTTTGGAAGAATTATCACATAAGCATGCGCAAGGCATTGTAACCACACATTATTTGAATTTAAAAGTGATGGCCAATCATAATAAAGGAATTGTCAATGGTGCCATGCAGTTTGATGAAGTGAAATTAGAACCATTGTATCAATTGGTGATTGGCAAGCCAGGAAGCTCTTACACTTTTGCGATTGCAGAAAGAATAGGATTGCCTAAGCATTTAATTAACCGTGCAAGAAAATTGGTAGATACACATCATTTTGAGTTGGATAAATTATTAAACAGAACCGAACAGGATTTACAATTGGTGCAAAAGGAACGTAAGGAGTTACATAAATTAATTAAAGAGAACGATGCACTTAAGTTAGAGTTGAATAAAACATTGGATAAAGAAAAGCATTTACAACAGATTACACTATTAAGAGAACAGAACAGGGTAGCAGAGGAGAAGTTCACTTATTTAAAAGAGATGGAACGTAATTTGAAACAGATTGCATTGGATTATAAAAAGTCGGATAAGAAAGAGGAAGTGATGAAGACTTTGTATAATTTGTTATTTAAAAAGAACGACGCCATTGTAATAAATAAATTGGCAAAAAAAGTAGATAAGCAGTATAAGGAAGCTGCAGGGCCTATCGAAGTTGGATCGACTGTGAAATTAAAGAAGAACTACCAAGTGGGCGAAGTGATTGGATTTAAAGGAAAGCGTGCGATTGTGAAAGTGGGTCAGTTGCCTATGAATATTGATGTGGATGATTTATTAGTCATTGAAAAAATTGATCAGCACAAGATTGCACAAGCAGAAAAAGAGCTTAAGCAACTTAAACAGATTAAACAGAAAAATAATGATACTAGACGAACTAACTCAATTGAATAAATATGTTTCAGTGCATCCGAGATTCGCTGCTGCATTTGACTATATTTTGAATACCAATTTTGATGGTATGCCTGTTGGGAAAAAGGAAGTTGATGGTCAACATATTTTGGCAATCATTTCCGATGAAGATGGAGTAGCTATGTTAGATTCTTGCGCTAATTTTGAATGTCACAATACTTATATTGATATTCAGGTTTGTTTTAACGGTGTGGAAACAGTTGGTTGGAAATCACGCAGCTCTTGTGTTGAACCAAGAGGCACATACAGTAAAGAAAAAGATGTATTATTTTTTGAAGATGCACCAGATCATTTTTTCAAACTGCATCCTGGCCAGTTTGGTATTTATTTTCCAGACGATGTGCATGCACCGATGATAGGAGAAGGTAGAATTCGAAAATTAATTATGAAAGTGAAAGTGGATTAAGTAAGGAATAGAAGATTATTGAACAATAAAATCTTTTGATTCTGATTCATCTAATTTAAAAGTATAATCCCCTTTTTTTAAATCTCCTACATATAAACAAGTTCTTCTGGTATATCCAGTGATTTTTCCTTGTTGCATGATCTTACCTATAGGGCAAATTATTTGGTAAAATTTATGATTTGTCCCTTCACCAGAAAACTGAATTTCTAGTATACCGTCTTTAACGATTTCTGTTACTGTAAACATACCTAACACTTATCTTAGATTATTGAGGGAGATACCAATTTAAAATTAGACCTATTTATGTGAATTTTTTTTTATAAATATTATTTTATCATTAATATCCTAAGTAGTTTCAAATCAATCATTTACTTATATCCTTTAAAATTTTAAAATCGAAAAGGATAAATTTTGTTTAAATTCGATTTTATTCTAAATATCATAAACTCAAACAAATGAAAAAATTAATTTTACTCATAACTATGTTTTTTAGTTTTGCACCAATATTTGCTCAAACAGCACCTGCAACAACACAAGTTCAAAAAGACATCAATAAAGTTTTGAAGTTCTCTAATGACAATTACAATATGGGTAATATCCCTTATGGCAAGCCTACTGAATTCAATGTAACTATTGAGAATATCAGTGCTGCACCAGTCACCTTAAACAATGTGCAAGTGAGTTGCGGTTGTACAACCCCTAAATTTCAAACTGGTGCTGTGATTGCTCCTGGTCAGAAAACAGTCGTGACTTTAGGATTTAATGGATCTTCAATGGGGAATTTTACAAAAAATGCGACCATCTTTTTGAGTGATAAATTAATAAAGACCGTGAATTTTTATGGAGTAGGGGTTCAGCAGTAAAAAGACTTTTTTTCAATTATATTAAAGGCTACCTAACTGGTGGCCTTTTTATTTTTCTAATAATTTCTTAATAGATAAATCTTCATCTATTAAAGGCCAATGAATACCATAGTTTGCTGGTGAAATTTGATATTCGTTTCTTTCTATCGAAGTAGCATTTAACAATTTACTTGATACTTTATCAAGTTCAAAAAAATGTTCAATACCATTAATATGAATGATCATTGAATTCTGTTTGAATGTAATAGATTGAATATTAGGCATCTTTTCCATTGTTTAAAAAATGTTTAGACCATTCTGATACAATTAAATCGAAATGCTGATAGATGATCTTTTTAATTTCTTTTTTACTTGCTGGTGTAAAATTATAGGAAAATGCTTCTATAATTTCTATTTCTTCAATTAATAGCCAATATTTGGCTTCTATTTCTCCTTTTTGTACGTGAATATGAAAGGGGTTCATTTGATTCGTTTGAGTAAAAGAATAACCTCCATCCATAAATAAATAAAATTGTTGGCATTTTTTGTTTTAAACATACCCAGAATATAAAACCAATTTCCTACGGTTTATACTTTAGGATATATTCTAAAAAGGATTGCCGTCGTTGCACTCCGGCATCCTTTTGGGGGGCTCAAAACGCATTCAAAACCTGCGGCTTCGCCGCTGTTTTTTGTGTCCATCATACGGCATTATAAATCCTTTGGATTTACCTATTGAATAAATTCATTTTCGACCTCAAATCAAGATTTGGGTCTCATTTTCTTTACACCTTAGGTCACTTCGTGAAAATGCCTCGATAATAGACACAAAAAAACCACGTAAGTACGTGGTTTTGAATTCGTTCTGCGGAGAGAGAGGGATTCGAACCCCCGGACCTGTAACAGTCAATAGTTTTCAAGACTATCGCAATCGACCACTCTGCCATCTCTCCGCGGCAAATGTAGGAAGGGAAAAGCAATTTTGCAAAAAAATGCCCAATTTATTCATGAATTCAATCGTTCTAATTAATTGACTACCATGTATCTTTACAAAAAAGGACTAAGTGAGAGAATTAGCAGCTTTAAATCAATTTTTCTGGAAATATAGATTTCGTTTTTTTATAGGAATGCTATTGGTGATTGCGACCAACTATTTGGCCGTTTTAGCCCCTCAAATCACTGGTTATGTAGTTGGATTGGTTCAAGCAAAATTACCTGGAGGGAAACCTGTTACTGGGGCATCAAGTGACTTAATTATCAGAGCCATTGCCGGAATCAGTGAAGCCAATCAATTGAGCTTTGGCTGGTTAATCACTTTTTGTAGTATCACGATTTTGATCTTGGCTATTTTAAGAGGCGTGTTCATGTTTTTTATGCGTCAGACGATTATTGTCATGAGTAGGCATATTGAATATGATCAAAAAAATCAAGTCTACGAACATTATCAAGCACTCGATACAGAATTTTATAAAACCCATAGTACGGGTGATTTAATGAGCCGTATTACAGAAGACGTGAGTCGTGTGAGGATGTATACAGGCCCTTCCTTAATGTACCTAATTAACTTAGTTTCTTTGATTGGTTTTTGTTTGTTCAATATGTTCTCAAAAGATGTGCGACTGAGTTTGTATGTACTTTCACCATTGCCTATTTTAGCAATTACTATTTATTTAGTGAATAGCATTATCAACAAAAAGAGTGAGGAAATTCAAGGTCAATTATCAGATTTAACCACCAATGCACAAGAATCTTATTCTGGCATAAGAGTGATTAAATCTTTTGTACAAGAAAAAGCGATGTTGGGATTCTTTAAAACCAATAGTGAATTGTATCGTAAGAATGCAGTTAGCTTGGCGAAAGTAGAAGCATTTTACACACCTACCATGGCTTTGATGATTGGACTGAGTACCTTATTGACCATCTATTTAGGAGGATTACAAGCCATTAAAGATCCAAGTCAGATTGGAACAATCATAGAGTTTGTCATCTATATTAATATGTTGACTTTCCCGGTGAGTGCTATTGGATGGACCGCAAGTATGATACAAAGGGCTGCAGCTTCGCAAAAAAGATTGAATGAATTTTTATCCATTGAACCAACCATTCAAAATAAAGGCACTCAAAAAATACATCAAATTAAAGGGGATATCCAATTTAAAAATGTGGATTTTATCTATCCTCATTCTGGCATAAAAGCACTGAATAATTTTACATTAGAAATTAAAGCAGGTCAAAAAGTATTGATCCTTGGAAAAACGGGATCTGGAAAATCTTCCATTGCACAAGTTTTGAATCGAATGTACCATGTGAATTCAGGAATAGTGACGGTAGATGGTCAACCAATTGAATTGATAGATACTTTAGCTTTAAGAAAACACATTGGCTATGTGCAACAGGATGTTTTTTTATTCAGTGATTCGATCAAAAATAATATCAAGTTTGGTGTCCTATCTTCTGACGAAACCATTAAAGCGGCAGCGAAGTCGGCCCATATTTTAAAAGAAATTGAACAATTGCCAGCAGGATTTGAGACGATGGTAGGGGAGCGTGGTACCACATTAAGCGGGGGACAAAAACAAAGAATATCCATTGCCAGGGCATTAATAAAAGAACCAGATTTATTCATTTTTGACGACTGTTTGAGTGCGGTGGATGCCAATACCGAAAAAACGATTTTAACTAATCTAAGTCGTCTGATGCAAGATAAAACGGCCTTATTTATAACACACCGCATTTTCTTTAATTATCATTTTGACCTGATTATTTATATCAAAGATGGCCATATTGCTGAATCAGGAACACACGAAAGTTTGTTAGTAAAACAGGGTTTATATGCCGAATTGTATCAAATGCAATTAAGTCAAAATCAAGAATAGTATCGGTTTAACGGGATTTCTTGAATTTTCGTGTAAAATTTCAATTTTTCACAAACATTTTATATTTTAGCTATAGATTATAATTAACTAAAATTGATATTGTGGAATACGAAAACAACGACAAAAAGATTGAGAGTGTATTTAGTTCAAAAATTCGTGCTGGAAAAAGAAGAACTTACTTCTTTGATGTAAGAGCCACTAAGGGCAACGATTATTTCTTAACCATTACAGAGAGCAGAAAACGTTTTGACGACAATGGATATGATCGTTCTAAAATTTTCTTGTATAAGGAGGATTTTAATAAATTCTTAAAAGCAATGACTGAATCTTTGGATTATGTGAAAACAGAATTGATGCCTGATTTTGATTTTGATGCATTCAATCATGAGTTTGATCCAGAAAATCCACCACAATATCCTAATACTTATCCTGCAGCTACCGAATCAATTGTTGAAGCAGTGCATCATTCAGTTGTTCCTGAAACTCCTGTAACATCACCAGAAGTAATCGAACCTACAATTGAACCAACAATTACGCCTGAAACAGGTGGTGATAATTTAAGTGGCGAGGAAGTAGATAAATGGTAAGCTATAAATAATGATGAGAAGATGCTTATAAAGTTTTTAGCATCCAGATACTACAACCATCATGACCAGAATTGCCCAATGATTTAGTCAATCTATTGTAGCCCAATTTTTCATACATCGTAACAGCATTAGATAGTTCTGGCATTGTTTCAATATACACTTGTGCATAGCCATTTTCTTTTGCCCAAGCCATTGCTATAAGCATCAATGCTTTTCCTAAACCTGTTCCTCTTGCAGTGGGTGCTAAATATAATTTCACCAATTCGCAAGTGCCGTCTGGCAGTCCTTCTGTGGGGAATATACCACATCCGCCAACCAGGGTTCCTTCAATTTCTGCTACATAATAAATGGATCCTGCAGTTTGAAACAATTCAAATAAATAATCTGTGGTTGGATCATAATAAACGGTACCTGGTTTATTGGCACCAAATTCAGTTAACGCAGCACGAATTACCGCAGCTAAAGAAGCATTGTCTTTTAATTCAATCAATCTTATGCTTTCCATTGCTTGTATTGATTCATTAATCCATTGGTTGAACTATCATGTTCCGTTGCAGGTTCATTGTTACTTAGTTCAGGTAGAATTTGATTGGCCAATTGTTTGCCTAATTCCACACCCCATTGATCAAAACTGTAGATATTCCAAATGATGCCTTGTGTAAAAATCTTTTGTTCGTATAGTGCAATTAAGAATCCTAAAGTATGCGGTGTAATTTTTTCTACTAAGAACGAGTTTGTTGGTTTGTTACCTGCAAAAACTTTAAATGGTGATAAGCTTTGAATTTCGGCTTCTGATTTACCAGCTGCTTTTAATTCTTCCACTACAATTTTTTCAGACTTACCATTGAGCAAAGCTTCTGTTTGCGCAAAATAATTGCTCATTAGTTTATCATGATGATCGCCAATTGGATTATGACTTTTTGCTGGTGCAATAAAATCACATGGTATCACTAAAGTCCCTTGATGGATCAATTGATAAAAAGCGTGTTGTCCATTGGTGCCTGGTTCGCCCCAAATGACTGGACCAGTTGCATAATTCACAGTGGTACCATTGCAGTCTACAAATTTACCATTGCTCTCCATATTACCTTGTTGGAAATAAGCTGCAAATCGGTGTAAGTATTGGTCGTAGGGTAGGATGGCTTCGCTCTGAGCGCCAAAAAAGTTGGTATACCAAATACCTAACAAGGCCATAATCACGGGTATATTTTTTTCGAATGGAGTGGTTTTAAAATGCATATCTGCTTCATGCGCCCCTTTTAATAGATCCTCAAAATTGTCGTATCCAATGGTTAAAGCAATGGATAAACCAATCGCACTCCATAAAGAATATCGACCGCCAACCCAATCCCAGAATTCAAATATATTTTGACTATCAATACCAAATGCGGTCACTAATTTTTTGTTCGTACTTAAAGCAACAAAATGCTTGGCAATATGTGCTTCCTCTTTTGCATGTTCCAAAAACCATGTTCTAGCCGTATGGGCATTGGTCATGGTTTCCTGTGTGGTGAATGTTTTAGACGCAATTAAAAACAAGGTTTCTTCCGCGTTCACTTTTTTCAAAGTTTCTGCGATATGCGTTCCATCCACATTACTCACAAAATAAGTCTGTATACCATCCACCCAATAGGGCTTCAAAGCTTCGGTTACCATCACTGGCCCTAAATCACTTCCACCAATACCAATATTTACAATTGTTGTGATTTTTTTCCCAGTAAATCCTCTGTGCTCGCCTTGATGAATCTTGTTACTAAATATTTTCATTTGTTGCAAGACTGCTTTAATTGCAGGCATCACATCCTTGCTATCTACGATTATAGGTGCTCCGCTAAAATTTCTTAATGCAGTATGCAGTACAGCCCTGCCTTCGGTTTCATTGATTGGCTGTCCAGCAAATTGGGATTCAATGGCATTATCTAATCCACATTCTTTAGCTAATTGAAATAACAATTGAATGGTTTTATCAGAAATAATATTCTTTGAATAATCAAATAATACATTCGCTTCTTTGATTGAATAGGATTCAAATCTATTTGGATCGGCTGCAAACAAATCTTTCATTTGTCTACGGCTCATTTCTTCTTCAAAATGCTTTTTCAACACAAACCAAGCTTGCGTTGTGGTTGGATTAATTCTTACTAACATAATTATATATCTATTCTACTTAATTTTTTGAATGACTTCGATTGTTTTAGCTAAAGCATCTGGGGAAATATCAAGGTGTAATACAAATCTAACTTGGATAGGGGTCATCACATAGGCCAATATATTTTGTTCCTTAAGTGCTTGAACAAATTCTGCAGGGGTGTAGGCACCGGTCATGACTGCTATGACAATATTGGTTTCAACTGGTAATACATGATCTACAAATGAGGTTGCTTCTAATGCGTCTTTTAAAGCAAGGGCATGTACATGATCTTCTGCCAAACGCTCCACATGATTTTCTATAGCATACATACCAGCAGCTGCTAAATAGCCTGCTTGACGCATCCCACCTCCAAAAACTTTTCTCCAACGTCTTGCTTTTTTTATAAAAGGAGCTGATCCCACTAAAACACTTCCTACTGGTGCACCTAAACCTTTACTCAAACAGATAGACACTGAATCAAAGACTTTCCCATAATCTGCTGCATTTTCCTTTTTGTGGACAATGGCATTAAAAATACGGGCGCCGTCTAAATGAAGTGCTAACTGATTGGCCTTAGTTACCTTTTGAATTTCATAAAAAGTATTAAAATCATAACAAGCGCCTCCACCTCGGTTACTGGTATTTTCTAAACTCACCAAACTAGTAATGGACTTATGCACATCTATTGGGTTGATGGCAGCTTGAATTTGCGCTGCATTCAAAAGACCTCGGTCTCCGTGTAAAAGGCGGACTGAACAACCAGAATTATAGGCGATACCTCCTCCTTCGTACTGATATATATGTGCAATTTCGTCACAAATCACTTCGTCTCCTGCTTGTGTATGGGTTTTAATGGCCAATTGATTGGTCATAGTACCACTAGGGCAAAACAATCCAGCTTCAAATCCAAACATTTTAGCCGTTTTTTCCTCCAAACTGTTGATACTTGGGTCTTCTCCAAACACATCATCTCCAACAGGTGCAGCTTGCATATAGGCTAACATGTCTGGGGTGGGCTTGGTGACGGTATCCGATCTAAAATCTATCATCCAACGAAGATAAATCTAGGCCGTCGATAAACGATGAAAATGACCATTTTGGGTATAAATATTTCTAAAATGTGATTTTAACAGCTATTCTAGGCATTATTTGTATTATTGCCTCCAAAAACTTAACTTTGTAGACTCCCGAAAGGGATATACTATTTTGGACTTTCCATCGTTATACTTATAAATAAATCCTTTGCATGAGGCAGCTTAAAATTGCTACACAGATCACCAACAGAGATTCTCAAGCGGTTGAAAAATATTTACAGGAGATTTCTAAAATCTCTATGATTAATCCCGAGGAGGAGACGACCTTAGCTCAACGTATTAAAATGGGTGACCAACGTGCATTAGATAAGTTGGTTCAAGCCAATTTACGTTTCGTTGTATCTGTGGCAAAACAATACCAACACCAAGGTTTATCCTTGAGTGATTTAATTAACGAGGGAAATCTTGGTTTAATCAAAGCCGCACAGCGTTTTGATGAAACGAAGGGTTTCAAATTCATTTCTTATGCGGTATGGTGGATTCGTCAATCTATTTTACAAGCATTAGCAGAACAAGGCCGTTTGGTGCGTTTACCACAGAACAAAATTGGTACTTATAATAAAGCGAACAAAGCTTATATGGCATTCGAACAAGAACATGAGCGTGAGCCTTCAACAGAGGAACTAGCAGGTATCTTGGAGATGTCAGAAACTGAAATCAATAATATTTTCCAATCGAATACACGTCATACCTCATTGGATGCACCAGTGCACGAAGCAGAAGATGTGGCCATGGGTGATTTATTAGAAGGCGGATCACATACGGATGAAGATGTAATGAAGGATTCTTTAAGAGAAGAAATTAAAAGAGTCTTAAAATCTTTAAGTCCAAGAGAAGCAGAGATTGTAAATGCCTATTTTGGTTTAGATGGCGAAAATGGCGTTACGATCGAACAAATTGGCATTAAATACGATTTAACAAAAGAACGTATTAGACAAATTAAAGAACGTGCAATTAAACGTTTACAAAAAGCTCGATATAGTAATGCATTGAAAGCTTACTTGGGCTAATTTAAAAATTAACAATATCATAAAAGCCCCAACGATCTTACAGATTTGTCGGGGCTATTTTTTTCTACGCCTTTTATAAAACTTAAAGGCTTGAAAAAAACAATAAAAATTTATTTAGTTTTAGCTATTTTTAGCATCAAAAGATAAAAGGATTATGGAAACAGAAAAAGTAGACATCTTAATTATTGGATCAGGACCAGCAGGTTATACTGCAGCAATTTACGCTGCTAGAGCCAATATGAAACCTTTATTATACCAAGGTATTCAACCAGGCGGACAATTAACGATTACGACAGATGTAGAAAACTATCCAGGTTTTCCAGATGGAATACAAGGGCCAGAAATGATGGTCAACTTTGAAAAACAAGCTGCAAGAATGGGAACCGATATCCGATATGGTCTGGCGACAAAAGTAGATTTTAGCAGTTACCCGCATAAGGTTTGGATTGATGATGAAAAAATTATTGAAGCGGGTGCGGTGATTATTTCTACTGGTGCTAGTGCAAAATGGTTGGGCATCCCTAGTGAAGAAAGATTAAATGGTTTTGGTGTTAGTGCTTGTGCAGTATGTGATGGATTTTTCTTTAAAGGAAAAGATGTGGCGATTGTGGGTGCGGGAGATACGGCTGCAGAAGAAGCACATTATTTATCAAAAATGTGTACTACGGTGCATATGATTGTAAGAAAGGAACAAATGCGTGCGAGTAAAGTGATGCAAGATAGAGTGTTGAATACCCCAAATATTATTATACATTTTAATTCAGAAACAGACGAAATTTTGGGGGATAAGAAAGTCGAAGGGGTGCGTATCAAAAATAACAAAACCAACATTATGGAAGAGATTCCAGTGAGTGCGTTTTTTGTAGCGATTGGACACAATCCAAATAGTGGTATTTTTAAAGACTATTTAAAAATGGATGAAACAGGGTATATCTTAACAGAACCTGGTACCACTAAAACAAATATTGAAGGGGTGTTTGCATCAGGAGACGTACAAGATAAAAATTATCGTCAAGCTGTAACTGCTGCAGGTAGTGGTTGTATGGCGGCTTTAGATGCTGAACGTTTTTTAACAGCAAAGGGTCATTAATTAAACCTTTACTATGCACATCTATTTAAATGATTTATTGTTCAATGGTTTTCACGGAGTCTATCCTGCAGAAAAAAAAATTGGAAATACATTTAAGGTAGATGTTCGTATTCAAATGACGCCTGCTACAAAAACCATCCATAAATTAGAAGATACCATTGACTATGTGCAAGTATATGCTTTGATCCAAAAAATCATGGCAGTGCCTACACCGTTACTTGAAACCATTGTAGCGAATATTGCAGATCAAATTTTAGCAGCACATCCTATTGCTGAATCTGTGTATGTAAAAATCACCAAACAACAATTGTCAATACCTTATTTTGAAGGGACGACTGCAGTTGATATTGAAAGATTTAGAAATTAATACCTTGCGCTTTTACTAGATTTTCTTATCCTTCCATCGCATTGTTCTAATGTAGAAGAAGGAAGGTAGTAATAAGCTTACCCAATAAATGATCTCGCTAAGCCATCCGTATGTAATAGGTAATTGATAATATTCAAGCACTAGATAGTTGTAGATAATATAAATGATGATGGCAGCAAATTCAATAAGCAAGGTTACTTTGGATTGACCTGTACCTGTTACAGCACTTAACCATATAGTTGATACAGACATAAAAAGCAATGCAATAGAAACGATTCTTAAGACAGGGACCCCTTCTGTTAAAAATCCTTCACCTTGTCCATAGATTGAAAGAAATTCGGCAGCAAACACATTAATCATAATGGCTACAATGAAAGCAAATCCAAAGCTCCATCGCATGATTTTATGAATGAGTTCAATGACTTTGTCTTGCATATTTTGTCCAATGATATTACTCACCATGGTGGTGGTAGTAGCTGCAAACGCCCAGGTAAAACAACCAAAAAAACCAAAAATATTACGCATAGCATTGGACACCGCTAGAGATTGTTCTCCTCTATGTTCTATTAGGATATAAAAGAATTCCCAGCTAATAATACTAATCATGTATTGCATGATTAAAGGGGAAGACTGCACCAAAATCAGTTTTACATAATCCAATTTAAGTTCAAACTTTTTAAATAAATCAAATCTTGCACCAATCTTTTGATAGTGTATGACAAGGTATATCACCAATAAACCCATGATCTCTGCAATGATAGAGGCATAGGCGGCACCATTTAAACCCATGGCAGTAAATCCAAAATGCCCAAAAATTAAACTGTAATCAAAAAAGATATTGAAGAATGCCTCGGTGGCGGTACCAATGATCAAGAACTTGCTTTGATTGGTGCCCACTAATAAGGCATTGCGCATTTGATAAATAAATAAAAAAGGAATCCCCCAAATACGAATTTTAAGAAATTCAATCACCGTATCCGCTCTTGATGAATCAATCAATAAAGCATGAAATATAGTTGGGGCGATAAAGTAGGTAAAACCAATACCAATGATGGATAAGAAAATGGAAATGATGACGCCCTGTGAAAACAAGATACCAATTTCATCTACCCTGTTTTCACCTGCTCTTCTAGAAATAAGGGCTTGCAAACCATTATTGAGTCCTTGCCCCATGACCCCAAATATCAAATAATAGACCCCTGTAATCCCTCCAATGGCGAGTGCTTGCTTGCTTAAGGCACCCAGAAAGATATTGTTGATGATAAAATTAAACTGAGGCACCAAAATAGCCAACGCGATAGGGATAGAGATGGTCAGTATTTGTTTACTACTAATATTGACCTGTAAAGATGGGGTCGCTGCTGATTGACTCATATATTTACAAATCTACAACTAGTTTTATCAATACATAGCCTCTTTTTTTTGTATCATTGCAGTAGAAATTGACTATGAAAAAAATTGGCATTTACGGCGTACAAGAAAGTACAGCAAATAATAAGGTGGAAGATCTTTATTTGATCGTTGACGAACAGTCTATCTGTTTTGTTGTAAAAAACCATATCGATGGAACTTATATTGCATTTGAATATTTTGAAAACACCACAGATCAAAATGGCTGGAATCAACTATTAGGTTATTTGCAAAATAATTCAAAGCTGATTCAATCATTTTATAGACAGGTGCAATTTGTGATGAATACAAAAAGAACTGTTTTAACTAAATCTGTGAGTACGGGTGCAGACGCTTTTTACCACAATGAATTTAGTTTAGTAGTTGGTACAAAAATGGAAGAAGAAATTCAGTTACAAAAAATTGGACAAGATCAGGTATTAGTTTATAGTGTTCCTGATGCCTTAAGCACTTTATTAACTAGGTCTTTTCCAACAGGTAAATGGGTCAATTATCTAAGTAGTTTAATTAGCTCCAACCATACTGATGGGGTTTGTGTTACTGTTTTTAATGATTATTTTATTGTTTTAATCCTACATAATGGAAAACCTCAATTTGTTAATTATTTCAATAGGAGCAGTGACGAACAGAATCAATACCTTGTATTGAACGCTTGTGTTCAAGCAAATATTCAACCTAAGGATTCAAATTTAAATGTAATAGGGTATAGTGCCGAAAGAGATGTATGGATGCAGGAATTGGCTAGTTTTTTTGCAGGCGCACAAATGCAACATGCACCAGAAAAAGGTATTGGAGCTTCTTTAAATGCAGATTATCCAAATCATCATTACGCGCCTTACTTTATCTTTTAAGTTCTACTGATGAGAATCATTTCAGGAAAATATGGAGGCAGAAGGATTCATCCACCTACCAATATGCCACATACAAGACCCACCACGGATATTGCGAAAGAGGGTTTATTCAATATTTTAAACAATAGAGTCGCGATGGATGGAGCCACCACCTTGGACTTGTTTGGAGGCACTGGCTGTATTAGTTACGAATTGGCTTCTAGAGGGGCGGAACAATTGACCATTGTGGAAAAGGATAAGACAATGCTTGATTTTATTAAAAAGAATATTGATTTTTTGAAGATTGAAAACACCATTACCATTCAAATGGATGTGTTTCAATTTTTAGCCACTTGTAATCAACAATATGATATCATTTTTGCAGGCCCACCTTATGCATTAAATACGATTGACGACTTACCAAAAATTATTGTTGAAAAGAAATTGATCAGTTCTAAAGGTTATTTCATATTAGAACATACCCCTCGTAACGACTATAAAACATTTGAAGGCTATAGTTTCCAAAGAAATTATGGTGCCACCATTTTTAGTTTTTTTGAATGCATATAACTAAAGCCGAAGCGCGTAACATATTATCCCAAAAAAGAGCTGCACTGACTGATGCTGAATGCATGAAGATGGATGACCTTTTGCTGATTCAATTTCAACGTATTGATTGGTCGAGCACCGAAATCCTTGCTAGCTTTTATCCTTTGGCGCATAAGAACGAACCCAATACTTTATTATTCGAAAAATACATTAAGACCTTGTACCCGTTTATACGATTCTGTTATCCGATTGTTGACAGCAAAGAAAATCAGATGGATTTTTATTTAGAAACCGAGACGCTACAGTTGAATGCATATGGTATTCAAGAACCTTTACCTTTTAACCAAGTAACTCCAGAAAGTATTGATACAATGTTAGTCCCTTTATTGGGGGTTGATCAAAAAGGACATCGTGTTGGCTATGGTAAGGGGTACTACGATCGCTACTTAGCAAAAGCAAGTAAAGGGATGCAAAAAATAGGTGTTTCTTACTTTGAGCCGATGGACAATTTCACTGATACCAACGAATTTGACGTACCTTTGTCTAGTTGTATCACGCCGTGGAATACCTATGAATTTGAATAATCTTTTTTTAAAATCTTTTAGAGTACTGCTCTTACCTTTTGCTATTATATATGGTTGGATTGTGGCATTGCGCAATTGGATGTATGCAAAAAAATATTTAAAATCAGTTCATTTTAATCTGCCTATTATTTGTGTTGGCAATCTTTCTTTAGGCGGCACTGGAAAGTCACCCATGGTAGAGCACTTATTATCCATTCTTTCAAACGATTATAAAACAGCTACATTAAGTAGAGGCTATAAACGTAAAACCAAAGGCTATGCATTAGCGGGGGAGCAGTCCACTGCTTTAGAAATTGGGGATGAGCCGATGCAGTTTCATTTGAAATTCCCAAATGTAGCAGTTGCAGTAGGAGAGCGTCGCATAGAAGCCATCCCACAATTGGTACAAGACATCCCAGATTTGCAAACCATTATATTGGATGATGCTTTTCAGCATCGTGAAATTGATGCGCATTTTAGTATTCTTTTAACCGAATACGATAACCTGTACTGTGATGATTTCTTTTTCCCTACAGGAGATTTAAGGGATGAACGAAAATCAGCTAAACGTGCCAATATCATTGTAGTCACCAAATGTCCTTTGGATATGACTGAGGATGATAAAGCAGAGGTGTTGGAAAAGTTGTATCCAGCGCAACACCAATCTGTATTTTTCACAGCGATTGCTTATGAGACGCCTTACCATATTTACGACCCATCTGACCAATGGGTATTGACCATGCGAGATGAGGTCTTGTTGGTATGCGGTATTGCCAACCCCATTCCTTTAAAAAATTATATACACGAACACACACACACTTATTATCAATTAAGTTACAGCGATCATCATATTTTCTCTATTGAAGATTTAAATGAGATGCGCAATAAATTTGAACAGATTAACGCCAAGAGTAAGCTCATCCTTACCACAGAAAAAGATGCGGTTAGATTGGTGAAGTATTCCAATGAATTAAATGATATGCCATTGTATGTACTTCCGATCAAACCCTTTTTTCTATTTAATCAAGCAACTGAATTTAATCAATTGGTCATTGATTTTGTAGCACATTATCATCAACAAACAAATGAACAGTAAAAAAGACAAGAAGAAGTCAAAAACAACTACAAAACAAACCCATTTAACGACAACGTATAAAGGGGTATTAGACATCGCTAAATCTGGTATGGGTTTTATTATCGTACAAGGTTTAGAACAAGACATTTTAGTTTTCCCAACCGATTTTAATACCGCACTTAAAGGAGACGAAGTCCGTGTTAAAATCACCAAAATAAGACAAGGCTCTGGTAAAAAAGAAGGTAAAGTGATGGAGATTGTAAAAAGAAAACAAGTTTCTTTTTCAGGCACGATGCAGATCATGCAACACCATGCTTTCTTCCTACCTAATACCATCCATCCAATGCCAGATATTTATATCCCAATGGATAAATTAAAAGGGGCTAAGACGGGGGATAAAGTGATTGTACAATTGACTAAATGGGAAAATTCAAATAAAAAACCAGAAGGAGAAGTACTAGAAATATTTACACCTGAGAAAGAGAATGATATGGCCATGAAATCGATTGTGGCTGAATCTGGATTCCCATTGGTATTTGATGGTGAAGTATTGGCATTTGCTAAAACATTATCTGAAAAAATTTCACCCGATGAAATTGCAAAAAGAAAAGACTACCGAAAAGTATTGACCTTCACGATTGATCCAATAGATGCAAAGGATTTTGATGATGCCATTTCTTTTCAACATTTAGAGAATGGACATATCGAAATTGGGGTGCACATTGCCGACGTAAGTCATTTTGTGCAACCAGGCACTGCAGTGGATAAAGCGGCTTATGAAAGGGCTACATCTGTGTATCTACCAGATAGGGTGTATCCAATGTTACCAGAAAGAATCTCTAATGAATTATGTTCATTAAGACCTAAGGAAGAAAAATTAACTTTCTCTGCCACATTTGAAGTCGATGCTGCAGGAAAGATTGTGCATACTTGGTATGGTAAAACAGTGATCTTTTCTGATCGTCGATTTACCTATGAGGATGTGCAAACTATCATAGAAACAAAAGAAGGAGACCATAAGGAAGAAATTTTATGGTTGCATGATTATACCCAAAATTTGAGAAAGAAACGTTTCGAAAATGGGGCCATCAATTTCTCCTCTCAGGAAGTTCGTTTTACTCTAGATGCTTCAGGAAAACCAATTGGCATCACTGTAAAAGAAAGTAAAGCATCTCATCAATTGATCGAAGAATTGATGTTAAAAGCCAATCAACTAATTGCAGAAAAAATGGGTACTGTGAAAGTTAAAAAAGAAGTCTTGCCTTTCCCTTATCGTGTGCATGACCAACCTAATGAAGATAAATTAAATCCGTTTGTGGTCTTTGCTAAAAAGCATGGATACCCTTTTAATATTGATTCTCCAGAACATATCGCGCATAGCTTTAACAATTTAATGTTGGCGTCAAAAGGCAAACCTGAGCAACATGTATTAGAGCAATTGGGTATTCGCACCATGGCCAAAGCGGTGTATACCACCAACAATATTGGCCACTATGGATTAGGCTTTGAACACTATTGTCATTTTACTTCTCCAATACGTCGTTATCCTGATGTGCTTGTACATCGTATCGTGCAAAGTGTGTTAATTGGTAACGCCATGAACGACGAAGGATTAGAGGAAAAATGTGCACATTGTAGCATGCGTGAAAGAGCAGCAATGGAAGCAGAGCGTGCTGCTAATAAATACAAACAAGTTGAATTCATGCGTGATTATTTGGGACATAGTTTCGAAGGCATTATTAGTGGGGTAGCTAGTTTCGGCTTCTTTGTAGAAACAGTGGAACACAAATGTGAGGGCTTAGTGACTATTGCTAGCTTGTCTAAATTTGATGACTTTAGATTGATTGAAGCAGACTATGCTTTAGTAGGTTCTAGGTCGGGTCGTAAATTCAATATGGGGGATAAAGTGGTTGTTAAAGTAGCTGCTGCCAATTTGGATAAACGCCAATTAGATTTTGAATGGGAAGTGAATGGGATGCTGAATAAATAAATTCGAAAAATTTATTAAGAGCCTTAATAACTAGTCAAGGTTTCCTGAAAAACAATCCCTTCCTCTGCCAAGCTTTTTAAAATCGGTTGATAAATTCTAGCGTCAATAGGGATATGTAAACCTGTCATTTGAATTTCTCCTTTTAAATAAGCACATACACCCATTGCCAATGGTAAACCCACTGTGGTGGCCATTGCTGTGTTGATCGCATCTTCTCCAGTGAACACCATACTACTATCCAATTTAAATTGACGGTCACCAATGCTATATTCAATTTCATGCAACATCACCACCAAGTCTTTATCTGTGTCTGCAAGTTTCCATTTATCTTCTAATAGCCATTGTAAGATGCTTGCATTGGAATTAAATTGAGTTGGAATATTTGTAGCATCATTCAATCCAATGAATTCGAGTTGTTCCTTGATCTGTGGATCTTGATTAAATTTTGTTAAGACTTGCTCTAATCCATTTTGTTGAATATGAGTATTAAACCAATTTTGAACAGCGGTATTTGGTGCTAATTCAATCACCGTTTCATCTGTTAAATGCAATTGTACTATGGCATTCCAGCCAGTACAAAATGCTGGATAGCGTAGGGTAGTGCGCACAAAATCTTTTACATTAGGTAGTTGGTATGTGTCGATATAAGACAAGGAATTTCTATTAGGATAATAAGCCAAATTGCCAATACCAGGTAATTGCACTAGGGGCGCTTGATCAAATATTTCGGGATAATTTTTAGTCACTGTAGCACCATTTTCTAGATAAATGGCGCCTGCTTTTCCTGCTAAAATGATGTTTCTTGGATTCCAACTGATTTTATAATGCCAAGGATTGTCATCACTTTCTGGTGCGATCAATCCGCCACAATGCGATTTAAAGCTAGTAATTTTGCCTCCTTTTTCATGAATCTCATCTATGATAGCCATTGCGCTCATATGGTCAATTCCGGGATCTAAACCCATTTCACAAAGGAATAAAAGTTGTTTAGCTTCAATTTCCGATGCAATGGAACGCATATTATCGTCCACATAAGAGGCTGTGAACAATGGTTTTTCAAAATGCAAGCAGTCTTTAGCTACTAAAAAGTGCAGGTGAGCAGGCAGCATGGAGACCACGATATCCGCTTTTTGAACCAAATTTTGACGATCTATTTCATTTTTGATGTCGATGCCAAGGGCAGTTCCATTGGGGGCATTATTCCACTTATTTTTAGCTGTTGCTTCATCTCCGTCTGCTAGTAGAATATACCAGTCATTTTCAACCGCTTTTTGTTGTAAATATTGGATTAAAACTGTGGCAGATTTGCCAGCTCCAATAATGAGAATTTTTTGGCCCATTGTTGAATGTATAAGTGGTTAAAAATGTATGGGTTAAAGTTAGTATTAAATACCAAAAACTGTGGATAAAATTGTGTAAATTAATACTGATTTTAAGCATAAAAAAGGGGTCAAAAAGGTATCTTCGTAAACGTAGATATCCTAGGTCTTTTTGGGCACAGGAAATAGACTATAAGAAACAAAAAATATGGAAGAAAATTTAGGTGGAAATTTAGGTCTAGAACAGACCCAAGACAATGATCGAGTGATTAGAGTCAACATCGAAGAGCAAATGAAAACCTCTTACATTGACTATTCTATGTCCGTGATTGTAGGTCGAGCATTACCGGATGTTCGTGACGGTTTTAAACCTGTTCACCGTCGTGTTTTGTTTGCAATGCACGAGTTAGGAAACAATAGCAATAAAGCGTATAAAAAATCTGCTCGTATTGTTGGAGAAGTGATGGGTAAATTTCACCCACACGGTGACACTGCTATTTATGATACTTTAGTGCGTATGGCACAAGAGTGGACCATGCGTTATAGATTGGTGGATGGTCAGGGTAATTTTGGTAACCAAGATGGTGATCCACCAGCAGCGATGCGTTACACGGAAGCGCGTTTACAAAAGATTTCCGAAGCCATGTTGGATGATTTAGAAAAAGATACGGTGGATTATCAATTGAACTTTGATGATAGTTTATCCGAGCCAAGTGTACTACCTACAAGGATTCCACAGCTTTTAGTGAATGGATCTTCTGGTATCGCTGTGGGTATGGCGACCAATATGTTGCCACATAATTTGAATGAAGTAGTAGACGGATGTATCGCTTACATCAACAATAAAGATATCACGATTGAAGAATTAATTGCAATTGTAAAAGCCCCCGATTTTCCAACAGGTGGCGTGATTTATGGCATGGAAGGCGTGAAGCAAGGTTTAATGACTGGTCGTGGTCGTGTGGTTTTGCGCGGAAAATGCAATGTAGAAACGAAAGCCAACGGTCGTGAGATGATCGTGATCAATGAAATCCCTTACCAAGTGAATCGCGATCATTTAACAGATCGTATAGGTCAGTTGGTCGTGGATAAAGTGGTAGATGGTATTACGCATGTCAACAATGAAAGTAATAAGCGCGAGGGAACGCGTATTGTGATTGAATTACGTAAAGATGCAGTTGCACAGGTAATCATCAACCAATTATTTAAATTCACAGAATTGCAAACCAGTTATGGTATCAACAATGTGGCTTTAGTAAAAGGTCGTCCAAGAATTTTGAACCTAAGAGATTTAATTTTAGAGTTCGTTGATTTTAGAATGGAAGTGGTGATTCGTCGTGCTAAATTTGAATTAAGAAAAGCCGAAGAGCGCGCACATATTTTAGAAGGCTATTTAATTGCCTTAGATCATCTAGACGAAGTCATTCGTTTGATCAGAAATTCTCCAAATCCTGAAGCAGCTAAAGAAGCGTTAATCACAGCCGGATGGGGTATTTCAGAGATCCAAGCCAAAGCAATTTTAGAATTAAGATTGCAACGTTTAACGGGCATGGAGCGTGAAAAAATTAAAGAAGAATTTGACCAATTAATGAAATTGATTGCTACTATAAAAGAATTATTAGGCAGCGAACATTTACGTTTTGAATTGATCAAAACAGAATTATTAGAAGTGAAAGAAAAGTTTGGTGACGAGCGTAAATCTGAAATACAATACTTAGCGGATGAAATGCGTATCGAAGATTTAATCGAAGAAGAAGATGTGGTGATTACCATTTCTCATTTAGGGTATATCAAACGTACATCTGCCACTGAATATCGTCAACAAAAACGTGGAGGTCGAGGCGCGATTGGTTCTAAGACAAGAGAAGAAGATTATGTAGAGCATTTATTTATTGCATCTACCCACGATACCATGTTGTTCTTTACAGAAAAAGGAAGATGTTTCTGGATGCGTGTGTATGAAATTCCAGAAGGTGAAAAAACAAGTAAGGGTAGAGCGATCCAAAACTTAATTCAACTTCCACAAGACGATAAAGTAAAAGCAATTATCGAAGTACGAAATTTGGCAGATAAGGATTATGTGAATAATCATTATATCATCTTATGTACTAAGAAAGGAATCATTAAGAAAACATGTTTGGAAGAATTTAGTCGTCCAAGAGTGAATGGTGTAAACGCCATTAACATCAACGAAGGCGATGAATTATTAGCAGCACGTTTAACAGATGGTAACAACGAAGTGATGATGGCTGTGAAGTCTGGTCGTGCCATTCGTTTCCCAGAAGAAAAAGTAAGACCAACTGGTAGAGGCGCGATTGGTGTTGCTGGTATCGAAGTGGATGATGAAACGGACGAAGTGGTTGGCCTAGTTTGCGTAAGCAGAGAAGATAAGGACCGCACCATTTTAGTAGTGAGTCAACAGGGATATGGTAAACGAACTCCAATTGATGACTACCGTATCACCAATCGTGGTGGTAAGGGGGTTAAAACAATCAATGTGACCGAAAAAACAGGATCCTTGGTGGGCTTAATGGATGTATTAGAAAAAGAAGACTTAATCATTACTTGTAAATCTGGTGTAACCATTCGAACAAGTATTGCTGATATTAGAGAAGCGGGTAGAGCAACACAAGGCGTTAAATTGATTCGTTTAGACGAAAACGATGAGATTGCTGCCACTTCTAAGATTGAAGAACAAGATGTTCCTGAAGAAGGTGAAAATGTTGAAATAGAATCAGTTACAGAGGATACTTCAACTAAATCAGACATCATTGTATGGGATGATGCACCTGCTGAATTTGATGATACTATTAATAATGAAGGTGACGATACGCCAGAAGCATAAATTAATTAACTTAGAACTTTAAAATAATCATTATGAAAAAATGGATTGGTGCAATGTTCTTGATGACATTGATGCAAACAGCTATTGCTCAAGACTTTAAAAAAGTGGAGACAGGCTTGTTAATAAATAATTTTGAGATTGCCAAGGCAGAATATGAAAAAGTAGTTGCAAAAAAACCAAGTTTAGAATCAACTGCAGAAGGGTATTACTGGAAATCAAAAATATATGCTGGTTTATCAAAGGATCTTGCAGCTAAATATCCAGACGCTTCAGAGAAATTATTAAAGAGTTTAGAAAACTATATCAAAGCTGATCCTGAATACGTATTTGCAGTAAAAAGTGGTCAAGAGCCCTTTTTTGACGTATATATAAAAAGTTTTAAGGATGGCGTAGCTGCTTTTGGTGAAAAAAAGTGGAAGGACGCTGCTGCTAATTTTGATAGAGCTGTGTACATAAGTGATATCATTTTTTCTAAAGGATGGTCTAGTAATAAACAACCATTTGATACAACTACGTTAATGTATGCAGGGTATTCTAATCAAAATGCAGGTAATGATGACATTACTATAAAGTATTACACTAGAATGATGGATGCAAACATGAAAACTGCTGATGTTATTGACATGTATAAATATGTATTGATAAAGGCAGCAGAAAAAAAGAACAAAGCTTTATTTGATCAATATTATGCAGTTTCAGAGAAAAATTACCCTGAAGAAAAATGGTTTGAATATAGAGCAGAGTATATTGATAAAAACTTAACGATAGAAGAAAAGGTGGCAGCATATGAAGCGCAAGTAACTGCAAATTCAATCAACGAAACAGAATCACAAATGTATGGTGACATGTTTATGTCAGCAAGAAATGCAGATGGATTAGCTGACGATAAAGCAAATTATTTCTTAGACAAAGCAGCGGATGCTTATATGAGGGCCTATAAGTTGAACACTACAAACTTTGCTGCAGCTTTTAACGTAGGGATTAGTTATTACAACCAATACACCGTATTAGATGATCAATTTGGCAATAATATCAGGGCCTTACAACAATTAAATACAAATAAGCCAGTTGCTCCTAAAGATCCTAAGAAAAAATTAGCTTTTGATGCTTCATTCAAGGCACAACAAGATTCAATCAAAAAATTGAATGCTGCCTTAGATGCACCAATGAGAGCAAAGGTGGATCAGGCTATTGAGTGGATCGAAAATGCATTTAACATTATAAAGGATAAAACAACCTTAAATAGAACAGAAAAGAATGTAGCTGCTAGATCTGTAGATTTCTTAGCGACTTTATATGGTGCTAAAAGAGACAAGAATAGAGCCAACCAAAAGTTATATGATGAGTTAGATGCTAAGTATAACAAATATGATTTACTTCATGAAAAATACCAATAGTATATCAGCAATTGGTTAATCCCAAAGATTTAAAAATATTAAAGCCTTCCCAAACGGGAGGGCTTTTTTAATGCCCTTAACCAAATAATACAAGAATAGAATTTAATTGGTTTATCGCAGTTTACTACTAAAAGGGTATTATCTCCAATATACTATTTAACATAATGTTAATTATAAGCATCTATAATAGGTTTAATTCGATCCATTGGCTGTATTTCTATACAAAATAGGTTGTATTTTGTAGTATAAACATCTTTATGCCAATACATCCATCCAGAAGAAAATTTGTACAAGATGCAGGCTTAGCATCTATCGCTTTAAGTTTAAGTCCTCAATTTATAAAAGCACAATCCAATGCTAAAAAAGATATTATTAAAATTGGTGTCATAGGCACCGGATTTCGTGGACAAGATCATATTGAATTAATGGTTCAGCGTCCAGATGTGGTGCTTGTCGCATTTGCAGATCCCGATGAAAAGATGCTAGCTGATGCCCAAAAGATCCTTAAAAAGGCTGGAAAAACTGCTGCTATAGAATATAAAAATGGCAAGGAAGACTATAAAAACCTACTCAAAAGAACGGATATTGACGCTGTAATCATCGCTACTCCATGGGAATGGCATATCCCTCAAGCTTTAGAAGCTATTAAAAATGGCATTATTCCAGGTGTGGAAGTATGTGGCGCTGTCAATATAAAAGAATGCTGGGATGTGGTAAACGCCAGCGAGAAATACAATGTACCGGTGATGTGCCTAGAGAATGTATGTTATCGGCGTGATGTTTTAGCAGTCTATAATATGGTTAGGAAAGGCCTATTTGGGGAATTATTACATTTACAAGGAGGTTACGAGCACGATTTAAGGGGTGTTAAGTTCAACAATGGAGTTACAGCTTATAATTCAGGGGCGGAATTCGGTGAAAAAGGATATAGTGAGGCAAAATGGAGAACAAACCACTCCTTATATAGGAATGGAGATATCTATCCCACCCATGGACTAGGACCTGCTGCAATGATGATCGATATCAACAGAGGAAATCAATTAACTAGACTATCTTCTGTGGCTACTAAGGCAAGAGGTTTACATAAATATATAGTTAACCATCCACAAGGAGGTGAAAATCACCTTAATGCGAAATTAAATTTTAAATTAGGGGATATTGTAACAACCAGTATTCAGACATCTAATGGAGAGACAATATTGCTAACACATGACACCAATTCTCCCCGTCCTTATAATCTTGGCTTTAGAGTACAAGGCACTCAAGGTCTTTGGCAGGATTTTGCTGCTGGTCAATTTACTGCTGGTCATATCTATATAGAAGGACTTTCTGCTAAAGATCATCAATGGGAGAACCCAGAAGCCTATTTAAAGCAACATGACCATCCATTATGGAAGCGTTTCGAGGCGGATGCCACTGGAGCTGGACATGGTGGGATGGACTTTTTTGTAATCAATGCCTTCTTAGAATGTATTAAAAGAGGCGTTCCGTTCCCGATGGATGTGTATGATTTAGCCACTTGGTATGCCATTACGCCATTGTCTGAAAAATCGATTGCAGAAAATGGTCAAGTACAAGATATCCCAGATTTCACCCGAGGTAAATGGAAAAACAGAAAACCAGACTTTGCAATGGATGATCAGTTTTAAATTTTGAGCTATAAATTCTAGAGTATAATAAGTAAGCAAGCAAGCATAATCAAGTTCATTAAAGTTGATTGAATTCTATCAACAATTGGTTCTGATTTAAAGTGCGGTCTAAATTTTGATCCGGTCTTTCAACACGGTAATACTTATCTAATTCTAGAAAGTCAGTCAAGAATCTTAGCGCTTGCATATAAATGATACTTTGTCCTGAAAATGCAAAATAGTCTTTCTCAAAATTTGTCAAGAACTCCCCCATCGCTTCTAAATAGCCCTCTTGTATTGCAGTCCATCTTTCCGGTAGTACTTTTATTAGGTTTAAATCCTCGCAAGCTTCATTGACTGGACAAAGATAAGTCCTACACATATCGCCAATATCACTAATAAAATAGCCTGGCATGGTGGTATCCAAGTCAATCACACAAATAGCGGCATCTTCTTTAAATAAGACATTGCTAATTTTTGTATCATGGTGTGTGACTCTTAAATGCGCATCATGATGTCCTGTAAAATGCAGCCATTGTTTTACATAAGCTTGATGCGATTGTAAAAACAAGATGGCCTCTTTTGCCTGAGTAATCCTAATGGCATCTCCATGTATCATAGCTTGTTCAAATTGATGGTATCTTAAAGCAAGGTCATGAAATTGTGGGATGGTTACTTTTAATTGTGCGATTGGGAATTCAATTAAACTTGCAGTAAAAAGTCCAAATTGATTGGCAGCTGCTTTTGCTTGAGATGCAGTTGTTAATACATCTAAGGCAATACCGTCTATTTTTTTAAATGCACGATAGTGTTTACCGGCCCATTTGATCAATGTCTCCCCTACTAAATTTGGCACCAAGTGTGTAAATAATTGATCCGGTTGATTGGTATAGTAATACTGACCAATGGCTTTGATATTATGATCAATTGCAAAAGGATCTTTGAAAATTTGGGTATTGATATTTTGTAGAATAAAATCACCTTGCACCGAATGTACTTCAAAAGTTTCGTTGATTAACCCTTGCTTTAAAGGGATAGCCGTCGCATTTCCCCATCCATACTGATCAAATATTGATTGCATCATAATCTTGATAAATATACAAAATTAACGCCTTACTGACTATCTTTAAGAACTGAATATTAATAGCATCATCACTATGGACAGAAGAAAATTTATCAATTTGAGTGGGTTAGGGATCACCAGTTTTTCGATACCAAATTTCATTCAATCAAGGAATCCATCTAATTTAATTCAACCCATTGTTGCATCTACTTGGGATGCTGGTATCAGAGCCAATGTAGCTGCTTGGGAAGTGTTAAAAAATGGAGGTCATGCATTGGATGCGGTAGAACAAGGTGTGATGGTGACTGAAAATGAAATCAATTGTTGTGTTGGTTTAGATGCCAACCCAGATAGAGATGGTTTTGTTACTTTAGATGCATCTATTATGGATCATCAATTCAATTGTGGTTCTGTGGCTTTTTTAGAACGCATTAAACATCCTATATCAGTGGCAAGAAAAGTCATGGAAAAATCTCCCCATGTTTTTTTAGTTGGTGCTGGTGCACAGTCATTTGCATTAGCCAATGGCTTTACTTTAGAATCGGGTGCCTTATCAGAACAAGCCAATAAGAATTATAAAGATTGGTTGAAAAAATCAAATTATCAACCCATTATCAATGTAGAGAATAATCAATCTGTAACTTATAATGACCCTTCATTCAATGCGCCAACAAAATTAACAGACGGACATTGGAATCACGACACCATTGGTATGATTGCATTGGATCAATTTGGCAACTTAAGTGGTAGTTGTACCACCAGTGGTGCAGGTTTTAAAATGCGTGGTCGTGTTGGGGACTCCCCTATCATTGGTGCAGGTTTATATGTTGACAATGAAGTGGGTGCAGTCGTGGCAACTGGTCAGGGTGAAGATGTGATAAGAGTTGCTGGCGCTAGTGCTGTGGTAGAATGGATGCGTCAGGGTAAAAGTCCAGAGGAAGCATGTAAGCTTGTCGTTGAAAAAATTAATCGAATTAAAAAAGAAAAAGCAAAAGACATTCAAGTTTGCTTTGTGGCCATCAATAAAAAAGGGATGGTTGGTGCTTATGCTTTACAAAAAGGATTTAATTTTTCTGTGTGCAATAAGGAAGGCAATACATTGAATGATGCAGGATATTTAATCTAAGAGTTGATTTGAATTTGAAAAGCATCTAATGTTAAAGTTGTTCAAATTAAATTCGTTCAATAAAATTTAAAAAATATAATTAGAGATGTCAAAAGTATTACTTGAAATTGCTGCTTTTAATATAGAAGCTGCCTTGAATGCTTTAGCTGCAGGAGCAGACAGAATTGAATTTTGTGAAAATCCAATGGAAGGAGGAACTACACCTTCTTATGGAAGTTTATTGTTATTGTCTCAGTTAACCAAGCAACCAATCTTCCCAATCATTCGTCCTAGAGGGGGAGATTTTTTATACACCGACAGAGAATTTCAGGTGATGCAGAACGACTTAATGGCTTGTCAGCAATTGGGGTTTAAAGGAGCAGTGATAGGACTTTTGAATGCAGACGGAAGTATTGATACAAAAAGAACAAGTGCATTGATTCAAGCTGCAGGTAATATGGAAATTAGTTTTCATAGAGCATTTGATCGTTGTCAAGACCCATTTTTGGCATTAGAACAATTAATTGACATTGGATGCAAAAGAATTTTAACTAGCGGTCAAGTGCCGAATGTAGGCAATGCCATTCCAATGATTCAAAAATTGGTTGAAAAAGCAAAAGATAGAATCATTATTTTACCTGGAAGTGGAGTGCGAGCAGATAATATTGCTACCATTGTTGCTCAAACTGGTGCTAAGGAAGTGCATAGTTCTGCAAGAAAAGCGATGTCTTCTAAAATGGCATTCAATCAGCCAAGCATGCAAGAAAACATGCAGTATTTTGATGTAGACCTAGATGAAATAAAAGCAATGTTTAACGCTATTAATATAGTATCCTAACCTTAATGGTCTCTTTGACTTCTTTTAAAAGCGCCATGGCTTGTTTGGATAATTTACTATCCACATCTAGTACCACGTAGCCAATTTCATCATTTGTTTTTAAGTATTGACCAACAATATTGATCTTATTTTTAGACAACAACGTATTAATAGCACCCAAGACACCAGGTACATTTTTATGAATATGTAAAATACGATGTGCCCCATCTACTGGTGGCAAACTCAAAGATGGAATAGTATGAGATCCATTGGAGACACCTCGCTCCAAGTATTGGTATAATTTAATGCTTACATCTTCTCCAATATTTTCTTGTGCTTCTTCGGTGGATCCGCCAATATGAGGCGTCAATAAGACATTAGATAAACCTTGTAATGGGGTAGTAAATGCATCGCCGTTTTTTTCTGGTTCAACAGGGAATACATCAATTGCTGCACCAGCAATTTGTTTCTCTTGAATGGCTTCTGCTAAAGCATCCAAATCCACTACTTCCCCCCTTGCATAATTGATTAAAATAGCGCCTGATTTAAATTGCTTAATCAATGCTTTATTAATCAAATTTTTTGTTTGGTTGGTTTCTGGTACATGCAATGAAATGATATCTGAACTACTCACAATTTCTTTAATCGATTTTCTTGCCTGCGCATTTCCTAATGGCAACTTCGTTTCGATATCGTAAAATTGCACACGCATCCCCATCGCTTCTGCCATCACACTTAATTGTGTACCAATATTGCCATAACCAATAATGCCCATAGTTTTACCTCTTAATTCAAAACTTCCTTTAGCCTCTTTATTCCAAATTCCATTGTGTGCTGCTTTATTTTTATCTAAAATTCTTCGAATCAATAAAATGGAAGCGCCAATGACCAATTCAGCGACACTTCTGGTATTGCTATAAGGAGCGTTGTAAACTGCAATTCCTTTTTGTTTACATGCTTTTAAATCTACTTGGTTGACCCCAATGCAAAAGCAACCAATCGCTTGTAATTTTTTCGCACTATCCAATACTTTTTTAGAAATAAATGTTTTTGAACGAATGCCTAAAATATGTACGTCTTTGATTACTTTAATCAATTCATCCTCGCTTAAAGCCCCAGCTACTTTTTTGACATCCGCATACCCTTGTTGTTTGAAGTATTGTACCGCTTTATCACTTATATTTTCTAAAAAAAG
Source organism: Chitinophaga pinensis (assembly GCA_945874755.1). Taxonomy (GTDB): domain Bacteria; phylum Bacteroidota; class Bacteroidia; order Chitinophagales; family Chitinophagaceae; genus Sediminibacterium; species Sediminibacterium pinensis_B. The sequence goes on from CAMCHR010000010.1 coordinate 46,425, forward strand.
TACTTTAATTCTATCTTTAGGATAGCTAGTAAGATCAATTTTGCTCATATTACAAAGTTAATTTAAATTCTGAGTTTTGACTTCAATCACAATAATTTATATCTATTCTTCGTTATATGTGTATACCCTGTAAAAACTAACAGATGATCGTTCGATGCTTTTTATTGTTACAAATTTTATTACTGACTGCTTCCTGTGGATCGAGTCAGGGTCCCAATTATTTAAGTGCTGCCAATCATTTCACCTACAATAAAATATCTACTGGAGAGAAGGAACAATATGCCGAAGCAATTAAATTAAAGTACCAATCCATTTTAGGGAATAAAAATTTTAGTGGTCAAATTTTAGTCGCTAAAAATGGTGAAATTATATTTGAAGATTACAAAGGTTTTGCCAATTATAAAACAAAAGATGCATTAGTAGCAGCAACCCCTATTCACTTAGCGTCTGTCTCTAAAACTTTCACGGGGATGGCTGCGCTTCAATTATGGGAAAAGGATCAATTAGACCTGAAAGCGTCTGTAGATCAATATTTGCCGGGATTCCCTTACAAGAATGTAAACATTGAAATGTTATTATCTCATCGCAGTGGCTTACCTGATTATACCTATTTCATGGAGTCCAAACAATATAAATCGGTTAGATATAAAACCAAAAGAGGTCGTTGGGCAAAGAAATTGGTATTGGTAAAAAATGAAAAACCTTTTAGACCAGGTTTATATACCAATATAGATGTATTGGATTATATGATTCAAATAAAACCAGTTATTGCTGCCAATCCTGACCGTGTTTTTAAGTACTGCAATACCAATTATGTCTTATTGGCTTTAATCATAGAAAGGATCACTGGTCAAGACTTCCCTACTTACCTGCATGAATCCATCTTCAAGCCATTGAAAATGGAGCATAGTTTTGTGATGAGTCAGCAAAATATAGACAAATACCTGCCCTCCTACAATGCAAAAATGGTGCCTTATCAAATGGAAAAATACGATATGATTTATGGGGATAAAAATGTCTATAGTACGGCAAGAGACCTCTTTTTATGGGATAAAGCACTAACAGAAGGCCGTTTTTTACAACCTACCACTTTAGAAATGGCTTATGAACCCAAAAGTCCAACCGATAAGTATTGGCATAATTATGGCCTAGGATGGCGGGTATTAGCCAAGCCAAACGAAGAAAAGCTGATTTATCATAATGGATGGTGGCATGGAAATAATACCGTGTTCACTCGATTAGTGGGTCAAACAGCAACAATTATCATTTTAGGTAATAAATACAACCGTGCCATCTATAAAGGCAAGGAGATTGTTGCTGTATTCACCGGAAAAGAGGATACGACCTCCTTGGTCGAGTAAAGTTGCCCTTTTTTGCCCTTTTTTGACTTTTACCCCCTATTTTTGCAGACCTTAAACGAATCTAAACAGAAAACAAAAGAATAAGTATTGCTATGAAAGATCTTCTATTTTATGCCGTTCCGGCAATGGGTGTTGTAGGATTATTGTATACACTCTTGAAATTCAATTGGGTATCTAAACAAG